>JAZAGZ010000014.1:0-30279 GCA_036231525.1 Pseudomonadota bacterium | reverse complement strand
ATTGACTTGCTGAGAGAGGGAGAGTCAGCGCTTTCAGCGGCTAATCAGGAGCTCGGGTTAGCTCTTTCTGACGATGAGATTCGTTATTTGGCTGAGCAGTTCGGTGTGCTTGAACGGGATCCCACCGATGTTGAGCTCATGATGTTCGCTCAGGCAAATTCCGAACACTGCCGTCACAAAGTCTTCAATGCTACCTGGTTGATTGACCAGCAACCGGCTGAGAAAAGCTTGTTCCAGATGATCAAAAACACCCACGCGCACGCACCAGAGGGTGTCTTGTCCGCTTACTCAGATAATGCGGCGGTTATTGAGGGGCCCACATCGATGTGGTGGGCGCCTGATTCCAACTCGCACCTCTACCATCAATTTGAGGAACCCGCTCATCTGGTTATGAAGGTGGAGACGCACAACCATCCGACTGCGATTTCACCGTTCCCTGGTGCAGCCACGGGCTCTGGTGGCGAGATTAGAGATGAAGGTGCAACTGGTAGAGGGGCTAGACCGAAAGCTGGTCTGACGGGATTCACGGTCTCCCATCTGGAGCTTCCAGACTGGTCGCGCCCTTGGGAAAGCCCGAAGTTGGGCAAGCCTGAGCGGATTGTCTCTCCACTGCAAATTATGCTGGAGGGACCTATTGGCGGCGCTCGTTTTAATAACGAGTTCGGCCGGCCAAATCTAGCGGGCTACTTTCGAACTTGTTTGCTAGACACGTCCGGTGAATGGCGTGGTTATCACAAGCCGATCATGATTGCTGGGGGGCTAGGAAATATCCGCAGCGGACATGTGGACAAATGCGTCGCGCCGTCTGGATCAAAACTTGTGGTGCTCGGAGGTCCAACTATGCTGATCGGCCTAGGTGGAGGAGCTGCTTCTTCTCAGGGTAGTGGTACCAGCGAAGAGGAACTGGACTTCGCATCAGTGCAGCGTGGTAACCCCGAAATGCAACGCCGAGCCCAGGAGGTCATCGATACTTGTTGGGCGCTAGGGGAGAATAATCCCATTCTTTCCATTCATGATATTGGTGCAGGCGGGCTTTCCAATGCCGTGCCTGAAATCGTTGATCAAAATCGCTGTGGTGCGGTTCTTCAGTTGCGAAACGTTCCTAACGATGAGCCTGGTATGAGCCCGATGGAATTGTGGTGTAACGAGTCTCAAGAGCGTTATATGTTGACAGTAGGTGCAGATGACATCGAAGAATTTGCCGAGATTTGCGATCGTGAACGCTGCCCTTACGCTGTGATTGGTGAGTTGACCGAGGAGCGTACGCTCAGAGTTCTGGATGAGGAATTTGATAATGAGCCGGTTGCCATGCCTATGGATGTCTTGTTCGGCAAACCGCCAAAGATGAGCCGTGAAACAGTATCTAGCGATACCTCTGTGCAGGCTTGGGATGATCAGGATATAGAGCTTGATGAGGCGGTGGAGCGTGTACTTTCATTTCCCGCAGTAGCCGATAAGTCTTTTCTCATCCATATAGGTGATCGGACTGTTGGCGGGATGTCTTCGAGAGATCAGCTTATTGGGCCCTGGCAGGTGCCGGTGAGCGATGTTGCTATTACAACCTCTAGCTATTCTGGTTATACCGGTGAGGCAATGTCTATGGGCGAGCGCACGCCGGTGGCCATTCACGCTGGTCCGGCCTCAGCACGTCTTGCGGTGACTGAAGCGATCACGAACATCGTCTCCGCAGATGTCGAAAGTCTCGCGGATGTGAGGTTATCCGCAAACTGGATGGCTGCTGCTGGTCATGGAACAGATGACCATGCTCTGTTCGAGATGGTTAAAGCGATCGGTGAAGAACTCTGTCCGGCATTAGGTGTAGCAATCCCTGTTGGAAAAGATTCCTTATCCATGCAAACCGTGTGGCAGGCAGATGGTGAAGAGCATACGGTCACGGCGCCGGTGTCTCTTATTGTCTCGGCGTTTGCTCCCGTGGTGGATGTCCGCCGAACACTTACTCCGCAACTCAATATGTCAGAAGGTGATACGGTTTTGGTGCTGATTGATCTTTCCTGCGGTAAGCAGCGTCTCGGAGGTTCGGTGCTGGCACAGTGCTTTGGCCAATTTGGAGGGCCGGCGGCAGACTTAGACAACCCAAAATTGCTTGCTGGATTTTTCCAGGCTCAGCGTGTGCTTCGCGAGAAACATCTGCTACTTGCATATCATGATCGATCCGATGGCGGGTTGTTCTCGACACTAGCTGAGATGTCCTTCGCCTCCCGTACCGGACTTGAGATACAGATACGTGCAGACGTGCCCGATGTGTTGAGGTATTTGTTCAATGAAGAACCCGGCGCTGTTGTACAAGTTAGGGTTAAAGATCTGCAATCTGTGCAGGACATTTTTTCTGAGTACGGATTAGGGGAATGTCATGTTGTTGCACGCCCCTCATCTCACACAGATATCTTGATCGAACAGAGTGGTAAATCTCTCTATAGAGTACCGCGTACAAGCTTGCACAGATGTTGGTCAGAGCTGACTTACCGAATGCAGCGTTTGAGAGACGATCCCGAATGTGCTTTGGAAGCCTACGATGCCTTGCTCGATGAAGAAGATCCGGGCTTGAATACAAACCTGACCTTTGAATTGACTGATGCCGTGAACATATGTCGGGATCATCGCCCAAAGATTGCGATTCTTCGTGAGCAAGGCGTCAATAGTCATCGGGAGATGGCTGCTGCCTTCACACGGGCAGGCTTCGATGCCTATGACGTACACATGACGGACTTGTTTTCGGGGCGCGTGGGCCTAGATGACTTCCGGGGTTTGGTGGCTTGTGGTGGATTCTCCTACGGTGATGTGTTGGGTGCTGGTGAGGGCTGGGCAAAATCTATTCTCTACAACGATGCGATTCGCGACCAATTTTTCGAATATTTTCACTGTGAGGATAATTTTATTCTGGGTGTCTGTAACGGCTGTCAGATGCTAGCGTCATTGCAAGAATTGATTCCGGGAGTGGATCATTGGCCTAGGTTCGTGCGCAATCGATCGGATCAGTTTGAAGCTCGTTTATCGCTTGTTCAAGTCGAACCCAGCCCATCGATATTGCTGAATAGCATGATCGGATCACGCATACCTATTGTGACTTCCCACGGCGAGGGATGTGCTGAGTTCGCATCCGAAGATGCATTTGTATGCTGTGACCGTGAACTTGCGTGCGTACGTTACGTAGACAACCGTGGTGAGACTGCCGACCAATATCCAGCAAATCCGAATGGCTCTCCACGTGGTATCGCTGGTCTAACGAGTCAAGATGGTCGAGTGACGATTATGATGCCGCATCCTGAACGAGTCTTTCGTACTGTGCAGTATTCTTGGCACCCGACTGGGTGGGGCGAGGATTCGCCTTGGCAGAAGCTCTTTGTGAATGCGCGCGATTGGATTGATTCCACTCATTAGACTCGTGATCGGTCCGGCGTACTCCCGAGAGCACCAATTTTGACGCTAGGGAAAAGCTCAAGGTGATGTTACGCAAGATAGCCGCTTTTGGTGGCATCACCTTGGAGAGGCGGTTCGTGGTATAGATACATTCGTAGACTAGTTACTAGGGCAAGACAGGAAAATAAATGGCTGAACAAGTAATTGTTATCTGTGGGGACGAATTGGCGAAGTATGGTTTTCCTGATAGGCATCCGTTTGGACCTGATCGCCACGATGTTTTTATAGATGAATTAGAACGCTCACCCTATGAGGCACAGGTAATTCGGCGTCCTTCCCGGTTAGCAACTCGGGATGAAATTGAGAGCTTTCATACCGCAGATTACGTGGAACGGGTACGTGAGTTATCGGATCTTGGATACGGTTTTCTGGATGCCGGGGATACCCCGGCTTACCCGGGTGTATACGAGGCGGCTGCGCACACGGTTGGAGGTACGCTGGAGGCGTTGGCCGCCATTATGGAAGGCGATATTCCTCGGGCTTTTAACCCTATTGGAGGACTCCATCATGCGGCCCGGGATCGGGCTGCGGGATTTTGCGTCTTCAACGATTGCAGTGTCGCTATTGAGGTTGCTATGGGTTTCTATGGCCTCGAGCGGGTAGCCTACGTTGACATTGATGCTCATCATGGTGACGGTGTTTTCTACGGTTTCGAAACGGATCCTCGAGCATTATTCGCCGATATTCATGAGGATGGTCGGTTCCTCTATCCCGGAACTGGTTCACGCAGTGAGACGGGCAAAGGCGAGGCTGAGGGGACAAAGCTCAATATTCCCATGCCACCTAACTCTGACGATGAGGCGTTTCTGGAGGCGTGGTCTGAAGTTGAGGCTTACTTAGAGGAGGCAAAACCTCAGCTATTATTAATGAATGCCGGGGCAGATTCTCTCGCCGGTGATCCCATCACCCACTTGCAGTACAGTGAAAGTGCTCACGGCCATGCTGCTGTTCAGCTGAGAGGGTTTGCTGACCGTTTTTGTGATGGGCGTATTCTTGGAATGGGCGGGGGCGGTTATAACCGTAGTAACCTCGCTAGGGCATGGACCAGAGTTGTAGAGGGTTTTGCTAACCCCGTCGCCAATTCTCTGTAAGGGCACAGTCTGTTCATCTTAGCGTTACAATTCGCAGCCCACATAAAGAACTATCCTTTTGCATTGAGTGCTGGCGATGTATGACGATGACTACAGGATACAAGGATTTGATCAGCCGCTTTTCAAGGCGATGGAGGACGAGCGGCGGCGTCAGGAAGAACATATTGAGCTAATTGCCTCGGAAAACTTCGCAAGTCCGAGAGTACTAGAAGCTCAAGGTTCAGGGCTTACAAACAAATATGCCGAAGGTTATCCAGGCAAACGCTATTACGGTGGCTGCGAATTCGTTGATGTCGCAGAGCAACTGGCGATTGATCGCGCGAAGGAGCTATTTGGTGCCGACTATGCCAATGTGCAGCCGCACTCTGGTTCCCAAGCAAACGCCGCCGCCTATCTCGCCATGATGGAGCCAGGAGACACGTTGCTCGGTATGAGCTTGTCTCATGGTGGTCACTTGACTCATGGAGCAAAGGTCAACTTCTCAGGAAAGATCTTTCAGGTTGTTCAATATGGTATCAATGAAGAGAGCGGGGAGATTGATTATGGTGTGGTCAGCAAACTCGCACACGAGCATCAGCCCAAAGTGATCGTTGCTGGGTTTTCTGCCTACTCTCGAGTTGTGAACTGGCAGCGATTTCGTGAAATTGCTGATGATGTCGGAGCATATCTGATGGTGGATATGGCCCACGTGGCTGGTTTAATAGCTGCGGGTCTTTATCCTAACCCAGTGTCGATTGCTGATGTTACGACAACAACAACCCACAAGACACTGCGTGGGCCGCGGGGCGGAATGATTCTTGCCCGAGAGAATCCTGAACTTAATAAACGTCTCAATTCATTGGTATTTCCGGGTACCCAGGGTGGCCCATTGATGCACGTGATTGCAGCGAAGGCGGTCGCTCTGGCGGAGGCGCTGGAACCGGATTTCAAGGATTATCAGGAGCAAGTTCTGAAAAATGCACATTGCATGGCAGAGACGCTTATGGACCGTGGCTATAAAATAGTGTCTGGTGGAACGGACAATCACCTGATACTGGTAGATCTGATCAAGCAGGACATCACCGGTCAAGCAGCAGAGGATGCCCTCAGTCGTGCGAACATTACTGTTAATAAGAACGCTGTGCCGAACGACCCACGACCTCCTCGTGTCACGAGTGGTCTTAGAATTGGTACGCCTGCCATCACGACACGTGGTTTTCAGGAAGCGGAGACAACTCAGCTTACAAACTGGATAGCCGATGTGCTTGATGTATTACGCGACAAAGGTGAGATAGACGCTATCGTGACACGAATCCGTGGCGATGTCCTGAAATTGTGCGAGCGTTTTCCGGTATACGCGTAGGTCTAGGGTTAGTTAAACGGGGCGCCTCGTGCACTGTCCATTCTGTAATCACGAAGAAACCAAAGTTATCGATTCTCGTTTAGCGGGCGAGGGTTGGCAGGTGCGTCGTAGACGCGAGTGCCTGATTTGTAGTGAGCGATACACGACGTTTGAAACAGCCGAGTTGGTTATGCCTTATGTTATTAAGCGCGACGACCGGCGTGAACCTTTTGACGAGGTTAAGCTACGTAGTGGTATCGAAAGGGCATTGGAAAAGCGTCCTGTTAAGAGCAAGGATGTAGAAGAGAGTATTGAGCGGATTACGCATAGTCTACAGACGATGGGCGAGCGAGAAGTTACAGGCCGTTTTATTGGCGATATGGTGATGGAGGAGTTGCGCGGTTTGGATGAGATTGCCTACGTTCGTTATGCCTCTGTTTACAGAAGCTTTCAAGACGTTACTGAGTTTCAAGAGGAAATCGAAAAGCTTCAGTCGCTCTCCAGCCTAGTTGATCGTGAGCAAATGTCTTTGCTGCCGGACGATGAAAACGAATGACCGTTCAGCCAGATCAAGTCTATATGGCTCGAGCGTTACGTCTAGCGAATAAGGGGCTATACACGGCGGACCCGAATCCACGCGTCGGTTGCGTGTTAACTAAAGCGGGAGAGGTTATTGGGGAGGGTTGGCATGTGCGGGCAGGAGAGTTACATGCGGAACGGATGGCGTTAGAGCAGGCGGGTAGCAAAAGCCAAGGTGCGAATGTTTTCGTCACGCTTGAACCGTGTAGTCACACTGGGCGCACAGGACCTTGCGCTGATGAATTGATCGGGGCGGGGGTAGCAAGGGTTGTGTGTGCTGTCCTCGATCCAAATCCCAAGGTTGCTGGCACAGGAATACGTAGACTCGAAGCGGCCGGGATAGAGGTTGTGCTGGGCGTACTTGAGCAATCTGCGGTTGCACTTAACCCAGGCTATTTCTCACGAATGACGCGTAAAAGACCGCTGATTCGCAGCAAGCTTGCTGTTAGTTTGGATGGACGAACAGCTCTTGCGGGCGGTGAGAGTCAGTGGATTACGGGGGAAGCGGCCAGAGCAGACGTACACCGCTGGCGGGCGCGTTCTAGCGCAATCGTGACAGGTGTGGGAACTGTATTGGCTGACAACCCTTCACTAAATGCTAGGTTAGAGGATGTGGATCGGTCGATCGTACAACCGGCGCGGGTTGTCATCGACGCCCAGTTGCAAACACCCTTGAATGCAAAACTTCTATCCTTGTCTGGCGATGTCATTATCTTCACGACACATGATCAGGGTCCTAGTCGGCAGGCAGCGATGGAGAAGACAGAAGATCTCATGCGTCAGGGGGTTGCTGTTGAGGTGGTTTCTGGTTCGAATCGCTGTGATCTGAAGCAAGTCATGCAGCGTTTGGGCGAATTGGAGTTCAACGAGCTTTGGGTGGAGGCAGGATCAACATTGAACGGCGCTCTACTAGAGATGGGGCTTATCGACGAGTTTGTTATTTACATTGCGCCTCATTTGCTCGGGACCGATGCTCAGGGAATGTTTGCCATAGAGCCACTAACGAGTCTTGAGCGTCGGATTCAGGTCAAGTACGAAGATGTTCGAAAGGTTGGGAGCGATTTACGGATTGTTGCATGTTTAGCGGAATCGTAAAGGGAGTTGGGCGCATCCTAGAGCGAGAGGATGCCGGTGGCGATCAGCGTTTGACCATCGGGGTCAAAAGCGTTGCTTTGCCGGAGTTCCATCCGGGGGATAGCATTGCAGTTAATGGGGTTTGTTTGACTGTGACCGTTTGTGACTCTGAGTGCTTCACGTCGGACGTTTCAGTTGAGACATTGTCTGCTACTACGCTTGGCGATTTGACCGTGGGAGATCCGGTTAATTTGGAAAACGCTTTGCGGCTAGGAGATTCATTGGACGGACATCTGATGACAGGGCATGTGGATGGCGTTGGGCAAGTCGAAAGTGTAGAGGAAGTGGCACGCTCAATAATGCTCCGAATCCAGGTGGACGAGGTGCTGGTACCGTATATTGCCCAAAAGGGCTCTGTGGCAGTGGATGGGGTCAGCTTAACCGTCAATGCAGTGAAAAATACTACTTTTCAGGTGAATATCATCCCCCATACAGGGGAAATGACTGTCATTGCCGGGTACAAGCCCGGTACCGCTGTTAATATTGAGGTCGACATTGTTGCGCGTTACTTAGAACGGTTAGTTCAGTGTGGAGACGGGGCTTCAGGTATCAACCTGGAGTTATTAGAAAGATATGGTTACACAAGCCACGAATAAATCCGCTTGGTCGGGGCTAAATAGCACCGAAGAAATTATTGCAGACCTGCGTGAGGGCAAGATGGTCGTCATTATGGATGACGAGGATCGCGAGAACGAAGGCGATCTAATTATGGCGGCTAGCAAGGTGAGTTTTGAAGACGTTAACTTTATGGCTCGATACGGCCGTGGGCTGGTTTGTCTCACGCTAACTGATGAGCGTTGTGAGCAGTTGTGCTTACCGCTAATGGTAAGCGATACGAATCGACGACGCGCCACAAATTTCACGGTTTCTATTGAGGCGGCCGAGGGCATTACGACTGGAATTTCAGCCCATGATAGAGCGCGTACCATTCGCGCAGCGGTTGCTCCCGGCGCTAAGCCGGATGATCTTCGCCAACCCGGACATGTTTTCCCATTGATGGCTCAGCCCGGAGGCGTCCTTACGCGCGCTGGGCATACGGAGGCGGGTTGTGATTTAGTCAGGTTGGCTGGCTTTGAACCTGCTGCCATGATTGTAGAGATCCTCAATGAGGATGGCACGATGGCTCGAAGAGACGATCTCCGGCGTTTCGCGCAACACCATGATTTGAAGATTGGCAGCATTGCGGAGTTAATTAGCTATCGGCTTTCAAAGGAGGAGTCAGTAGAGGCTGTTGCCGACCTTGAGGTTGAGACTGAATTCGGACCATTTCGATTGGTTTGTATGGAGGATCATATCAATCAGGCAGTGCACGTTGCGTTAGTCCGCGGTAAGCCTGACGATGAGACCCCCACATTGGTTCGAGTGCATCTTCAGGATACTCTAAGCGATGTCGTTGGGATTCAGGATCCTAAATTGGGTTGGCCATTGCGAAGTGCGATGAAGCTGGTAGCTGAGGAAGGTTGCGGTGTCATCGTGATACTTCGGCAGGAGGAGTTGCCCAAAGATCTCATGCGAGCAGTGAGGGGGCTTGAGGCACAACGCGATGAGCTTGTGACACGCAGAGACCACACGGCAGAGTTAAAAACATTCGGGATCGGGGCACAGATTCTTAGAGCACTTGGTGTACGGCGGATGCGTGTCTTAAGTGCGCCGAAGACTATGCATGCGATCTCGGGATTCGGTTTAGAAGTGGTTGAATATGTTTCTTCTGAAGAAGTTTCTGATGAGGGAGCGGTTTAGGAACGCCATGGCCGAACGTGTAAATACAGTTGAAGGTGAACTCAATGCTCGCGGTCTAAGATTCGGTGTCGTAGCCTCGAAATTTAATGATTACATCGTTAATCGTTTGGTGGGTGCCGCAATAGACACCCTGATAAAGAAAGGGGCAGATGTCGGTGACATAGAAGTCGTTCGAGTTCCCGGAGCTTTCGAGATTCCATTGGCTCTAAAGAAACTGGCAAATTCTAAACGTTACGATGCGCTGATTGCCCTTGGTTGTGTCATTCGGGGAGATACACCACATTTTGAGTTCGTGGCGGGTGAGGCGGCTCGAGGCGTTAGTGAAGTTAGCCTGGATCATGAAATTCCAGTGAGCTTTGGAATCCTAACAGTGGATGTGATGCAGCAAGGGATTGAGAGAGCGGGAACCAAGGCAGACAACTATGTGTTTGATGGCGAGGAATATAAAAAACCCCGCGATAAAGGCGTAGACGCTGCTGCATCGGCTATCGAAATGGCTACTTTGCTCAGGCAGTTGGGGCACTGAGTGCTCCCAGCGATGAGTAGCCAAAATGCTGGAGCAAGATGGTAGCTTAATTCGCGCACGACACGGTGCGCGTGAACTGCTCATCAAAGCGTTGTATCAGTGGCAGCTTGCGGATCACGGTGAGGTGGAACTGACAGAGCAATTTGCGAGCCTACCGGAATTCGAGCGTATTGATCAGGCTTATTTTCGAGAACTCCTGCACATTGTGTTAGGCGACGTCAAACGCTTGGATAGCACGATCGGAGATCACGCGGATCGTAAAGTTGAGCATGTGGATGCTGTTAGTCGCGCCGTATTACTGTTAGGTCTGGCCGAACTGAACGAGCGAGATGATGTTCCGACTAAGGTCATAATCAATGAAGCTGTAGAACTCGCCAAACGTTACGGTCCTTCCGACTGTTTCAGATTCGTTAACGCTGTTCTTGATGGGACAGCAAAAAAAATAACAAGCCGAAATACTGCTGATTAGTTTGATGAGCCAAGACGAGTTTCAAATCATTGATCGCTACTTCACCCGCCCGACTGAGGACCGGGACGTTTTATTGGGTATCGGTGATGATGCAGCCGTCTTACAGGTCAATGGACCTGTGGTTATTACGACAGATACGTTTGTGGAAGGGGTGCACTTTCCGGACACGCTTTCCGGTGACGCCATCGGTTATCGTATTTTGGCTGTAAATCTTAGTGATTTAGCAGCGATGGGAGCAGAACCTCGTTGGTGTACCTTAGCGTTGACGTTGCCGAGCGCGGACGATGTTTGGATCGAAAAATTTGCAGAGGGGTTCTTCGAACTCGCGAATCAACATGGCGTAAGTCTGGTAGGTGGTGATCTTGTTCGGGGACCACTTACTGTGACAGTGCAACTAGTTGGCGTCGGTCAAACAGCTCATCTGATGACTCGTAGCGGCGCTCAGGCTGGTGACGATATTTATGTTACCGGCTCTCTTGGTGATAGCGCGGCGGGTTTAGCGCTTTTGGGCGAGGGTAAGAATGATGCAAGCGCTGCTCACCAAACGCTCAAGAATCGGTTCTTGAAACCGTCACCGCGGGTGGCAGAAGGTCTCGCTCTGGGTGGTCTTGTGAGTGCGGCAATCGATATTTCCGATGGACTGCTCGCAGATCTTGGACATCTCTGCGATGCTAGTCGTTGTGGGGCGGTTATAGACGTGGAGCAACTACCGTTATCTGCTGAACTTCTTGCCTTATTTCGCCTTGAGACCGCTCAGACTTTTGCGTTGAGCGGTGGTGACGATTATGAGTTATGTTTTACGGCATCGCCGACTCAAGCGCGGGCTATTGAGCAGGCGTTAGAACTGCTCGAGACCAAAGTACATCTAATTGGTCAACTTACCGAGGAGTCGGGGGTTGTCTGTCGACGCGCGGGAGAACCTTTTAGGCCTGCCTCAAGAGGTTATGTGCACTTTGAACATGGTCACTGATTCTATTTCGTTCACTCTACTGAGACGCCCCATTCATCTGCTAGCTTTGGGTTTTGGGGTTGGGCTTGTGCCGAAAGGACCAGGTACAGCAGGGACGCTCATTGCGATTATCCCCGGATGGCTGATGATGCCACTTCCTCTTGTGGTGAGGATAGCCGTGGTTGCCGCTTTGTTTGGGTTCGGTGTCTGGATTTGCGGAGAGAGCGCTCGTCAGCTCGGAGTACACGATCATCCCGCAATTGTGTGGGATGAGATTGTTGGTTTTCTAGGGGTTTCCATAATCCTGCCGCCAAATCCTGGCTGGTGGGTGGCAGCAGTTATTTTGTTTAGAATTTTTGATATCGCCAAGCCTTGGCCGATCCGCGATCTGGATCGTAGGCTGGGCGGAGGGATGGGTATCATGTTGGATGACTTGGTTGCAGGCGTTTTTACTGTGGGTTGTTTGATTTTCGCGCGAGCACTAATGCCATAGCTCGATGCGATCAGTGACAAGGAGGTATTTTCTAGAAACGTTCACTCTTCAGGGGCTTCAAACGAGGACGGTTCGGCCTCTACGGTTTTGTTCAATAGGATTTCGACCTTTTGTTCCGCTTCCTTCAAGGTGGTCTGGCATTCCCGAGTGAGTTTTACGCCGCGTTCGAAATGCTTCAGCGTTTCCTCTAGGGAGAGATCTCCGCCCTCTAATTTTTCGACCAAAGTTTCAAGTTCGGCCAGAGACTTCTCAAGCCCACCCACGCCCTGGTTTTTCTTCTCGCCCATTTCTTAAGCTCTCTTGTGCTAGGGCGCCACGGTACACAGCGTCTTTGAAGTGGTCAAACCTAATCCGCAGAAAACTTTGGTTGACAGTCTCAGGAGCGCATACTACATTAGACTGAGTCTAAATCAGTTTCTCGGTCGTTTAGACCGGGGAAGTGCAAAGTAACCCCAGGGTTTATCATGAGGAGGAAGGAATGAATTTAAAGGAGAGCCAGACCGAGCAAAATCTTAAGGATGCGTTTGCGGGTGAATCTCAGGCAAACCGACGCTATCTTTACTTTGCTGCGAAGGCTGATGTCGAAGGCTATAACGATGTAGCCGCTGTATTCCGATCAACTGCCGAGGGTGAAACAGGTCACGCTCATGGTCACCTTGAGTATCTCGAGGGGGTGGGTGACCCAGCTACCGGGCTTCCTATTGGTGCAACTGCTGAGAATCTAAAGGCTGCTATTGCCGGTGAGACCCATGAGTACACTGACATGTATCCCGGTATGGCAAAGTCAGCTCGAGACGAGGGATTTGAGGAGATTGCGGATTGGTTTGAGACATTGGCAAAGGCTGAGCGTTCTCACGCGAACCGTTTCCAGAAAGCTCTTGATAACTTGGATGACTAAAACCTAGCCCTGCTTTGTAGTATTTCTCCTAGCAGGGCGCTAATTCCTAGTGACCGACACGAAATCTATCCCCCGCGAAGGGAGCCTTGAGGCACCGACTCGTCATGCCATTGACTGGCGGGACCCTAATTTTAGCGATCAGGTATCTTTGGACGCTGAACTTGAGCGGGTTTTTGATATTTGTCATGGTTGTAGGCGCTGTTTTAGTCTCTGCAACTCATTTCCAACGTTGTTCGATATGGTGGACGAGACTGAGACGGGTGAAGTCGACTCGGTCCCGAAAAAAGCGTATTGGGATGTTGTGGAGCATTGTTATCTCTGTGATATGTGCTACATGACAAAATGTCCCTACGTTCCTCCTCATGAGTGGAATGTAGATTTCCCTCATCTCATGTTGAGGGCAAAAGCCAAGGCGTTCCAGGATGGCAAGCCCGGCTGGCGTGACAAATTACTGAGTGCCACCGATACAGTGGGTAATTTGGCGGGGATTCCGGTGGTTGCCCAGACTATCAACGCTATCAACCAATCTAAAGCTGGTCGCCGTTTTGTCCAATGGACACTAGGCGTGCATCATGAAGCACCAGTGCCGAAATATTATTCTGATACAGCGCGGCGACGGTTGAGGCAGAAGGCGGAGTTGCAGGAGGCAAAGGCTGTTGCGGCAAATGGTACACGCGGAAAAGTTCTGATTTTCGCAACATGCTACGGGAACCGGAATTACCCTGATTTAGTCGAGGATTTGAATCATGTCTTTGAGCATAACGGTATTCCAACCAAACTGGCGGCAAGAGAACGTTGCTGCGGTATGCCGAAGCTCGAACTCGGGGATCTGGAAGCTATTGAGCGTTATAAGAATGACAACATTGAGGAACTTTCCAAATGGGTGAAGAAAGGCTGGGATCTGGTCGCACCGATCCCGTCTTGTGTTTTGATGTTCAAGCAGGAGTTGCCATTACTTTTTCCGCACGATGAAAAGGTTAGGATGGTTGCTGCCGCCTTTTTCGACCCATTCGAATACCTGATGCTTCGACACAAGGCTGGCAAACTGAAAACCGTATTTCAGAAGAGCCTTGGTAAGGTGAGTTACCAAGTTCCATGCCACCTTAGGGTCCAGAACATTGGGCTAAAGACTCGCGACATTCTGGAACTAATCCCGAATACCCAGGTGCAGGCCATCGAACGGTGTTCAGGCCACGATGGCACTTATGCAGTGAAGGAGAAATACAACGCGATTTCTAGAAAGATTGCCCAACCAGTCGCTCGACAGGTGAAGGACGCACAGGCTGAGCATTTCACCAGCGACTGTCCGATGGCGGCCGAGCAGATTGCTTCGATAGTGGAGTCGGAGGAGGCTACCCATCCGATCCAACTGTTGCGCTGGGCGTACGGTATTTGAGTTTGGCGCTTAATATGGACACAGAGCGACACTGATGAGAAAGCTCCAAGCTTCGGATCTGATGGGTCTTGAGAAGTACCATGAGGCGCGCCCGGAATTTCGCGAGCGCGTGCTTGCACACAAGCAAAATCGTCAGGTCGCCGTGGGTCCGAACGCGACTCTCTACTTTGAGGATCAGCTTACCGTTCAGTACCAGGTTCAAGAGATGCTAAGGATAGAGAAAATTTTCGAATCCGAAGCAATTAATGAGGAGTTGGAGGCGTATGTACCACTTATTCCTGATGGCTCTAATCTCAAAGCAACATTTATGGTGGAGTTTCCAGATCCGGAGGAGCGTCGGCGCGAGCTCATGCGTCTTATAGGGATTGAGGGCAAAGTCTACGTGCAGGTGTCAGGTTTTGACCGGATCTATGCGATTGCTGATGAGGATCTCGAGAGAGCGACAGAGGAGAAAACCTCAGCAGTGCACTTTGTACGCTTTGAACTGGCTTTGATCATGAGGAAGGCACTAAAGGATGGCGCTGAGCTGCGCATTGGTATCGATCACCCAAACTACCGCCATTTCGTAGACCCTGTTTCCGCGGTAGTTAGAAATTCTCTGGTGGCTGATCTCGATTAGCGTAACCTCCAAGCGTTACAATCGGGAACCCTCGTTCAATCGAGCACAGCGGCCAGCTTGAGGCGAGGGCAGGACAGATGAGCAAAAATTATCGCGCTGCCGATATAGAGGTCTTAAGCGGCTTGGAGCCTGTGCGTCGTCGCCCGGGCATGTATACCGACACCGCACGACCAAATCACCTCGCCCATGAAGTCGTTGATAACAGCGTCGATGAAGCTATTGAGGGTTATGCCAAGCGCGTCGATGTAAAACTTTATAGTGATGGTTCACTCGAGGTTTCTGATGATGGGCGCGGCATGCCTGTTGATATCCACCCGAAAGAAAAAATTCCGGGCGTAGAACTAATACTTACAAAACTTCACGCGGGCGGTAAGTTTTCGAACAAGAATTATCGCTTCTCAGGTGGACTCCACGGTGTCGGCGTTTCTGTTGTAAATGCACTTTCAACAAAACTGGAAGTGCGGATTCGTCGTGAAGGGAAAGAATACGTTATGAGCTTCGTCGGTGGAAAACGTCGTGGCAAGCTTAGGGTTATAGGCAAGGTCGGCAGAGCTAATACTGGGACAACGCTGAGGTTCTGGCCGGATTTACAGTATTTTGATAGCCCTCATATCTCCTTGCCTAGTTTGAAACACGTATTACGAGCTAAGGCTGTTCTTTGTCCTGGGTTGGACGTACGTCTGGAAGTTGAGAAACCTAAGGAAAAAATGCGTTGGCAGTATAGCGGAGGGCTGGAAGAGTATCTTCTGGAGACGTTAGATCTTGGGGAGTGGTTACCAGAGCAGCCCTTTACTGGGAGTTTGCAGGGGAAGAAAGATGCTGTGGATTGGGCGCTTGTGTGGCGAACAGATCATTCGACGCCAGTCAACGAAAGCTACGTCAATCTCATTCCTACTCCCCAGGGCGGTACGCATGTTAATGGGTTACGAGCAGGTTTGACGGAAGCGTTGCGGGAGTTCTGTGAGTTTAGAAATCTTCTTCCGCGCGGAATTAAGCTTTCACCCGAGGACGTTTGGGAAGGCGTGGCTTTTATCCTCTCTGTAAAAATGGAAGACCCGCAGTTTTCAGGGCAAACAAAAGAACGTCTAGGGTCTCGGGAATGCGCAGGTTTTGTTAGTGGTGTCATCAAAGATACTTTTGCATTGTGGCTTAATCAGCATCCAGAAACAGGGGATGAAATTGCTCGTGGGGCCATTAACAATGCTCAGGCGCGACTCAAAGCTTCAAAAAAAGTTGTGCGTAAGCGGGTGGTCGCAGGTCCAGCATTGCCGGGTAAACTTGCGGACTGCACTAGCCAGGAACCGGCTCTGACGGAACTATTTCTGGTGGAAGGGGATTCGGCTGGTGGTTCAGCTAAGCAGGCACGGGATCGAGAAACCCAAGCCGTCATGCCTCTGCGTGGAAAGATACTGAATACCTGGGAGGTAGAGCCAGCTGAGCTATTAAGCTCTCAGGAGGTGCACAATATCAGTGTGGCGCTTGGCGTCGATCCTGGATCCGAGAAGCTTGGCGATCTGCGTTATAACAAAGTGTGCATTTTGGCAGATGCAGATTCAGACGGATTGCATATTGCAACATTGTTATGCGCACTATTCCTGCGTCATTTCAGGAGTCTCGTGCTAGCGGGCCACGTGTTTGTGGCAATGCCGCCCCTCTATCGCATCGATGTTGGAAAGGAGGTTTTTTACGCCTTAGATGATGCGGAGCGAAATATGGTCTTGGATAGGATCGAAGCAGAAAAAAAGAAAGGTAAATTGGTGGTGACCCGTTTCAAAGGGCTCGGGGAAATGAACCCGGCACAGCTCCGGGAAACAACCATGGCACGGGAAACTCGTCGGTTAGTTCAGTTGACGGTGACAGGCAAGGATAAAGCGGATCAGATGTTAGATATGCTACTTGCCAAGAAGCGTTCCGCTGACCGCAGGGCGTGGCTCCAGGAAAAGGGCAATCTGGCTGACGTTTAGGAGACAGTCTTTTAGTAACTCTGACTTAGGAAGAATAGATCATCCTCTATGCAGGTGAATAAATGAAAGAGCAGGAATTGAACTTTGATGGGATCGAGCGAGTCCCGCTCGCGACTTTCACGGAGAAGGCGTACCTCGACTACTCGATGTACGTGATTCTAGACCGTGCGCTGCCGCACATCGGGGATGGACTGAAGCCGGTGCAAAGGCGAATTGTCTACGCTATGAGCGACCTTGGAATGTCAGCGTCTGCGAAACCAAAGAAAGCAGCTCGTGCGGTGGGGGATGTCATTGGTAAGTTCCACCCCCATGGCGACTCCGCCTGTTATGAAGCGATGGTGCATATGGCTCAGCCATTTTCATACCGATACCCTATTATCGATGGCCACGGTAACTGGGGCTCTCAGGATGACCCCAAGTCTTTTGCTGCCATGCGCTACACGGAAGCGCGAATGACGCGCTATGCACAAGTATTGCTTGCGGAACTCGGTCAGGGGACCGTTGACTGGATTCCTAATTTCGATGGGACTTTACAGGAGCCTACTTTGCTTCCTGCACAGTTACCGAATTTATTGCTTAACGGTACCAGTGGTATTGCCGTTGGTATGTCGACCGATGTTCCACCGCATAATGTTCGTGAGGTCGTCAGCGCGTTAATTAGACTTCTAGATCAGCCGCAAATTACGCTCGGTCAGTTAATGAAACATATCAAAGGGCCTGATTTCCCGACAGGTGCTGAGCTAATTTCTTCGCGTACGGACATTATGACAATTTATAAGACGGGCAACGGTAGTCTAAAACTTCGAGCTTGTTACGAGATTCAAGACGGTGAAATCATTATTACGGAGCTGCCATACCAAGTTTCTGGAGCGAAGGTATTAGAGCAGATCGCAGCCCAGATGCGGTCAAAGAAACTGCCCATGATGGAGGATCTGCGCGATGAATCAGATCATGAAAACCCCACTCGGCTGGTATTGACAACCCGGTCGAATCGAGTGGATACCGATGGCCTTATGGGCCATCTCTTCGCAACCACAGATCTTGAGCGAACGGTGCGCGTAAATTTGAATGTTATCGGTCTTGATGGGCTACCTGCTGTCTTCGGACTGAAGGCTTTTCTAGGGGGGTGGCTCAAGTTTCGTATTGATACTGTCAAGCGTCGTTTAAACCATCGGTTAGATCGAGTTATCAAGCGGCTTCATATTCTCGATGGTTTATTGGTCGCGTATCTCAATGTTAATACGGTGATCAAGATCATCCGAAATGAAGAGGACTCTAAGGCTGTGTTAATACGGCGTTTCAAGCTAAGCGATACTCAGGCAGAGGCTATTCTAGAGCTCCGTCTACGTCACTTGGCAAAGCTCGAGGAGATGAAAATTTTCGGTGAGCAGGAAATTCTCGCGGAGGAAAAGCTGGATCTAGAAAAAACTCTGCGTTCAAAGGCACGCTTAACAAAATTGATAAAAGAAGAGTTATTGGTGCTTGCAGAAGAGCACGGGGACGAGAGACGTACGGTAATAGTTGAACGTGATGCAGCACAGGCAATGGATGAATCCGAGTTGGTGTCCAGCGAACCTGTCACCGTCGTATTGTCGGAGCGAGGCTGGGCTCGAGCTGCTAAGGGTCATGAGGTGGGTGTGGAGGCGCTCAGCTATCGTTCCGGTGATCAGTTTTTGGCTGCGGCCGTTGGCCGAAGTAACCAACTGGCACTATTCATAGACAGCACGGGGCGAGCCTACAGTTTACCAGCGCACACGCTACCGTCGGCTCGTGGGCAAGGGGAACCACTTTCGGGGCGGCTAAAGCCTCCTGATGGGGCGAGTTTTAGGGCCGTACTCATAGGGACAAATGATAACCGTTGGGTGCTAGCTTCTTCGGCAGGCTACGGTTTCATTGTGAGTCTTGAGGATCTTCACTCACGGAATAAGGCTGGAAAAACTGCTTTGACAGTACCGAGGGGATTTACAGTTGTGCCGGCAGCGAGGATCTGCGAGGACAACGAATACCTCGCTGCGGTATCCAGTGATGGCAGATTCCTTGTGTGTACTCTTGAGGAGCTTCCCGAGCTTCCGCGCGGTAAGGGGAACAAAATTCTCAGCCTTCCCGGAAAGCTAGATCTAAAGATGATTGCTATATGCGCTTTTACTGAGGGGCAGTCTGTAAGGGTCATTTCTGGACAACGACATATGTCACTGAAACCAGCAGATCTCGATGAATATTTTGGGTTACGAGGGCGACGTGGGTTAGCGCTTCCACGAGGTTACCGTAAGGTTGACCGCCTCATCGTGGAGTAGTATCAAGCCTGAGGTAGAATCCATTTTCAAACTCTCCACCTGGGTCAAGCTGGAATTGGTCTGTATGCCCCAGCTCACTAATAAGAACCAAAAGGTGGCCAGCCACAATGATTGGAGGTAATCGAAGTGCATTTTTTATTAAGCAAATCAGTTAGCAATGTCTTGTGGGTTTTGGCACTTACGTCGCTGTATTCGAATACGACGTTCGCGGAGACAATCGCAATAATTGGGACTGGTGAGGTTGCTCATGCGCTTGGACCGGAGTTTGCCATTTTGGGCCACGACATCGTATACGGATCCCGGAGCCCAAACCGAGAAGAAGTTCGAGAACTAGTTGCGCGGACGGGAGGGAGTGCGTCTGCAACCGGCCAGTCAGAGGCAGCGGCTCAGGCAGATATTGTGGTGCTAGCTGTTCCCTGGAATGTGGTTGAGGTGGTCGTGGCTAACCTAGGAGATCTATCAGGCAAAATTGTTATTGATCCAACGAATCCACGGATGGTTGGTGGCGATGGTCTCAGAGACTATTCGGTTGATCCTTCAAACGGTGAGTGGGTTCAGCGGTGGGCGCCCGAGGCGAGGGTCGTTAAGGCGTTTAATACCATGAATTGGGTCACGATGGTGGATCCCGCCTCTACCGGGGGTCCCGTCACGGTTCCAATAGCTGGTAATGACGCTCAGGCAAAAGCCACAGTTGCAACCCTTGTTGAAGGTCTCGGGCTTGAACCCATTGATTTGGGACCGATTCGCTACGCTCATGCACTAGAGAGCCTGTATATTCTTTGGGGTAACGCAAGAACGTTGGGGACACCGTTTAATTATCATTTTCGACTGGAAGAGAACTGAATATGGTGGCCTAGTGCCCCTGTGGGGTGGTGTGCCTATGATGGCTAGGCGACGATTGTTTTGCTTAACTCTCCCGGTTCTTCACGAACCAGTCGTGGGACTAGATACCCGGGAAGACGATGTTGCAACTGAGTAACTAGCTCCTGAGCGCGGGACTCTTCGACTTCAAAATGTGCGGTTCCGGCTACCGGGTCAAGCAGATGCAGGTAGTAGGGCAGTACACCGCAGTCGAATAAAACTCGGCTGAGTTTTTCTAGCCGATCAGCGTCATCATTGATCCCGTTCAATAATACCGATTGATTCAATAACTGGGTTCCAGTGGACTTCAATTCCTTTAAAGCAGTTCTCACAGAATCATCAATTTCGTTGGCATGATTACAATGGACAACTATCACCGTGCTTAGTTGAGTCCTAGATAGGATGCTGAGTAGATTCTCACCCACCCGCTCGGGTAGAACTATAGGAAAGCGGGTGTGGAGTCTCAGCGTGTTTACAAAGCCGAGTTTTTCTATCTCATCGACGAGCACAGCGAGGCGGCGATCAACTAGGCTGAGAGGGTCTCCCCCTGAGAGAATAACTTCTGTAACGTCTTTCGTTTTTTGGAGTATCTTTAAAGCCCCGCCCCAGTAATCCCTACTCGCAATCTGATCCGAATAAGGGAAGTGTCTGCGGAAGCAGTAGCGGCAATGGATTGGACAGGCCCCAGTTGTCACGATTAGGGCACGGCCAGAATATTTCTTTAATACCCCGTGTTGGGCCAAACAGGTTTCCTGGAGAGGATCACGGATGAAACCTGTAACTTTGAGCTGTTCACGTTGTTCTGGGAGCACCTGTAAAAGCAGGGGGTCCTGAGGATCTCCCTTGCGCATTCTGGCTACAAAAGAGCGGGGTACGAGCAACGAAAATTCCTTTGCTGTGGGCTCGAATCCATCGACAGCAGATGCATCAAGCTCCAAGATGCTCAGCAACTCAGCGGGGGTGCGAATTGCTTCACGAAGAGATTGCTGCCAATCAACAGTTTCAAATTTGGCTAGTTTGTGAGAGGTCGATTTGTACATTGCTATGAGAAAAGCATGGATTGAACGCAGTTGGGTTCGTTTCCTGGTTACTTGAGGATATTATCCCTCGTCTTGTTTACTACACATCAATCAGAACAATCGGTAGATCTATGGCGAGTTATAACACTAACGAGTTTCGCGGAGGACTAAAAATTCTTATTGATAACGACCCTTGTTCGATCATCGAGAACGAATTTGTGAAGCCGGGTAAAGGCCAGGCGTTCAACAGGGTGAAGATCCGTAACCTCAAGACGGGTCGGGTTGTGGAGAAAACTTTTAAATCCGGTGACTCTGTGGAGGCTGCTGATATACATGAGCAGGACATGCAATATCTCTACACTGACGGGGAATTCTGGCATTTTATGGTCCCAGATACGTATGAGCAGCTTGCTGCTGATGAAAGGGCGGTAGCTGACGCCAAACAGTGGCTGAAGGAAGAAGACACTTGTCTTGTGACACTATGGAATGGCTCCCCACTTTTAGTTACTCCGCCAAACTTTGTTGAGTTCACCATTATCGAGACGGATCCAGGTGTGCGGGGTGATACTGCTCAGGGCGGCATCAAACCCGCGACGCTAGAATCTGGTGCGGTTGTTCGAGTTCCGCTGTTTGTAGAGCAAGGAGAAGTTATTCGTGTTGATACCCGAAGTGGCGAGTATGTTTCTCGGGTGAAGGACTGAGTTTAGCGTTTGGGCTGTTTCTGTGGATGAGCAAAGCTTATCGTCTCAGAGAGGCTCTGCAGCCCGGTTGCCACAGCAAACAATCTATCTAACCCAATAGCTACTCCAGCACAATGAGGAAGTCCATGAGAAAGTGCGGCGAGAAAATCCTCATCCAGAGGAGGTACATGGAGACCGGCACTGCGTCGCTGCTTCCTTTCAGCATCAAAACGCGTCCTTTGCTCGACTTCGTCTGTTAGTTCATCAAATCCATTCGCCAATTCAATACCCCCTAGAAACGTTTCGAATCGGGCTGCAACGGGAGGTGTTGTTGGTTTGATGCGGGCGAGTGAGGCTAAATTTTCGGGAAAGTCATATATGAATGTGATGGCCCTCGGGTCCAGGCGAGGGATAAGTACCGCCCCGAATGCAAGCTCCATAAGGCTGCCGCCTTCAAGGTTATCCGGAACGTTCACATCCAAAGTTTTCAGCCGTTTTTTAAGTACACTCTCATCTGCAGAAACGTCGACGCCAAGGAATTCAACAAAAGCATCGTGATAACTTATCCGGATCGTTGGCGTTATTGTCTGGTACGCGCCTACTATCTGCCTTAGAAGTTCCTCGACCTCTTTCATTAGGTCCTTTTCGTTCCAACCCACTCGGTACCATTCTAGTAGGGTGAATTCCGGTTGGTGCCAGCGGCCGAGTTCGCCGTCACGGAAAACTCGTGATATTTGATAAACGTCTCCGTACTCAGCGGCCAACAGGCGTTTCATAGCCAGTTCTGGTGACGTCATTAAGTAGAGTCGCTCACAGCCAAGAGATCGGACTTGCGCTGTAGCAGATTCAATTTGTAGGTCCATCGTTCCAGCGTGAGACAGTGCGGGTGTTTCCACCTCCAACAGATCCCGCTCGGTGAAAAAGGATCGAATCGTCGCCATCATATCGGCGCGTGCGCGCAGTGTTTTCCGTGAGGCGGTTGGTCGCCACGAATCTATATAGCTCACATTTGCATACCGGTTTCTACGCTTACCTCGCCCAGCGCTTTTCCCATGTTAATGCGCTGTCCCGGCTGTAAGTCTCTTCGCCAGATCAGCCGCTTAGGTGGTAGAACGAGGATCACAGTAGAACCTAGATTGAATTGTCCGATTTCTTCTCCGCGTTCATAACGACTCTGAGGAGTGTTGCCATACCATACTTTTGGCTTACTGCTTGCGATTTCCCCTAGCCATTTCGTGCTAATACTGGAAACGTTTAGCGCGCCTACAAGCACCATAGCCAGTGTTCCTACGGTTGTATCGAACCAGCATACAACCCTTTCATTGCGGCAGAAGAGCTGTGGGACAGTCGATACCGTGCGTTTGTTCACGCTGAATCGTTTTCCAGGGATGTAGCACGTTCGATTTAGGGTTCCCGTAAGCGGTAGGTGTACGCGGTGGTAGTGATTCGGTGCTAGATAAATGGTTGCGTAACTTCCCATCATCAAGCTAGCCGCCTCACCCCGTAGTTCTCCAAGAAGTTCATTGATCTGGTAATCCATACCTTTTGCTTGGATCAGCTTTCCCTCACATACGGAGCCAAACTGGGTAAGGTAACCGTCCACGGGTGAGATAACGGTGTGCTCATCGCCGGCAATTGATCGAGAGCCGGGTTTTAGGCGGCGCGTAAAGAAAGCGTTAAAACTTTCGTAGGATTCTGCATCACTTTTCTCGGCTTCGCTGAGGTCAACGGCGTAATGGGCTGTAAACCAGCGAATCAGTGGGTTTTTCACAGCTGGCCAGGTGCACCGAGCTATGTGATAGATGAGTGTTGCTAGGAGTCGGTGGGGCAGTAGATACTGTGCCCAGACCGAAAACGCGAGCCTCATAAAGTCTGTGGGTCTGAAGAACGCAACGGGTCGTTGAAGTAGTGTTGCCGAATCTTCAAAAAATCAGCAGCGATGGTGGCTGCATCATGCGGCGCGCTGAATACCGCAAGTAGTTTCGTCTCGGGTCCCACAACATAAATGGTGGAATTATGAGTGACGTTATAAGGTTGTCCATCTGGTTGATGCTGAATATGTACGCTGACACCAAGTGCCTTGAGCCAGGGGTCCATAGCCTCCCGTCGACCTGTGGCACCTTGGAAATTCGAATCAAAGTTCGCCAGATAATTACTGATCTGGGTAGGATTGTCTCGGTCGGGATCCACGCTGAGAAAGATTACCTCAGGCGGTGAAATGTGTGGGGTGGACCAGTCTCTGTGCATGGTTGCGAGGATGCTTAATGTGAATGGGCAAATGTCGGGGCAGTGAGTGAATCCGAAAAACAGAAGGCTAAACTGATTGTTAAGTTCCGCAGATGTAAATGTCTGGCCCATTTTGTCAGTTAGCTGAATATACGGTAATGGGTCCGCATCGTTCAAAAGGGTAGCGACAGTTGGTAAGGGCAACTGACGCTGCTCATCAGGGAGCAGGAACATCGCGCTGGCTAGCAGCACGAGCCCGACCACGAGTATTCTCAATATGGTTCCAATCACGCGTGTCATTATCTCACAAGGGGTATCATTCGCGGCCCATGAACGTTTGTGAGCTTAGAAAATTATTGAAGAGTGGAGAATCTTCGGAGTCATGGGTTACTGCTATCAGCCATTTCTTCAAGTCTTACGAACTTAACTACGGTCACGGTACAGACAATTCATTAGACGAGGCTTATTGGTTACTACGTGCTCAGCAAGGGTGGGAGTCGGAGTCTTGGTCGCAGGCTCAAAACCCAGATCTGATCGACTCCATTGTCGAACTTGCTGGTCGACGGGTGATCGAGCGCAGACCTTTAGCCTATTTGCTGGGCGAGGCCTGGTTTGCTGGATTGTGTTTCAATGTTGATGAGCGCGTTTTAATTCCCCGTTCGCCTTTGGCAGAGGTAATCGAGCGCGGTTTGCGGCCTTGGTGTTGGTTGGAGGCTACGGATCGTATCCTAGATATTGGCACCGGAAGTGCCTGTCTCGCAGTAGCAATTGCTCACTACTGTCCCGACGTTTTGGTTGATGCAACTGAGATTTCTGATGCTGCCTTGGAGGTCGCAAAAGCCAATGTGGATCAACATAAATTCGAAGATAAGGTCCGACTCATTAAGTCTGATCTATTCTCAGCGGTTGAGGGGCGGTACCGAGTAATTCTCTCAAATCCGCCCTATGTACCGCGTAAAAGGCTAGAAGAGCTGCCTGTGGAATATAGTCATGAACCCATATTGGCGCTCGATGGCGGAATCAGCGGACTCGATCTGATCGATAGCTTGCTTGTTGGCGCCGCTGATCATCTGACCTCTAACGGTGTGCTCATTGTTGAGGTCGGCGAGGCACAGGAGGCTTTCACAGAGTCTTATCCAACGCTACCGGTCACTTGGCTTCAGTTTGAGAGGGGGGGTGACGGCGTTTTCATGTTGACGCGTGATGAATTGACTGGATACTTAGAGTGCTAGCTCTTTGGAGAGGGCTGGGATGCTTGTCGGAGCGACCCTTTGGTCGTGATAGTTAGGATGCTCCAACGGATGGATTAACATGGCTGGCGATACGTTTGGAAAATTATTCTCGGTAACTACCTTTGGTGAGAGTCACGGTCCCGCCATGGGGGGCGTTGTGGATGGTTGTCCGCCAGGGTTAGCGCTTTCCGAAGCCGATATCCAGGTGGATTTGGATCGACGCAGGCCTGGTCGCTCCCGTCATGTTACTCAGCGGAAGGAACCGGATCAGGTAAGGATTCTCTCTGGAACCTTTGAGGGGTTGACTACTGGAACCGCCATCGGGCTGGTGGTTGACAATGTGGACCAACGATCTCGTGACTACAGCAAGATAAAAGATACCTTTAGGCCCGGGCACGCCGATTACACGTATCAGCAAAAGTATGGTATCCGTGATTACCGCGGTGGTGGTCGCGCGTCAGCTCGTGAGACCGTTATGCGGGTGGCGGCTGGTGCGATTGCTCGCAAATATTTAAAAGAGCAGTTGGGCGTCCAAATTTACGGTTATTTGGCTCAGCTTGGGCCGCTTGAGCTCGGCGCTCAGGATATTGATGTTGTCAATGACAATCCATTTTTCTGCGCAGACCCAGAAAGGATCGATGAACTCGAGAAATTCATGGATGACCTGAGAAAGGCGGGGGACTCTGTCGGAGCAAGAATCAACATCGTGGCCGCCCAAGTGCCACCTGGTCTAGGTGAACCCGTATTCGATAAACTCGAAGCGGCTATTGCGCACGGTATGATGAGTACAAATGCCGTAAAAGGCGTGGAATTTGGGGACGGTTTTAAATGCGTTGCTCAGAGAGGCAGCGAACATCGTGATGAGCTGACTCCTGAGGGTTTTGCGAAAAATTCTTCTGGCGGCACTCTTGGAGGTATTTCTTCCGGGCAAGATATTCTGGTGAGCATCGCGCTAAAACCTACATCGAGCATCCAAGTGGCTGGTAGTACAGTCGACCGTTCTGGCAGTGCCACTAAAGTTGTGACGACGGGACGTCACGATCCCTGTGTCGGATTGCGTGCGACACCTATTGCGGAAGCGATGCTAGCGTTGACACTGGCAGATCATTATCTTCGCCATCGCGCTCAGAATGCTGATGTGCAGTCTGATACGCCGGCTATCGGGGTTGAGAAAAAGGCCTAATCCATTTTTCGAATGATTTGCAGGGGCAGTTGTGTCCAAAACCTATGATATTGCAATTGCGGGCGCCACCGGCGCTGTTGGCGAAGCGTTGTTACGGATACTTGAGCAGCGCGAGTTTCCAGTGGGCACTCTCTTTCCACTCGCTAGCGAGCGTTCGATTGGGCGCACGGTAAAATTTTGTGGAAAAGATTTACAGGTTCAGTCGCTGAATGATTTCGATTTTAGGCAAGTGCAATTGGGGCTATTTTCCGCTGGCGCCGCAGTATCTGCAGAGGTTGTTCCGCGGGCTGTAGAGGCTGGTGCCGTTGTTATCGATAATACCTCTCAGTTTCGGTATGACGATGATGTGCCCTTGGTTGTGCCAGAGTGCAATGCGGAGCGGATTGCTGATTACTCGCAGCGCGGGATCATTGCCAATCCCAACTGCTCTACGATTCAGTTAGTGGTCGCATTGAAGCCTATTCAAGATGTCGTAGGTATTGAACGGATTAATGTTTCAACTTATCAGGCCGTTTCTGGGGCTGGGCGCCGCGCGATAGAAACGTTAACTGAGCAGACTCGTGCTGTTCTTTCTGGTAATGATCTAGTTGTGAATTCAGGTGTTGAGAAGTCAGTGGTTTTCAACGTGGTGCCTAAGATTGATCGTTTGTTAGACAATGGATTTACCAAGGAAGAAATGAAGATGATCTGGGAGACACGAAAGATCCTGGAAAGCGCTGACATTATGGTAAATCCCACCTGTGTTCGGGTTCCGGTCTTTTGGGGCCATTCCGAGTCAATACATTTGGAAACTCGTAAGAAGATTACAGTTCACGAAACCCATAAATTATTAAATTCAGCACCAGGGATTGTTGTATTAGATGGCGAGAGCCCTGGTGCTTACCCAACTGCAGTTACAGAAGCAGCGCATCGGGATGCGGTGTTCGTTGGGCGGATCCGGGAGGATTTATCACACCCGAGGGGCCTTAACCTATGGGTAGTATCGGATAATTTGCGTAAGGGCGCGGCATTGAATAGCGTTCAAATTGCCGAGATTTTGGTAAACGAATTTTTGTAATATATTTTTTATTTTTAAATTAAAGTTGTGATAGGTAGCAATCCTTCCGTGATACTAAGAGCACTCTGGGGTGCGATAGGATTATTTTTAGCACCCCTAGGAGCATGGGCGTTGGGGTTGGGGAGTATCGAGCTCAGGTCTGCCTTCAATCAGCCTTTAGAAGCGGACATTCTCCTAGTTTCGACCACGCCAGAAGAAGTAGATGAGCTGCGAGCGACGCTTGTCGCAGCTGCTTGGACCGAGACGGGTTATTTCAGCGGTCTTCAGTTTGAAGTAACTCAAGATAATATGGGCCAAGATGTCATTCGCGTGACCTCTCAGGACCCCATAACTGAACCGCTTGTCGCTATGCTTGTGGAGGCCAATTGGTCACAGGGCCGGTTGCTTCGCGAATACACACTTCTGTTTGATTCGCCGGTTTTGTCACCGATGCGGCAGTCGGCGGATGCTGCGGTGCCTAGATCAGTCGTGGTTGAGAGTGCTGAGACCTATTATGGCCCAGTGCAACTTGGCGACACCCTGTGGAATGTGGCGGGGCGTTTTCGTCCCAGTGGCATCACCATGAATCAGATGGTGGTTGCGATATATCAGGCCAATTCGCAAGCATTCGACGGTAATATGAATGTGCTACTACAGGATGTTTTATTGCGAATTCCTGAGGTTACTGAAGTGCTTCAGCGAACGGCGAGTGCGGCCACTCAAGAGGCGATCCGACAGACTGAGGAATGGAAGGATGATCCTTCAGTTCAACAAGCACAGCTACGTCTCGTTCCGGTTTCGGATCAGATTGAGATTGGAGTTGTGGCGGATGGCGTAGCGGAAGAAGCAGTTACGGCAATGGCCGAGTTGGAGAGAGAAGATATAGCGCTGCGGTCTGAACTGGATGAGGCGCGCCGATTGTTGGAATTGCGTGATGCACAGTTGCAGGAGCTCCAGGTCCGGTTGAGTGAGTTGGAGGTGGCGGTTTCTGCGTTGAACGAAGAAGCCTCCGCCACGGCGGTGGGGTTGGGCCCCGAAGCCGAGGAGGTTTCCACAGATGATCTGGAGTCGGAGTTAATCGCCGACAGTGGCGTTATTACGATTGGGGTGGAATCTAACCAGCCACCCCTAGTGTCCCGAGTTCTAAATTGGGCCACAAACCCCTCATTAACCAATTCTTACTTGATGTTTGGTGGATTATTGGTGCTTGCAGTAACGGTTATAGGGACCGCCGTTTGGTACAGGAACCATCGTTTTATGGTCAAGTTAAACGCTGTTATGCACACCATGGACTCTGAGAGAGAGGAATCGGTTCAGGCAATGCGCGATGTTCAACGTGAACGCGAGCTTTCTATCACCGGAGAAATTGCGGAAGGACGCGCTATTCTTGAGGCAATGGGTGATGAGAGGGATCTCGCAGGCAGCGAGAGAACCACCGAGATTGGTACAAAACTAGATCTTGCCCGTGCCTTTTCTGATATGGGGGACCTAGACACGGCGCGCAGTATTCTTGAGGAGGTCATAGCCGAAGGAAACCCTTCTCAGCAGCAGGAGGCCAAGATCCTCATCGGAGATCTCTAGGGCGGTGGTTGCTATGGTTCGGAGCACCCAGCGTGTAGCCTTAGGGATCGAATATGACGGACCTAGTTTCGTGGGCTGGCAGATTCAGCGTTCGGGACGCAGTGTTCAAGCGGTTCTCTCCAAAGCGGTATCTATTGTTGCAAATTATCCAGTTGCAATTGCTGGATCCGGTCGTACGGATGCTGGCGTACATGCGAGCTACCAGGTTGCACATTTCGATTCTGAGGCCACCCGTACATCCCGACAATGGGTTTTAGGAATTAACTCGAACCTGCCCGATGATGTTGCTGTGAAGTGGGCTCAGGAGGTGGACGGGAAGTTTGATGCCCGACGCTCGGCAATCCTGAGGCGATATCGGTATCTCATCATGGAGCGTGATACACGTCCTGTGTTTCTGCGGCATCGGAGTTGGTGGTTGCGGGAAAAACTCGATTGCGGGGCAATGACGGCGGCAGCAACTACTCTATTGGGTGAGCAGGATTTTTCCGCGTTTCGAGCGGCAAGCTGCCAGTCACACACGCCGATGCGACGGCTCGTTTCTATAGCTTTGCGGCGGGCTGACAATCTTTTGCAACTCGAATTCACGGCAAACGCATTTTTACAGCATATGGTGAGAAATTTAGTGGGCGTTTTGACCGAGATTGGCCGTGGGGCAGCCGAACCGGGTTGGGCGGCGGAGGTTTTAGCTAGTCGCGATAGGACTAAAGGTGGCGTAGCTGCCCCACCTCAGGGTCTTGCTCTTATTAGGGTGACCTACCCAGATCATTACGATCTGCCACCTCCGGCGAGCGGGTAGGGGCTACCAAACTGCCTGACATGCAGGGTGCGCGCATGATTCTCTGTAGCCTAAAACAATAATCTGTCTTGAATAGAGCGTTGCAGCAAGCCTAGAGACGTTTGACTGTGCTTGGAACTCCTTTTCGTTATTATTCGCTGCCCGGCGCTACGGTATGACTTATGAGTTGGTTTGAAAATTTGATGCCTTCTCGGATCAAGACTGAGCAACGAAAGCGTTCGGTCCCGGAGGGCTTGTGGGTCAAATGTACCGGTTGTTCTGCTCAGCTCTATCGGGCCGAACTCAAACGGAACCTCCTGGTGTGCCCAAAGTGTGAATACCACATGCGGATTGGAGCTCGTGATCGCTTAGAAATGTTTCTTGATCCTGATTCCGGGCACGAGATTGCAGCGAATCTAGAGTCACAGGACCCTCTGAAATTCAGAGATAGCAAGCGCTACCGAGATCGCTTAACTCAGGCACAAAAAGATACTGGTGAAAGGGATGCCTTAGTGGTTATAGCAGGAACTGTGAAATCCATACCCGTTGTTGCAGTGGCATTTGAGTTTCAATTTATGGCCGGCTCGATGGGTTCTGTTGTCGGTGAACGTTTTCGACGGGCGGTGGATTATTGTATTGAGCACAAACGCCCTTTAGTTTGTTTTGCTGCTAGCGGAGGTGCCCGAATGCAGGAGGCACTTTTTTCTTTATTTCAGATGGCTAAGACAAGTGCCGCACTGGCGGAGCTTGGGGAAGCGGGGCTACCCTACATTTC
>JAZAGZ010000013.1:0-14265 GCA_036231525.1 Pseudomonadota bacterium | reverse complement strand
TACTTACCGGGAAAACGTGGGAAGAAACTGCCGAGTTACTGCAGACGCGTTACGAACGAGTACTCAGACGGGTAACACAGGTCACTTCGGATGATGTATTCGAGACCTTCATGAATGCTTTGTCCCACACAATGGATCCCCACTCCAGCTACTTGTCACCGCGCAATAGCGAAGAATACCGAATACAAATGAGCCTATCGTACGACGGCATCGGAGCTTCTCTCCAGCTTGAAGACGACTATGTGACGGTGATGAATGTGATTGCTGGTGGGCCCGCTCAGATCGATGGTCAACTTAAACCCGAAGACCGAATCACCGCCGTTGCCCAGGGGGAATCCGGTGAACTGCAGGACGTCATTGGCTGGCGTCTGGATGACGTCGTTCAACTGATCCGCGGCCCGGGCGGTACTTTGGTTCGGCTACAGGTTCTACCAGCAGGTGCCGCACCAGGGTCTCCTGAGCGAATCCTCAACCTCATCCGTGACCAGGTTAGGCTAGAAGAGCAGGCGGCCAAGAGTAGCGTTTTAGAGGTCCCTAGAGACGATCAGATATATCGAATCGGCGTCATTGATGTTCCCAGTTTTTATCAGGACTATGCGGCACGCAGTCGGGGCGATGAGGATTACAGAAGTACCACCCGGGATGTTGAGCGCCTGGTCACAGAGCTTAAGGCCGAAGGGATTGATGGAGTAGTGCTCGATCTCAGACAGAACGGAGGTGGGCACCTTTCAGAAGCCACCGAACTGAGCGGACTGTTCATCGAGCAAGGTCCCGTGGTACAGCTTCGAGAGACCCGAGGCAATATTCAAATCCTCGATGACCCAACACCCGACATGGTTTATGACGGCCCCTTAGCTGTGCTGGTGGATCGTTACAGCGCCAGCGCCTCAGAAATTTTTGCCGCTGCGATACAAGACTACGAACGAGGCGTCGTTATTGGCCAGCAAACTTTTGGTAAGGGATCAGTTCAGAACCTATTCGACCTCGATCGCTTCATACGCGGCGCAGGCTATGGGCAACTCACCCTGACTATCGGGAAATACTACCGAGTCACCGGCGAGAGCACTCAACACCGTGGCGTGATACCGGATATTGAACTCCCCTCAATGGTTGATACTGAAGTTGTTGGTGAGAGTAATCGAGATACAGCCCTGCCTTGGGACCGAATTCAACAAACACCGTTCTTAGCAAACGTGAACCGAGGCCCCTCTATTGAATTGTTGCAGGGCAGACACTCGGAACGCGCGACAACAGACCCGGATTTTAATCATCTTGTTGGAGGTATCGCTGCAGTAGGGACGCTGCGAAATCGTGATGCCGTATCACTAAACCTGGCAGAGCGTACGATGGAACGCGAACAACTTCAGGAACAACAACTTGCTCGTGAGAACGAACGTCGCACTGCCTTAGGGCTTGAACCTGTCGCCAGCACAGAAGAACTCGATACTACTGATACCACAGATGTACTATTGAATCAGGCTACGCGCGTCGTGGCAGATATGGCCGCGATGGCTATACCATCCTCCAGGGAAATTATATTGGGCCTAGAAACAGCCATGACTCGGTGATTGATAAGAACAGACCCGTATCTAAAATACGACACGTAAAGGACACCTTGCGGTTCCTGCTCATCTAGAGCCCTAATCCAGGCTAAACCCTCTTCTGGAGACCTCGGGGTCACAGTTATAGCGATAGAGCTGCAACTCTGGTGCGTAAAGCCACTCCACGCGACCGGCGAGTGATTCAGCCAAGTACTCCGGATCTTCCAAAAAGATATCGAGGATGATACGACTACCATCCCTGCTCAGGGTATATCTCTCGACAACGTGTTTCTGAGCACCTGATGGTACGCCGGGACCGTTACCGGTAGGATGATCGGCGAACTGTCGCGTGTCTACAACCAGCGTGTCATCCTCCCACCACCCGATGGAATACCCTTGGGAGGTCCGCTCTCCGTTGTTCGGATGCTCTCGACCATCCATAAAAATAGTACGCTCCACATCAAAGAACTCACTGCGCATGACGATAATGTCATCGCCGAGTTCAATCTCGTTCAAATATAACCCCGTGGTTATCAGCCATGGAGAGGTATGAGCGATACACCTCGCCACGGGGTTGTCGGTATAGAAGTCGTAGGATTCCTTTGCCGCAGCACCCTTCTCTGTAAGCGTCGGGTTGGCGAGACGAAGACGAAACTCTGCCTCCGTCTGACCACCACTACCCTTCCAGACACCCGACAAACTAGAGGCGCTCACAACACCTCTGGGATCCGCAGATGCCGCTGACATAACAGTGCCATCGTTTCTCTCGAGTGTTAGCAGTATTGCGTAGTTGCGGTTAGTGTCACGTTCGGGATGCACGCGCACAGCCACTTTCTCACCATCATGCAGTGAATCTTGCGTCCAACCACCACGCATGAGAATTGGCGTTGAACTAGTTTCGATCTGCCATTGAGTTGGCCCACTAGTAGAATCGTTGCTCTCCACAACAATATAGACGTGGGGGTTTCGCCAACCGTATTCGACAACTGTTCCCTCGAAAGCTACAACGGTATCCGTATCGAACGCCGCCTCGCTATGATGCCCTGAAGCCGGTAGCGCCGGGAGCCCCAACAGCCCTATAGAAAAAACGACGCCTCTCACCTCAAATACCCCCAACCCCCTGAACGTTACTATTTGCTCATCGTAGCCGACTAACTCGCAAAACCATGTCCCATATCCAGAAGGTAATCCAACCACTTATTGAGCGTCATATTGTTCCTCCAGCGCCAACTTAATTCACGCGAGTGGGCACGGGTCAATTCCTGAAGCTTGTGATGCCTGTACTCCTCCCGGCTCCGTACAACCTCTACTAATCGTGCATCGTGATAGACGCGGATTGTCAGATCAGGTTCAGGTATGAGTTGCTCTGGACACAATTCCGAACCATCTGAGCAAAATAAATACGTCAATCTTAGAGTCGTCGTGTACGGTTCTCGCAAAGTGACTTCCAAATGCAAATCGCAATCTGCATCACAGCAAGAAATGATCGCCTGAGGCGAGTCACCGGAAAATACCTTGAAATCAGTGATAAGTCGGCATAGCTTAATGTAGTTACTCTCATACAGCGTCATCAGCCCAGTGAAACTACCCGGGCGAAAAATGCACTCTGGCACAATAAGGCTGTCCGCAAACATTAAATTACCAACTTATTTCCTTATCGTAGGAGCATGCCATAAGGCCCCCTGCAGAATAAAGGCTTGACAAAAAGGCCGACGGAACTCACGGCCCCACACGTCGTTCAATCCCTGTTTCGTTTAGAATTCTGCTAGCAATCTCTTCAATAGAGCATTGGGTGGTGTTGATAAATGGAATCCCTAGCTTCTTGTATAGCGCCTCCGCCAATTCCAACTCATAGCTCACCTGCTGCTTTGAAGAGTATCTACCTACGGTGCTGCGTTCGCGACGAATCTGCCTAAGCCGCTCTGGTGCGATCGTCAACCCGTAAAGTTTCTCCCGGCAGTTACGCAACGTATCGGGAAGCTGCCCCGATTCCAGATCATCTTCGGTAAGCGGGTAATTCGCAGGAAAAAGGCCATACTGAAGAGCAAGATAAAGACAGGTCGGAGTCTTTCCAGTCCTAGAAACGCCAATTAAGATCAAGTCTGCCTGATCATACTGTTGCAAGCTATGGCCGTCGTCTGCGTCCATTGCAAAATTGGTTGCATCGATTCGTGAGTCATAACTCTTGATATCATCCATTCCATGGGCTTTTCCAAGGGTATGAGAAGAGGAACTCTGGAGCTCGGCCTCCAGCGGACCTAGAAACGCTTCAAAAAAATCCAGCACGAGTCCTTTGGACTTGAGCAGTGGCTCCCTCAGTTGTTCATGCACAAAGCTAGTAAACACTATTGGGCGAACCCCCTCTTGCTGAGCATTGAGGTCAATTTCCTTGGCTACCTGGGTTGCCTTGTCAAGGCTGTCTACAAATGGCACAGTCACGCCCTTGAACCGAACCCCATCGAACTGAGTTAGCAGGCTGTGCCCAAGTGTCTCAACAGTTACCCCAGTCTGATCGGATACAAAGAATACAGTCCGGTCGGTCATAGCAAACTCGTCCATGTCGTTAACTACCATCGGGAGTATAGCTTGGAAAAAAACGCCAGCATGCTATTTTTGAATGGCATTCAATACTAATGGCTAAAAAACGTATCTCTCTTTTTCACGAAGGTAATGCAGAACTTAGTGATCTCCTAGGTGGCAAAGGTGCAAATCTTGCGGAAATGACCAATATCGGACTGCCTGTTCCGCCAGGATTTACGATCACAACAGAAGTGTGCAAGGAGTATTACAGTGGGGAGGAATGCCTGCCTACTGGACTCGCAGATGAAATAACAACAGCGCTCGCTGATGTGGAAAAAAAGATTGGGAAAAAACTAGGTGATGGAACTGATCCACTCTTGGTTTCAGTTCGCTCCGGGGCTAAGTTCAGCATGCCCGGCATGATGGATACCATCCTAAATTTGGGGATGAATGATGAAACCATCGAGGGGCTAATCAATTCCACCAATGACGAGAGATTTGCATACGATGCCTATCGCCGTTTCATCATGATGTTCAGCAATGTCGTGATGGGCATCCCGAAGGAGGAATATGAGCGGCTCTTCACAGCACTGAAAAAACGCCTAAATGCAAAACAGGACACTGACGTTGGAGCATCTGATCTCAAGGCACTGTGTGATGAATATAAGATCCTCACCAAAAAACAAACGGGTCAGAATTTTCCACAAGATGTCTCAGTACAACTAGAAACAGCCATCGAAGCGGTTTTTAGCTCATGGAACAATGAACGAGCCATCTTATACAGGCGTATGGAAAAAATTAGTGATGATCTTGGAACCGCCGTAAATGTCCAAGCTATGGTCTTCGGCAACAAGGGTGACTCCTGCGGTACCGGGGTTGCATTCACACGTAACCCGGCAACCGGTGAGCGTATGTTATATGGCGAATACTTGATGAATGCACAAGGAGAAGATGTTGTAGCTGGTGTTAGAACCCCTCTCGATATCCAAGAGCTTTCCAACCAGCATCCCAAAATTTACCATCAATTCACCGAGATCGCGCAGCGCCTGGAGGCACATTATCGCGAAATGCAGGATATTGAATTCACCATTGAAAATGGCCAGTTATTTATGCTCCAGTGCCGGACTGGCAAACGAACCAAAACCGCGGCGGTCAAAATCGCGGTAGATATGGTAAACGAGGGATTGATCACAAAAGAAGAAGCCATCCTCCATCGCGTCACCTCTGCCCAACTTGAGCAGACTATGCACCCACGCTTTACAGAGAAACCAGAAGAACAAATCTTAGCTAAAGGCATGAACGCTGGCCCTGGCGCTGCGGCTGGAAGAATCGTTCTAGACTCTAAAAAAGCAATCGAAATTCATAACGCAGATCCTGGTGCTGCGATTATTCTTGTGCGCGAAGAAACAAATCCTGATGACCTAGCAGGAATGCTAGCTAGCAAAGGAGTACTCACAAGCCGCGGGGGGCGCACCTCTCATGCTGCACTAGTGGCCCGACAGTTCGGTGTCCCAACAATCTGTGGGTGCAGTGAACTACAAATCGACTACAAAAAAAGGACTGTGGCGGCTAATGGGATAACGCTGCGTGAAGGCGATTGGATCTCCATTGACGGCAATGATGGCACCGTGTTCACCGACAATCTTAAAACTGAGCCAGCCACAGAAGTTGAGGAAGTCGCAGCACTGATGGAATGGGCGGATTCGTTCCGAAAACTAAAGGTTCGCGCAAATGCAGATACTCCTGATCAAGCTGCCGAAGCGGTAATACTCGGTGCCGAAGGGATCGGTCTATGCCGAACAGAACATATGTTTCTTGGAGACCGCGTTCCACTGGTCCGAGCACTGATACTTGCTGACGATGAAATAGAACGCAATGCCGCGCTAGATAAACTCTTACCTCTTCAAAGACAAGATTTTGAGGATATTTTCAAAGCAATGGAAGGCCGACCGACGACTATCAGACTTATCGACCCACCATTGCACGAGTTTCTGCCCAGTGAAACAGATCTGCTCATTGAGGTTACACGCCTGGAATGCACTGAACCCGAATCGCCTGAATTAGACAAACTTCAAAAAATGCTCGCCGCGGTCCAAGCCATGCATGAAGCAAATCCGATGCTGGGATTACGTGGCTGCCGCCTATCGTTTGCCTTCCCTGGCATTGTTCAAATGCAGGTCACAGCCATCATCAGCGCTGCCTGCAGAATGAAAAAGGAGGGTCTAAGCGTGATCCCTGAAATCATGATTCCATTAATCAGCCACGTAAACGAGTTGAAGTGGGTTAAGGATCGCCTGGAACAAACGGCACAACAAATTATGCAAGATGAAAAAATTGCGATCGACTACTCATTTGGAACCATGATAGAAACCCCAAGAGCCGCTTTAACCGCTGGAGAAATTGCGGCCGAAGCATCTTTTTTTAGTTTTGGGACTAACGACCTCACACAAATGACCTTCGGTATTAGTCGAGATGATGCCGGCACATTTCTACAGCAATACCTTGACGAAACGATCCTGCCAGCTGATCCAACTGAATCTATTGATCAGGCTGGGGTTGGGCGCCTAATAAAGTTATGCGTTGATGATGCACGCGCAGCTAAGCCTGAACTTAAGCTTGGTATTTGCGGTGAACACGGTGGCGATCCCAGCTCCATAGCATTCTGCCACGCCGTAGGGATAGATTATGTGAGCTGTTCACCAAAACGCGTCCCGATTGCTCGTTTCGCAGCCGCTCAAGCAGCGTTATCTAACACTTAAGTATTGTCTGGCTCTATATCTTGTAACACTGTGGAACGTACATCGGTAAAGGATCAGACCATGCTATACCAATTGAAATGGTGCTTGTAGCAGCCTTTGCCAAAACTGTTCAATAAAATCCTTCTAGACGGTTTGGAACAAACTTTTACCCTGCAAACAGCACGAAGACTAAACAGTGATAACCGTTAGATTTTTAGAAAAGTATCTCGGTAATGCTTCAATTCCCGGATCGAGTCATGAATATCAGAGAGAGCTAGATGAGCAGACTGTTTTTCGAACTGACCACTACTGTCCGGAGCCCAAAGTTGAGCTAGTATCTTTAAACTGGAGACATCCAAATTTCGGTAATGAAAGAATGAAGCCAATGCTGGCATATACCGACTCAAGAAACGTCTATCTTGACAAATTCCGTTACCACACATGGGAGATACTCCCGAATCAAGGTACTGGCATAAAAACTCTAACGTCTGCTGTTCTGCAGCAGATTCATCTACACTACTTTCCTTTACGCGTTCCGTGAGTCCAGAACCTTTGTGTTGTCGGGTATTCCACTCGTCCATTGAATTAAGGACAGCGTTATTCTGATGAATCGCCAAGACCGGTCCTTCATCAAGCACCGCGAGATGCTTGTCCGTAACGACCGTTGCGATCTCAATTATCAGATCTTTATCCGGATCCAGACCGGTCATTTCCAGATCAATCCAAATTAAATGATCCTTAGCCTTCAAGTTAACTACCTCCTTGAGGGAATTGTAGCAGGACATATATATAGGATCGGCAACCTGCGAGCACGACTGCTTCGCCGAAAGATACCCCATGAATGAGTCTGGACTCGTAGTTGCACGCTTTCGACGACACGCGCTAGTTGAAAGCACGGAGCACAAACGGTACCTCTGTCAGCTTCAAAGCCGAGATCTCCACCCTGTAGTGGGGGACTCTGTCCAATGGTGCCGGGAGGGAGCAGAGTCGGGAACGCTGGTGTTGGTAGATTGCCGATCCTCCGAGCTCAAGCGAATCAACAACCGCGGACAGCCAGAGAGTGTTGCCGCTAATCTCTCTCAGCTCATCATCGTGTTAGCCGCAAGCCCCACGCCTGACTGGTTTCTTCTGGATCGTTATCTAGCTGCTGGCGAACTCGAAGGGCTAAAAAATATACTTATATTCAATAAGTTAGACCTGTCCGCTGCGCCACCTTCAGAATTCCGCATCTATGAAAATCTGGGATACCCGGTAATAGCTGTCAGTGCTCGCGAGCACACAGGGCTTAAACCTCTGGAATCTATTATGGCCGGGGAACGAAGCGCAATAATCGGGCAATCTGGTGTTGGCAAATCTTCACTAACCAATGCGCTCATGGGCGATGCCCTCCAGAGAGTGGGGCAGCTATCTGACAAAGCGAGCCAGGGACGACATACCACCACCACAGCCGCACTCTATCGACTGCCCAGCGGTGGCGAACTCATTGACTCTCCTGGAGTCCGTGACTATTCACCATTTATCGAGAATGCCCAAAAGGTTCAACTTGGTTTTCGGGAATTTATTGCGCGAAGTCCAAACTGCCGTTTCGATGACTGCAAACATTTAGCTGAGCCAAAATGCGCAGTCAAAGCCGCACTAGTAAACAGCGAGGTTGCCGACCAACGCTATGAGAGTTACAAGAAACTGTGCGAGCTAACGGAAACACTTCAATCGCACCACAATTGAACAACCTTTGTGCGAGATCGCGCTCCCCTAACTATCCAAGCGCACTAACCAAGGCCAGACTTCATCTGGCGGCCTGCTAACATATGCATATGGACATGAAAAACTACTTGCCCTCCCTCAGGATTTGTATTGACCACAACTCGGTAACCCGGTAAATCGTGCTCCTTCGCAAGAGACTTAGCTATCAAAAATAACCGCCCTGCAACACCTGCGTCCTCCGGTTCGAAATCGTTGAGCGTCGCAACATGTTTCTTGGGTATGAGCAAAGCGTGAAATGGAGCTTGAGGGCTGATATCAGCGAATCCTAGGATATCCTGATCTTCATAAAGACGTTCAGCAGGCAATTCACCCGCCACTATCTTACAAAACAAACAATCCGGATCTTTAGTGAGCCTCATAGGCAATCAGCGATTAGAGGATTCATCTTTGGAATCAACTTCTATCTTGCGCCGCCCAGTCAAGGCTCGTGACAGAGTGCCACCGTCAATGAACTCAAGCTCCCCGCCCATTGGTATGCCGTAGGCAATCCGACTTGAGCGTATCCCATGTTTCTGTGCCATCGTTGCTAAGATATGGGCAGTCGCATCCCCCTCAACAGTAACGCTCGTTGCTAAAATCACTTCCAAAATCTCGTCTACTCTGAAACGCTCCTCCAATAAGTCCAGCCCCAACTCCTTCGGACCAATCCCATCTATCGGTGATAAGTGCCCCATCAGCACGAAATAGCGACCGGAATACGCCCCGGACTGCTCGATAGCGAGCACATCCGCTGGCGTCTCCACCACACAGAGCTGCGCACCATCACGGCGCTCGCTGATGCAAAAAATACAATGGGTGTCCTCCGTGAGCATCCTGCAGCGCTCACAGTGTCCTACTCGGGTACTCGCCTCTTCAAGCGCTAATGCAAGGCGCGAAGCGCCGTCTCTGTCTTTGTTAAGCAGATGGAAGGCAATTCGTTGCGCGGACTTCGCGCCAACCCCGGGCAAACATTGCAAAGCCTGAATAAGCTGTGCCAGCAACGGGGAATATACTTCAGACATAGTTCTCAGACACTAGATTGGCAGCTTCATACCCAAGGGAAGCGACAATCCATCCGTGAGTCCGGAAAGTCTCTCCTGCACAGTGCTCTCAACCTTTCTAATCGCATCGTTAAAAGCGGCTGCAATAAGCTCCTCAAGCATTTTTTTATCATCAGTAAAAAGGCTGTCTTCAATATCGAGCCGGCGGACGACATGCTTACAAGTCATAAGCACCTTGACCATGCCACCGCCGGCCTCACCAGTAACTTCCAAAGATGCCAGTTCATCCTGCGCTTTTTGCATATCCTTCCGCATCTGCTGCGCCTGCTGCATTAACTGCCCAAGACCCTTCATACGCTTCCTCCCTCGCGCCCTTGCTGATCGTTATCTAGAGGCTGAATGCTGTCGACCTCCAATACGGCGTCAAATTCAGACTGAACCTCTTTTACAGCGGGGTCCCCCTCAATAGCTTCTCGAGCACTTCGCATGCGCTCGTCCTCCCCTGCAGCTCTGATTTGAGCAGGGGTCTCCCTTGGAGTCTCACCAACCGTGATAGCCACGAGCACTTTTCCGCTCAGCTGCTCGCTCAATGCATCTTGTAACCGACCTTGTACCTGCTCGGTGTTTAGATGCGAGTTCTCTGGCGCAAGAATCAGCTCAAGTCGGTTATCCGAATGCTGACTGAGCACACAATGTTCTGCTAACCGACGGGAGGCGCCTCTTATATCAGATTCGACAAGTAATCTACCCCAGTCTTCGGGGTCTACTCGCACCACCTCCGACTCTATATCTGATTGAGCCCGGGCAGGCTCCCGTCTGGCGCGGTCTCGCTTTAAAGATTCTTTATCCTCAGCAGGCAAAGTCTGAATTTTACGGGCCTCAGATTGAGTTTGCGCACCAGCTACCGGGTCCCGTCCGGCACGGCCCTGCTTTAAAGATTCCTTATCCTCAGCAGGCAAAGTCTGAATTTTACGGGTCTTAGATTGAGTTTGCGCACCATCTATCGGCTCTCCATCTGTACCTGGACGAAATGCGAGCATTCTGAGCAGGGTCATTTCGAAAGCAGATCGAAAATCACGACAAACGTCGAGATCACGACGACCTTGAAGCGCGATCTGGTAGTAAAGTTGCACATCCTCGGGCAACATTTTTAAGGCAAGGACGGATAGAGCATCATCCTCTTCGTGTGGCTCAGATTCCCCTACCAGCTGGATTACGGCGGTCCGTTGTAGAGTACTCATCAATTCATCCAACACCAATCCGTAGTCAGGAGCCTGCTCATCAAGTAAAGCAACTTCGTTCATTAATTTCGAACCATCATCTTTCGACAACGCTTCAATGAGCCGAATGACGTGCTTTCGATCAATGGTGCCTAACATAGAGCTGATGGAATCGGCCTTAATCTCTCCACCACAAAAAGCAATCGCCTGGTCCAGCAAACTGAGCGCATCTCTCATACTCCCCTCTGCAGCCTTCGATAATGCTTTCAGCCCACCCGCGTCAGCAGTAATACTCTCCTCCGCACAGATTTTCTCCAGTTGTGCCTGAATCTCTCCCACCATCAGCCGCTTTAAATTGAACTGAAGACAGCGAGATAGCACCGTGACGGGCAATCTCTGAGGATCAGTTGTCGCCAATAGGAACTTAATATGAGGTGGAGGTTCCTCCAATGTTTTTAATAATGCATTAAAGGAATGTTTGGACAACATATGAACTTCATCAATAAGATAAACCTTGAACCGCCCTTGGGTCGGGGTGTATTGCACATTCTCTAACAGCTCTCGAGTATCTTCGACCTTCGTACGCGAAGCCGCATCCACCTCAATTAAATCCACAAATCGCCCCTCATCGATCTCGGAACACGCGCTGCAAACACCGCAGGGCTCAGGCGAAATGCCGTTAACACAATTCAGAGCTTTGGCCAAAATACGGGCCAGCGTGGTCTTTCCCACTCCTCGAGTGCCAGCAAAAAGGTATGCGTGGTGGAGACGCTCTGCCGCCAACGAGTTCACGAGCGCCTTCACAACGTGCTGCTGAGCGACCAACTCCTGAAAGAGTCGCGGACGCCATTTCCTCGCGAGAACGGTGTAACTCATCGACAACCTAAATATGTCTAATAAAATTCAACCCACGTTAGCTCGGTCTCTACACCCACACAGATTGCTGCGCTGCCACCTTCCGGGTTTAACGGAGTCACAACCAATCGTCGCAGGAGAACCGATACGAACCAAGGTACTTTAACAGCCTGTTCCGGGAGTGCACAGTTCTCCCTAAATATAGCTAACATAAGCCTCTTCCCATCTAGAAACCTCCACATGAAACTCTTCTAATGCATTAATTTATCACTGTCTTAGTGAGGAAAAAGACTGTATGAGCTATTCCCTGAGCCGACAAAATTTTCTCGCTGACCCGTCAATCTCTCAGCGCCTTTTGGTGGTGAATATCGCGATATTAACTCTTAGCCGGGGCGACAATCGTTACGATTAGGCTCTAAAATTCGCTCTACGAGCGGAGAGGTGGCCGAGTGGTCGAAGGCGCTTGCTTGGAAAGCAAGTGTACGTGTCAAAGCGTACCGTGGGTTCGAATCCCACTCTCTCCGCCACATTACACTCCAACCTGGGTGATTATTCCCGGAAAATATTATGTCTATGCTATCTAAAAATTCCCCAATCACATTTCAGGCCAAGTTACCTGAAAAGGTGGATGTCGTGATAATTGGAGCGGGAATCATTGGCATTTCTACCGCATGGTTCCTGATGAAAGATGGCCTTTCAGTATTGGTCTGTGAAAAAGGTCGAGTCGGTGGCGAACAATCGACCCGCAATTGGGGGTGGGTGCGGCAAATGGGACGGGACGAAGCAGAACTGCCCATTGTTACGGAATCGTTAAATATCTGGGATGGTCTTGCTGCTGAAATTGGTGAGGATATTGGTTTTACCAGGAAGGGATTATTGTTTCTGGCGGAGAATGAAAAAGATCAAAAAAATTTTGAAAAATGGATGGAAATTGCAAAACAACATCAGATTGATACTCGAATCTTGAGTGTCGCGGAATTAGGAAAAAAACTTAACCACAGTGAGCATAGATGGAAGAGTGCAATGTACACCCCAAGCGATGGCAGATCAGAGCCATTTATTGCCGTTCCTGCAATTGCTCGGGCAGCTCAACGAGCAGGCATTAGAATCATCGAAAATTGTGCTGTGCGCACAATAGAAACTCAAGCAGGTATGGTGTCGGGTGTTATTACAGAACTGGGCACTGTCCGTGCGAATGCGGTGGTTTGTGCTGGTGGTGCCTGGTCGTCCGCATTCCTCGCTAATCTTGGTGTGACCTTTCCACAATTGCTGGTAAAGGGCACGGTGGTACGAACCAGTGCTGTTTCAGAAGGATACGCCGGAGGTGCTGGGTCATCTAAATTTTCTTTCAGACGTCGCCAAGATGGTGGCTACACACTATCGCTAGGAGATTACCTAGACCATTCCCTATGTGCCGATAGCTTTCGATATTTCACTGATTTTCTACCGGCACTAAAGATGACGTGGTCTGGTACAAGACTTCGTTTCGACGATGGCTTATTCAAAAGATTATTCCCTATTCGTCAGTGGGAAGGAGATGAAGTTACACCTTTTGAGCAAACAAGGGTGCTTAATCCGACACCTAACCTGCGGGTAGTCAGAAAGATTCAACAATTGATGGCAAGCAATTTACCGATATTGGCAAAAACACAGATCGAAGAAACCTGGGCTGGAATGATTGATGCACCGCCGGATTTTGTGCCCGTGATGGACGAAATCTCAAATTACAGAAATTTGTTTCTCGCCTCCGGCTTTAGTGGGCACGGTTTTGGAATCGGCCCGGGCGCCGGAAAAGTTATGGCCGCTTTGGTTCAAGGCAAGCAAATAGATTTCGACCTTAGCCGATTTCGATTCTCTCGATTCAGTGATGGCAGTCCTCTCACCCTCGGTCCGGCACTCTAAAGCATGGAGCAGAATTAGTTTGTGCCCACAAACAAAAAATTAGGCCACACATTGAGACGAAGATATTTGAACTATTTATCGGCTGGGCCCGGTTTTAGGCTCGGAGCGCGGCCAAAACCCGATCTGCTGTGAGCGGCAGCTCCCTGACACGCGCGCCGGTCGCTGCGAACACCGCGTTGGCGACGGCCGCCCCGGTTGTGGCAAGGCCCAGTTCACCCACACCGCTGGGTGGCTTGGTGTTGGGTAACGCCTTTACCTGAATCTCGGGTATTTCGTTCATGCGCATGACTTGGTAATCATAGAAATTGGACTGGTCTACAGTACCGTTGTTGATGGTGATGCGTTCCATGAGCGCGTTACTCAGGCCGTAGATGATGTTGCCTTCCATCTGCGCCTCAGTGTTGCGGGGCGCCACAATGAAGCCCGCATCGATGACCATCCAATAGTTATGCACGTGAATCTCGCCAGTCTCTTCGTCCACCGAGACCTCTGCGATACCGGCCGCCACGGATTGGCCGCCGTAATCGGATAGCGCGACTCCTAACGCCCTCCCTTCTCGCGGGCGGGACCATTCTGCCATTCGCCCGACTTCCTCCAGGACGGCTCTGCCGTCTGGGTCGTTGCGTGTGAGCTCAATACGTAACGCCAACGGGTCGACGCCCTGGGCGTGGGCGAGCTCGTCGATGAAGGATTCGTTGGCAAAACGCGTGTAACTTGTTCCGACGCCCCGCCACGGGGCCACCCG
>JAZAGZ010000012.1:0-8751 GCA_036231525.1 Pseudomonadota bacterium | reverse complement strand
GGGGCCTTGTTCAACATTATTGGGTTAAATCTGTACCCGGTCGACGCGTTTGTTCTGCGCTCCACTTTTCTATTCGTAACCTCTGTGGTCGGATTTATCATCTATCCCTTCCGCAAAAACGATCGCGGACAGGTTGAAGTGTACGATCTCGTATTATTACTTCTGAGTTTGTCTGCCTATGTGTACACCGTTCTGAACTATGATGCATTGACGGGACGGGCTGGCGTGTTGTGGGTCACACCGGATGTCATAGTCGGTAGTATGCTTTGCATAACCATCCTCGAGCTCGCCCGGCGAACTATGGGGCCGGCGCTTCCAATTCTTGCATTACTCCTCTTCGGTTATGCGCTCGGGGGACCATACTTCCCGGGAATTCTCGGTCATCCCGGCTTCGAAATTGACCGTATAATCAGTTACATCTATAGCCTCGATGGAATTTTTGGTACCCCATTTGGGGTCACCGTCACCTACGTCTTTGTATTCGTCCTGTTTGGAGCGGTTATGGAGGCTAGTGGCGGAGGCAAGGTTCTGATGGATTTAGCGGTCAGCTTGACCGGCAGATCTCGCGGCGGAACCGCAAAAATAGCCATCATTGGCAGCTCCTTCTTCGGTACATTAAATGGTAGCCCGGTAGCAAACGTCACCGCGACCGGAGCTTTCACTATTCCTTTGATGAAAAGGACCGGTTACCAACCTGCCTTCGCGGGCGCGGTGGAGGCTGCGGCCTCGACTGGCGGACAAATACTTCCGCCCATTATGGGCGCCTCCGTTTTTATCATGATGGATATTATTGGTACCGACTACGTCTCCATTGCTAAAGCAGCGCTTATTCCTGCATTACTCTATTACGTAGGCGTTTTCTGGATGGTTGACTTGGAAGCGCGCAGAACGGGTGTAAAAAGACTCTCAGAGGAAGAAATTCCCCGACCCATGGATGTGTTGAGAGACGGAGGGTACCTGCTCATTCCCATCCCGATCCTATTGTATGCGCTCTTGGTCGCGCAGGTTTCCCCACTAAGGGCCGGTCTGATCGGCACGCTGAGCTGCCTTATCTTAGGATGTTTCAAGAAGCAGAGCGATGCCCTAAAACCTCGCCTCGGCCCAAGAGCCATAGCATCAGCGCTGTACGTGACGATGAGAAGCTCTATATTGGTTGCTGCCGCCTGCACAGTTGCCGGTGTCGTCGTGGGTATACTCGGTTTGACCGGCCTTGGCCTAAATGTGGCCAACATCATACTCAACTACTCAATGGGTCTACTGCCACTAGCGCTCGTCTTAGCCACCGTCGTGGCCATAGTGCTAGGAATCGGAATGCCCACAACGGCTGCCTACATCATTTGTGCAGCTATCGTTGCACCGGGGCTAGTTGCAATGGGCGTTACAGCAATGGGCGCACATTTGTTCGTCCTTTACTTTGCTAATCTATCGAATATCACCCCGCCGGTAGCACTGGCATGCTACGCGGCGAGCGGCATCTCTCAAGCAAATCCACTGAGCATTAGTATCAAAGCATTTAAGCTTGGATTAGCAGGATTTCTTGTCCCCTTCGCATGGATCTACGGACCGCAGTTGATTATGGACGGCGAACCGTTGTCGATAGCCTACGCGGCAGCAACTGCGTTCGTGGGCATACTCGCTTTGGGGGTAAGCCTCCAAGGCATCGTTGGATCAAGTAGATTAAACTGGCCCGCACGTCTGTGCTCCGCAGTCGCCGCAGTGTTGTTGGTCGCACCAGGGGGCTTAACCGATGGTCTCGCCCTAATCATAATCTTCGCCTTGGTAATGATTATTGTCCTGCGAAACCCGCCCAAAAGCTCTGCCAGTACAAAGTAACCCGCTATCTCCTGCCTTCTTACAGAACTATTGAGGCACAAATCGTCTCGCTGATTCTACATTGCAGCCGTACCGAGAAATTTCGATCTGTGGGGAATAGATCAATTCTCTAGTATGAGTCAACGGCTCAGCAATATACTCCGGATCTTCCAACGTAAACTCAACGATCACCCGTGTGCCTTCCTCATTGAGTCGGTATCGCTCCACCACATGTTTCTGGGCACCTGAGGGAACACCCATCTGATAAGGCGAGCGATGATCCGTGAAGTTTGCGGTATCTACGACCAACGCATCCTCATCCCACCAACCAATCGAGTGCCCACCGGCAAAACGTTCGCTATCCCCGGGATGGGCACGTCCGTCCATATGCACTGTTCGCTCCTCATCCCAGAACTCACTTCGAATAACAACGATCTCTTCTTCTTCATTGATCTCGATCTGCAGCGCGTATAGATCAGTGGAGATAATCATGGCAGGCGTGGGTCGTCCGATGCACCTGGAATGAGGGTTCTCATCAGAAATTCCATCGTATGCAGCCTGTGCGGCAGCTCCCTTTTCAGTCAACCGAAGCTGGGCTCTGAAATAACCATCGAAACCGCCGGGATAGTTGACCCGCTCTGACATATTTGCCATCCACGTGCCCTCAAGACTTGATGTGGCAGCGGTAACTTCTGCTGCATAGAGCGGCTCAGAAAAAATTATCTCCCCTTCTACTGCAAGAGATCCCGCGTCACGCGAACGGATAGCATAGCGGCGACCGTCCCGAGCCGGGTGGGCCAGAACCGTAACTTCATCCCCAGCAGAAAAAGAGTCACGTTCCCAGCCTCTACGTGCGGCAGTGACTGTCGAACCCATTTGCACTTCCCACTCAGTTATTTCACCACTAACGTCTACGGACTCCATGGTGAAATAGATGTGCGGATTTCGCCAGTTGAGTTCAATGATCGTACCCTGCAGGGTCATTACTGACTCCATATCTATACCGGCATCACTGTGATGAGCAAAACCGGGTGAGGCAAATACGAGAGCCATGGCAAGGGTTATTATGTTTCTCATGGGCACGTCCCTCTAAAAATAGCTATCAGGATCCATTAGGTTACTATAAAGGTTATGAAAATATCTTCGAACAATCAGCAGAACTTGCTCAGCACAGACCGGCGTCAAGTATTAACCGCCATTTTGGGGGTTGCAATCACACATTCTCTTTCACGCACCGCTATAGGGCAGGAAACCGTATCTCCAAACGCCACGTCCAGAGATTGGTCGGGGCAAAACCCCACCCGTTACCCTGACCCAGATATCATTGCCTTAGACGACCGATTCCGCCAATACATAGTAGGAAATACGCCCATCCTGCGACTATATACGGGAACATTGTGGGCGGAAGGCCCGGCCTGGAATGGAGTCGGGCGCTATTTGATCTGGAGTGATATTCCAAACAACCTCCAGAAGCGGTGGATTGAGGATGATGGGCGTGTTACCGAGTTCCGCAATCCATCGGGCAATAGCAACGGCAACACATTTGATTTCAACGGACGACAACTTTCGTGCGAGCATGGTGGACGGCGCGTTGTTCGCTACGAACCTGATGGAACAACCACTGTAATTGCCGAGCGATTTAACGGCAGACGACTAAACTCCCCGAATGATCTGGTTGTTCATCCGGATGGTAGCATCTGGTTTACCGATCCCATCTTCGGAATACGACAAACTCAGTACGAAGGGTTTGCTGCGGAATCGGAAACCAAGGAGGCTGTTTACAGAGTTGACGGATCAACGGGACAGATTGCCATGGTGACCGATGAGGTCATCCAACCCAATGGACTTTGTTTCTCCCCAGACTACTCCCTGCTCTATGTTGCGGATACGGGAAGCCGGGATACAAAAGTTTGGGACGTTAATGGAACAACACTGCGTAATGGCAGACTGTTTACAGAACTTGAACTCCCGGGCGGAGGAGTCTCCTGGGCTGATGGTATTCGGTGTGATATCGATGGAAACGTCTGGGCAGGCGCGAACCCCGGTGTTCAAATCGTCGCCCCGGACGGGGAGACTATCGGGCTCATCCGACTGCCAGAACGTTGTGCCAACATATGCTTTGGCGGTGAAAAAAGAAACCGGCTATTCATGGCCGCCAGTCAGTCACTTTATGCAGTGTATGTCGGTGCTGCAGCTGCCCATATTTGTTAATCATATTTGTTTACTAGTAACCGGAGAGTCTCTCAATGACAGAGTGCGCCAAAAATAAATACTCTTGGCAACGTTATCTTTCTGCCATGCTCGTGCTCACAGCTCTTCTGGGCGGAACACACTCGAGCTTTGCACAACTCCCGGGACTAGAAAATGGAGAATGGCACTATCTAGGCGGCGATGCTGGAAACACACGATCCTCTCCATTACTAAACCAGATTAACGCTTCTAACTTCTCCGATCTGCAAGTCGCCTGGATCTGGCGAGGTGATAACTTCGGGCCGGGTGTCGAATATACGTTCCGGGCTACACCTGTCTTCGCCAACGGAGTACTGTACACAGTCGTTGGGCAACGACGACAGGTAGTGGCTATCGATGCCTCTACCGGCGAGACACTCTGGACCTTTCGAGAACCTGAAACGACCAGGTATTTACGCTCACCAAGAGCAGACTTCGGAAAAGGTGTCGCTTACGCAGAGATCAACGGGCGTGGGGTGATCTACATAACAACACCCGCTTTCTTCCTATGGGCCCTGGACGCCGAGACAGGACAACCGCTGGAGAACTGGGGCACACCTGTACCACTGGACGATTTTTCTCAGACAGGAGTTGTCGATCTAATACCAGATCTCGTGCGGGACTGGGGACCTTGGCTGAACTGGGAAGGTGGACCCTACGACCCAGATTACGGGATTCCAAGACAACTGGGAGAGGTCACCAGCTCCTCACCACCGATTGTGGTAAACGGGGTGGTAGTGGTACTCACCGGCCATGAGCCCAGCTACGACCAGACTCGCATCGAGAATGTTCCAGGCGACATCATGGGCTACGACGCTGAGACTGGAAAACAGCTCTGGAAGTTCCACGTCATCCCCCGGCCAGGCGAGTTCGGACACGAAACATGGGAAAATGATGCTTGGCGCTGGTCCGGAGATGTATCGCAATGGGTCCCCGCGTCCGCCGACCCAGAACTAGGGCTTGTATATCTCGCAACGAATGCCTCAACGTACCAGTCCTACACGGGCCATCGTCCGGGCGACAATCTCTTTGGTGGCAGTGTCCTTGCGCTGGACGTCCAGACGGGTGAACGGAGGTGGCACTACCAGCTACATCGTAGTGAACAGTGGAATTACGACATTCCCACTGCACCCATTTTGATGGATCTCACAGTAGACGGGCAGCCGGTACCTGCGCTAATTCAGAATACGAAACTAGGCCTCATCTTTGCGTTCAACCGGGAAACCGGCGAGCCGATCTGGCCCATCGAAGATCGTCCTGTAATGCAAACGGAGGTCCCCGGTAACTACACATCGCCTACGCAACCGTACCCGACGCTTCCGGAACCACTAGATCCAATAGTGTGGAATGGGATCACTGACGAATTTGTAATCGACTACACACCAGAATTAAAGCAACGAGCCCTAGGTATACTGAACCAGTTCCGTATTGGGGGGCTATACGTACCCCCGCTTCCCTACCCCCACAACAACGACTTCATCAATAATGTAGGCTGCGTAGGCGGCTTAAATATTTATCATCCACCAGTCGCAGATTTCACTACGGGCATCATGTATGCATCACACAGACGCAGTTGCGGTGCTCCCGGCACCCTGAATCAAAGCGGGGAACGGCTGTGGTTCCTTGTACCCACAGGGGGAGTAGATGTGGAGCGAACAGAGTTTGCTGGAATATCTGCGGAGAGCTGGAGGGGACGTGAGCGTGTAACGCCCACCACAGGTACCACGGTCGCAGCATGGGGTCCTGGTGGCCCTTCTTTAGGCCGCCTGCCGTTAATCGAGGGCCTACCGGTCTATAAACCCCTGTACCAAGGCCTTGCTGCTTATGACATGAATACGGGCGAAAAGCTCTGGGACGTTCCAGTTGGGCAGACCCCGAATAACATCAGGAATCACCCTCTTCTGGCCGGAGTGGAAGTCCCTAACACTGGTGGGACCGGTCACTCTATCCAGATGGTCGTCGGCGACCTCCTGGTACAAACCACAGAGGAGTTGAGGGGAGATACCGAAGTAAATGAAAACGGTATGCCTCTCCTGCATGCACGCGACAAACAGACAGGCGAAATCCTAGCAAGCGTTGAACTCCCTATACCCGGTGAATACGGAATGATGACCTACATGTCTGAGGGAAAACAGTACATCGTGCTGCAGGCCGGCAGCGCAAAACGCCGCCAACCAGGCGCGCTGGTAGCTATGGCACTTCCATAGCTCCCCCACTCTTCGCACTTCCTTGCAAAGTGGAAGGGGTAATATTTTATTGGCTCACTAGGTCTGTCTTTCGTCTTCGACTCTAATTGGCAGTAGTAAATCGCTGCCAATCGGCCTCTGCAAGTCAAATGTTCTTATGATCGTAGACATAAAACTGTAGTAGCCAACCAGACCTGCTAGATCCACAACACCCTCATTACCTAACAGCTCCGTAGCTTTTGCAAAAGTGGTAGAACTCACTTGCTCTTCATTAATAACTTCGCGGACGAACTGAATAATTACTTTTTCCGTCTCCCCGAGACCATCAATCTGAATTGACTCATCCAATAATTGCTGGAATCGCACGATATCGATAATCCCCTGTTCTAATCCGGCGTTCTTTGCCGCCGGCTCATGAGATGTATACACGTACTGGTTATCTAATTCGCGTGCAGTCAAAATAATCGTCAACTCAGTAAGTCGCTGGTCTTTCGCGGATCCATAACGCACTCTTTGCCGGACATTGAATATAGCCTTTGCTAGTTCCGGGCTGTACATCAACATACCAATAGGGCCACTTAAGCCAGCCTCATAGCCGGTGCCGGGAGTTACATAGGCATCGAAGGCGTCCTGTCCGATAGCATCCAAATCATCCCTCTGCACTTGAGGAAGCCTGGCTCTAGATTCTAAAAAAATATCGCCCGGCATATCCTCAAAGATTAGCGATGACCGCATCATATAGTCAGCTTCTGCAGCATCAACGGTAACTTCAACATCACTATCACAAGCAATTATTGCCAGGAAAATAGTTAACAAAAAATATTTTTGTTTCATAACTGAACCTTTAAATGCATTTAACCCAAGAAACAAAAAGCCTAAGACAATTGTGATGGCACCACACAGAAACTTATAGTCGAAGCACCGCACCTCTATCTGTCTCCACCCAGCGTACTCTACCGTGTATTTACGCTACAAAACACTACAAAATAACGTTGACATCAACGTATTAGAGCGTGAGGATCGTTATCTGGAACAGGAGACCAAAAGTTCAATTTCACATCACATATTGAGCCAGGAAAACTATGCCATGAAGTTGATATTATCCAAATCACTGAAGAGGTTGAGACAAGCAACCTGGGGACTCTTCGGATTTCTGCTGGCCTCTGGCCAGATCGCCGCACACCATGGCACACGGATTTCATATGATTTGACGAATCCGACCCAAATAACAGGAATCCTCACGGAATACGCCTGGAAAAATCCGCACGTCAGTTTGTTCTTTGACGTGACGAATGAAGGGGGCGATGTCGTTAATTGGGGCGGAGAAATGGGCAGCCCTGCAACCCTGACGCGGTCCAGATGGACCCGAACAACGCTAAAACTAGGGGATGAGATTACGTTCACCATCTACCCCTCTCGAGCAGGCGCGAATATTGGCGAGGTCAGTCGAACCCATCCGTTTTTTGCCAATGGTATACGGCTATCACTATCGGCGAACGATCCAGCATGGTTACTGGAAGGTGAAACACTCGCACCTACGGAAGCGGAAGCCGTCCCGGTGCCTCAAGACGTTGAGTACGACCCTCACGATTTGACCGGAATCTGGGCCAGCTTCATTGGGCCACGACGCTCAGTCACAGGCCAAGAACCGGCACCAATGACACCAACAGGTCAAGATAAATACAACTCACAACTACCTTCATACGGACCGCGAGCCATTCCTCCGGCACTGGGTAACGATCCAGCAGGAGAATGCAATCCACCGGGCATAACACGCGCACTACTGTCCATAAGCCCGTTTGAGTTCGTGCAGGTCTCCGGCAAACTCATTCAACTCTTTGAGGGTGGACGAACATGGCGCGATATCTGGATGGATGGTCGGGAACTCCCCGAAGAACAAGACCCGCGTTGGCTTGGGTACTCCATAGGCTCCTGGCAGGGAGATACACGGGTTGTTGAAACGACGGGGTTTGATGATAGAACCTGGCTCGACTCTTACGCCAATCCACATAGTGCCGCCATGCGTCTCGTAGAACGTTGGCGGCGTACCGACCATGACACTCTGGAGCTAGATATGACCATCTACGATCCGGAGATCTATACAGCGCCCGTTGTGGTTGAAACAAAACCCTACGCTTTACAGCCCGCTCGTGAGATGCAAGAAGTTTTCTGTGCGCCTGTGGATGAAGGCTCCTTCAACGAGAGAATCAGAAATCCCGCTGGAGGCCTTTAGTAAATGCGGTAAAAACAAAGCAGACTCACCACACTAATCCTTTTCAGTGGCCACTTTCCCCCCATCCGGATTACCCAGTTGTGGCAGTTCGCTACCTGCTTTTTCGACCAATTCCGCTGATAATGTCTTACTGGTTTTGGCGCCCAGCTTTTTAAGCTTATCGGCACGTGTTAACAGATTTCCCCTACCGGTAGTGAGTTTTTTATGAGATTCCTCGTAGGACTCCTTAGCCTGATCGATGCGTTTGCCCACGGATTCAAATACCGAGATAAAGCGCGCGAAGTTGTCGTA
>JAZAGZ010000011.1:0-13327 GCA_036231525.1 Pseudomonadota bacterium | reverse complement strand
TTTGCAATTGGATTGGATGCGAGCGGAGATACTCTGGCCGTGAGCGGATTTAATGAGGATACCAACAGAGGATCAATTTATATATTTTCCCGTGACAATAACCGCTGGTCAGAACAGGCCCGGGTTCAGGCATCCAATGCAGAAATTGGTGACGCGCTCGCCTCCGCTATCGCTGTAAGCGCCGACGGAAACACAATCGTGGGCGGAGCATTTGATGAGGATAGCGCGCTCATCGGTGTACCGCTGAGTAATGAAGGTAGTGGAGATCAACCCACGGACCTGGCGGTGGGTGCGGCTTACGTATTTGTCCGCGATGACAATGAGTGGCTACAGCAGGCCTTCATTAAACCTACAAACACACGGGGAAACCAACACTTTGGCTGGGCAGTAGCCCTGAGTCTCGATGGTAATACACTGGTCGGGGGAGCTCATTTCGAGAACGGTGGCAGCCAAGGCATTAATGGAGATCAGCAAGACGACTCATCACCTGACTCGGGCGCCGCCTACGTTTACCAACGCACCGGAACAACCTGGGTTCCGATCGCATATGTCAAGGCTCCAAACGCATCACCCCGTGACGAATTTGGCATGGCCGTTGCACTCAATGGCGATGGCACGGTACTAGCAGTAGGGGCACCTCGAGAAGCAAGTTCAACAAGTGATATTGAGGAATCCAAGGGCGATGAAACCGCCCCTGAGTCCGGCGCCGTCTATGTTTATTGAATGCCTCTGGCGTTAAAAACGCGCGTTTACTTGGAGACCATAGAAATCTTTCTGCACAATTGGTGCAATTTCTGTGTTCTCGTAACGGGTGGTTAAAAACCGACTACTAAGGTACCCAATTGCTGCACCCGCAATCACGTCCTCGGCGAAATGCTTTTCATCATCAATTCGAACATACCCAACATAGGTTGCCATAACGTACGCAGGCAGGGCCACTCTCAAACCATAACGGTGATGCATAAAGGACGCGCTGACGAAAGCAGTTGAGGTATGGCCAGAAGGAAAAGAATCGCAACACTTGCGATTTGGACGTTCCTTATCCACCGATTCTTTCAGTGCAGATACGACCAACGTATTTAAACCAACCGATTTAAAAAACTGAATTTGTCCTTCTCGATCCTCTTTACTCATCCATAAAGCAGTCAGTGGAAGAGCCGCGAGCAGGACATCATCTAGTCCTGCGCGGAAAAACATTGGTTCAGCATGAACAGTTAACGAGTTCCCGATGAGCACACAAAGAATGAGGATATGTCTAAACACGGCTAAGCCGTTTCACTCAACATGAAAAACAAAAGAAAACATCCCAACACTACAGCAGTCGACGCGAGTACGAGTACAGCTCCGGCAGCCATATCCTTTACCGCCTTAATCTCAGGACTGGGAGTAGAGCTTAATTTACTCACCAGGCGCTCCAGAGCTGAATTGAATAACTCTGCGCAAAGGACCAATGATGAGACCAGAATAAGCAATGCGGCCCAAATCAGCGGGGGGCGCAAAATTAAAAGAATAATAATTACTCCAAATGCAGCGAGTGTCTGAAAGCGAAAACTGTTCTCTTCTCGCCAACACTGTATGAGTCCACGACAGGCAAATCCCAACCGTTCAATGAGTCCTTTGTTTTTATACGCACTGTTCACATTATAGATCCAAATATAGCAGCGAAATATCTAATCATCTACTTGTCGTCATTTGTGACCCACTTCATCAAGTGGCATGGCACGACCTTGTGAAAGGCTCCTACGCTGAATTCTTTCTTGGGATGTAGAAAAATAAACCTTACAACTTCCGATTTACGGACACGATGGTAACATCACTCTTATGTCAGACACTCACATAGGAACTTGCCATTGTGGCACCGTCGCTTTTCGCGTGACACTTGATAGTGGCTTCACAGGACTCAGGCGATGTAACTGCTCAATCTGCCGCCGTAAGGGGGCCATTATGGGTATTGTTCCCAAGGAGCAATTGGAGGTTTTTCGCGGCGAGGATAATCTAACGCTTTATCAGTGGAACATGAAAATCGCAAAACACTACTTTTGCTCCTCCTGCGGAATTTATACCCACCACCAGAGACGCGCGGACCCTATGAGCTTTGGCTTCAATTTAGGTTGCCTAGAAGGTGTGGATCAAACGACAATAGGTGAAATTGAGCTTGCCGACGGTGCATCATTCTCCGTCATCGAGGGTGGTTAGCTTATTGCCATCTAGTAGCTCAATCTCCGGATTACAGACAATATGATCGATCTTTACACCGCTGCAACCCCGAACGGTCGCAAAGTCTCGATCATGCTCGAGGAATGCGAACTTCCCTACAAAGCCACCTGGTTCTCTCTGGGTGAGCTAACTCAAAAAGAGCCCTGGTTTTTGGAGATTAATCCCAATGGACGAATACCTGCGATTATGGATCGAGACGAGAATAATTTAGCGGTGTTTGAATCCGGCGCCATACTAATTTATCTCGCTGAAAAAACCGGTCGTTTTTTACCCTCTGGCCGCAAAGAACGTTCAGCTGTCATTCAATGGCTAATGTTCCAGATGGGCGGTGTTGGTCCGATGCAAGGACAAGCAAATGTCTTTTATCGCTATGCCACTGAAAAAATTGATTACGCTATCAAACGCTACCAGAAAGAAACGCGGAGACTCTACGAAGTTCTGGATCAACAGCTTAGCAAACAAGAATATCTCGCGAAGGATTACTCTATTGCGGATATCGCTACCTGGCCCTGGATTACCGGACATGACTGGGCGGGGGTGAGCTTAGATGGACTTCCAAACCTTCAACGCTGGCAAAACGCCATAGAAAGGCGTGCAGCCATACAAAGAGAAATCTCTGCGCCATCCGAGAAGGCTGCTTCCACACGGGATGAGGCTGCTGTGGAGGGAGTTCGAAAAATGCTAGTGTAAAGAACCCTCAGGATCAAAATTAGAAAATGATAAGAACTACCACACTCCGCTACGGTTTTTTCTTTTTGCTCCTCCTGAGCCTAAGCTCGACTGTTGGTTGGAGCCAATACCCTGATCACAGCTCGCGGGTCATTCTGGTTTCTGGTGTGACTGGCACTCAGGGCGGTGCCGTCGCCCGCGAGCTGGTGCAGCGTGGATACCGGGTTCGTGGGCTTTCCCGCACCCCAGATAGTGAAGCTTCTCGCAAGTTGAGTGCACTAGGTGTACAGATGGTTCGCGGCAATTTCGATGATGCCGCGTCGTTGGACAAAGCACTGGAAGGCGCCTATGGAGCATTCTCCGTGCAACAGTATCGCGGCGTTGGCGTCGATGGGGAAATTCGGCAAAGCAAAGCGTTTGCCGACGCCTCGAAACGGGCAGACATTCAACACTTCGTATACACCTCCGTAGCCAAGGCAACACTTGGAACTGGCGTGCCTCAGTTCGAAAGTAAGCTGGAGATTGAGAGCTATATCCGTTCACTTGATATGCCCTATACGATTATTCGTCCCGCAAGTTTTATGAGCACAATCGAAACATTCAGGGAGGATGCACAAGCTGGGAGTTTCAGCGGTCCTTTAGCGCCAAGTTTAGATCGTGTTTTCGTCGCGCCGTCAGACATCGGACGGTTTGTAGCTACGGCGTTTGACGATCCTGCAGGGTGGCTGGGTCGTGAAATTTCGATTGCCAGTGATCGCACCACCTACTCAAATATCGCGGCTGCCATGAGTCGCATAATGAATAGACCAGTTGTTTATCACCAAACCCCATGGGAAGAGTTTGTGGCGTCTGCGCCACCGACGGCAATTGCCGCTACAACATGGTACCGAGATAACGTTGATCCCGTTAACGTCACCGTTCTACGTGAAGAATTCCCATGGTTATTAACGTTTGAGGAATACCTAGTCGAAGCGGGATGGGGGGAACTGTAGCATTGCCTAAGCCGATGAAACCCCAGGACCGCTTATCGTACAGTGCGATCGTGGACCGTCCTCGGCTTCCACTCCCGAATGGTGGACGAATTGCCGTCTGGACCATCGTTAATGTTGAGGAATGGTCTATTGATCATCCTATGCCGCGTACAGTCCTGCCCCCACCACGGGGCGAGCCCCTACTCCCAGATTTAGCAAATTGGGCATGGCACGAGTACGGCATGCGGGTCGGATTTTGGCGGCTTTTGGAAACAATTAAAGCCACTGGATGTCGCGCTACCCTGGCAACAAATGGCTCAGTTTGCAGAACCTATCCGCGGGTTATCGAAGCTGCGTTGGAGGAAAACTGGGAAATAATGGGACACGGATTTCTGCAAGGGCCAATGCACAAACTAGCTGATCAGCGGCAGGCTATACGCGACACGATCGAAGCCATTCACAAAGCAACGGGTAAACCGCCACGCGGGTGGGAGAGCCCCGGACTAACAGAGACCTTCGAAACACCAGACCTGCTGGCAGAGGAAGGTATTGAGTATGTTGCTGACTGGGTGGTTGATGATCAACCCGTAGAATTGAAGACCACTGCTGGCCCATTAATATCGATACCCTACACCGTTGAGGTGAATGACATTCCGATTATGGCGCTGCAACAACATGCTTCCGACATCCTGTTGAGACGGGGCATAGACCACTTCGACCGACTCTACGAAGAAGGCGAAACACACACTCGGGTTATGGCCATCAGTGTCCACCCCTTCCTAACAGGAGCACCACACCGCATTAAATACCTCGCAGAACTCTACAACTATATTCTCTCGAAGCCCGATGTATGCATGATGACTGGGGATGAAATCCTCGACTGGTATAACAGCGTTCGTTAAGAGTCACTCCTGAGATCCACCCGCTTCGCGTTTATAGTTGTTGTCGATATACCACCCCATATAATCAATCATGGTAACCGGTTCGAAAGCTGCTGGACTCTCAGGTGACACACAAGATTCAAGAGGTACGGCCAACGTATCTGGATTGGGATTAAAAAACATCGCCATCGAATAACGGTCTTTTTTGGGAGGAACGACACGATGGGGAGTCGCAAGAAATCGGCCATTTGACCACCGGTTTAAGAACTCTCCCGTATTGACGATAATCCCCTTCTTCACCGGCGTGGCTGAGATCCATTCATCCTGTGGGCTCAAAATTTCCAAACCAGTAACGTCCGACATAGGTAGCAACGTAATAAAGCCGTGATCCGAGTGAGGTGAAATACCGAATTGATTATCCTGCGGTTCAATGGCTGGGTAGTAAGCATTCCGCGTCCACCAGGTCGGCCGCGTAAAATATGGGTCAAAGTAGTCGCTGGGAAGATTTAGTGCCTGAGCATACAAGGGCAACATGGCGTAGCCGAGTACGGACAGAGCTTCTTGATAAGCAATCATCGCGTCACGGAAGCCGATTAGCCCTTCGGGCCATTGATTGGGGCCCACAAAACGCAGCCCCCGCTGAATGTCGGGGTCATCCGCGGGCCTCTCTCGGGCAATCGTAATAGTTTCATTGAGGTCCTTCCTGGTATTCTTGTTAAACTTTGAAGTGACATAAACAGTTGAACGAATAGGAACATAGCCAACAGATTTTTCATTAATCTTAACTTTCAGCTTGTCTTCTATGGGAAGTGAAAAAAACCTGCGTAGAGCATCGTAGCCCTGCTCAATGAGCGTCTGCGAAACTCCGTGATTGATCACCACGTAGAACCCAATATTTTCTTGGATCCGTCGAAGCTCGTGCGCCAGCTCATCACGTGCCTTGGTGCTACCAGCTAAATAGGGTCCTAAATCGAGCGTAGGTATCATGTAATCCTCAACTGAATGATTAACTGAGAACCTCAACTACAGGATATCAGGATATATAAATCTTAAAAATGGAGCATTATTCGATGATAAAAAAGACGTGGAACATCTACCTCTCTGGCGAGATTCATTCCGATTGGAGAGATCAGATTATGAAAAGATCGGAGACTATGGACCTTCCAGTAACATTTTCCGGTCCCGTTACAGACCATGACGCTAGCGATTTATGTGGAGTTAAAATCCTTGGCGAGGAATCGCAAGAATTTTGGCAGGACCGTAAAGGCGCTAGTATAAATGCGATTCGCACGTCCAACCTGATCAGTCGCGCAGACGTAGTAGTGGTGCGCTTTGGCCCGAAGTTCAAACAATGGAATGCTGCCTTTGATGCCGGGTACGCAGCAGCGCTCAATAAATCGCTCGTTATTCTACATGAAGAGGAGCATAACCATGCTTTGAAAGAAGTTGATGCTGCTGCGAATGCTACCGCCCGAACACCAGAGCAGGTTGTAGATATCCTGGCTTACGTAATTAATGGGTGATTAGCTCGTTTCTGACCCTCGACGTCAGAGGCGTCACCGCTGCCAACTCTATATGACCCATCTCTTAAGGCTACTGGTTCATTTGCTGCCACGCCCCCCCTTACCGAAGATGCCGTATTTCCCAGCCCTGCAAACCGATGAGCTATACATCTGGGGCCTGAGTGTTTTTATACACCCCTAACTATGGATACACCGAAAATAAACAAAAAATAATATTCTTCTACACTGGGAAGATTTGAGTGATCTAGAAAATTTCTTCGAGAAAATCCACTAATGCCGACCAGGATCGGCGAGCGGCCGACTCACTGTAACTGTACCCATTATCAGGATCGTTAGCTTGGGGATTAGTGAATGCATGAGAGGTATGCCCGTACCCATGGATTTGCCAATCGGCACCGGCCGCCGTCAGCTCAGCAGCCAGAGCAACTGCTTGCTCAGGCGTGGCCATAGGATCATCCCATCCGTGGAGTGCTAGAACCTTGGCCGTAATGTCGTTACCTTCAGTATTCCCCGGTGGGTGAAATATCCCGTGAAAACTAACCACACCAAGAACCGCAACCCCAACACGAGCCATATCCAAGACGCAAAGCCCGCCGAAGCAATATCCCATTGCCGCCACCTGAGAGGCATCGACAACCTCCTGTTGACTCGCCACATCAACGGCTAGTGTTAACCGGCTCTGTAGCATAGCCCGGTCGTCCAAAAAAGGTTGCATAAGCTTAGAGTTCTCCTCCGGGTTACTACCACGCACGCCCTTACCATATAAATCAAGACACAACGCTGCGTAACCTAACTCTGCAAGATCCCGTGCACGCGCCTGCTCGAACTCACCCAAACCACCCCACGCGTGCGAAACCACTACACAGGGACTGGGTTGGGCAGCGGTATCATTCCATGCAAAGTAACCCTCGAAATCTGTGCCATCCTGGCTATATTCAACAACCTTAGTTTGTACTGTCATGAGTAACGACTCTCCATGTTTTAAAGTTAGTATCCAGTTACTTAATAATGCCAAGGTTCTCAAACCTAAGCTAGACGAACATGGAGTAATTCCGCTGAACCCTTTTTTTTCGAGAATGTGGTCCTGTCTCCAGCGCCGCGGGCCATCAAGCTTCACGGGCTGGACGTCACACAGCACGTGGGGCTCCATAGTGGTATCGACCCGCACGAGGACCCTGAACATCGTGGGATCTTTTTAGTTAGAGTGAATCGCCTTCCCAGTCACAGTTGAAAGGCCGGATCTCTTCGCCTGGGACCCAGATCCAGGCCCGGTTCAGCTCGACAGGCTCCGTAAATACCACGGGATCGATCGCGGTCACCGTGTAATTCAACACGTACCCATCCGGACTCGGGGTAAAGCGTTCGGTCAGCACGAGCTTGTCACTCTGTGGAATCCCTTCCTGATCGAACCAGGGCCATTCGATATCGGTCGTGGAGGCGACAAGCGTATCGCCCTCCCAGCGACCGGTGGAATATCCGAACGGGTTGCTGACGTCGCGAGGTTCGACATCATCCGACATATGAATCGTGCGGACGACGTCCTGCTCCTCGAGTCGAATGACGATCTCGTTGCCCTGATCAATGAACTCCATGGGATGAACTTGATCCATGATCGCCGGCATACCATTTTCGCAAAACAGGAAAGGATTGTCGGCGACCAGGTCCCACCCCGCCTGGACTTCCTCGGCGTATTCGGTCAGGGGATAGTTCTCGTTCCAGAGCACGCGGTCGAGATTCGTGCTCGCGCCCTGGAACTCTACGATCTCCGTGCTCCAGACGCGGAAGATGCCGTCCACGGTGATCGAGCGATTCTGAAGTCCCTCCTGCTGGCGCGCTCTCATCGTCGTGCCTGCGAGGTCCGTTTCCCATCGCTGCTCGGCGAACGATTCGTTGTAGACCTCGCGACCGTCGGGCAACATGATGTTCGTCACGAACAACGAGGTCTTGTTTTGGCGACCCCGAAATCCCGCGACTCGAACCATCTCCCCAACCCGGAAGAGGTCCGGCGTGGCGCCCTTACGAGTCAGCAGCGTGACACCCCGTTCCTGCCCCTGCCACAACGTTTCACTGCCATCTTCCCCGATCGTCTCAACTATGAGTAACGAGTGTGGATTTCGCCACTCGATCGACACCAGCTCCCCAGTAATCTCGACTACGTCGTCCCTGTCGAAATGCACGAACGCGGCATGGTGAGCGCCCGCCACAGCCGAGAAGGTCAAGCCTCCGAGAAAGGCAAATACTCTTAACTTCACATGACTACCGGAACCGTCCACCACGCGACCCCTGCTGAAATGGTGTCGAGGAGAAGCGGTCGGATATAAACCTCTGTAACATTTCCTGCTGTTCAAACAGACTTGAGCTTGGCAACAATAACACCTCGTCACCGAGGTTCAGTCCAGAGATAACCTCGGTGAATTCCAAATCGGTCACACCGGTGCGAACCGGGACCGGGACCGGCTCTCCATTTCTTAAAGCGACAACCCAATAGTTACCACCAAACTCATAATCCATCATGGAGGCATCCCGACTCTGAGAAACCTCTCTATCTTCAATGCTATTTCCAAAACTGTTTGCTCTGAAAGATCCGTCACCTGATCCTCTCGTTACGGTCTGAAGTTGTGTTGGCTTAGGCCTCTCTGCCTGAACATCGGCATACCCATTGAGCCCTTCAGCCGGACGACCGAGTTCACTACGTAATTCCTCTTCCCCAAGCCCCAGCATCAGTGATGCGGTTGGAATGTCACTATTAGCACGCAAAGCCATGGTAGGTACGGCCGCCACTGAGTCGCGGCTAGCAATCTGGATCTCCACATCCGCATTCATTCCGGGTTTCAGGAGATCTCCTCGATTTTCAAGACGTATGAGTACGGCAAACATGGTCACATTCTGCTCAACGATTGCCAGTGGTTCGATCTTTAACACCTCACCATCAAAAGGTTGATTGGGATAAGCAGCCACCGTCACATGTGTCGCCATCCCGGGCTTGATCTTGCCAATATCTGTCTCATCCACGAGCGTTCGTACGTGGACAGTTGTCAAATCAGCCATCCGGAGTAGAACCGTTCCACCACTGACATCCCGAGTGGGGGAAGAAATAACCGTGCCCGGCTCTACATGCTTTTCAATAACCGTACCAGTAATGGGGGCCCTGACTTCCGTGTCATCCATGGCAATGCGAGCATTTTCTAGAGCCACTTCGGCACCAATTACTTGTGCCTCTGAGTTAGCAAACTCGAGTTGCGCCTGCTCATACTCTGTTTCAGTCAATGTACCGGTGCTAAACAGGGTTTCGGACCGGTCCATTTGTGTCTCAGCGATGGTCCGGCGAGCTTTTGCAGCAACAAGGCCAGCCTCTGCCTCGGCAAGCGTATTGCGGGGCGAGCGCTGGTCTACTTCAACCAATAGAAATCCTTCTTGTATTACATCACCTGTCTCTGCATGAATTGCCAGAATCTCCCCTGAAGCCTTCGATTTCACCTCAACTGTGATCTCAGGTTCAATAACCCCCGCAGCATCGACACTAACCTCAATAGGCCGAGTTTCTACAGGCGCCGTGTCATACAAAGGAGCCACGGACTGGGGCTCTTCCTGCACGCAGGCCCCTAGAGAAAATACCAACATCACTCCGATCCAGGCCCTCATTTTCAATGACTCCTGTCCATCATTTCCCGATCCTCTTCAATGGTGCCGTCACGAAGAGTAATAGCACGTGCCGCGTGGCTGGCAATTGTCGGTTCATGAGTTACAAGAATAATGGTGTTACCTAGCCCGTGTAGCTCATCAAATAACGACATCATGTCCTGGCCCGTCACTGAATCCAGGTTTCCCGTAGGCTCGTCTGCAAGAAGAATGCTCGGCTCCGTGACCAGTGCTCGCGCAGCTGCCACGCGCTGCCGCTGACCGCCTGACATTTCGCTAGGTCGATGGCGCATTCGGTCTCCCAAACCAACCCGGATCAGTGCCTCGGCAGCTCGCTCTAGGCGTGCCTTTCGTTTCATCCCGCCATAGATCAGTGGCATTTCAACATTATGGAGTGCATTTGCCCGTGGCAACAGGTTAAAGGTCTGAAATACAAATCCGACTTCCTTATTACGTACTTTAGCGAGTTCGGAATCGTTCATTGACGAAACTAACTTGCCGTTCAACCAGTACTGCCCGTCATCGGGGGTATCAAGGCAGCCAATCATGTTCATGAGTGTAGATTTCCCGGAGCCGGATGGGCCCATGATGGCGACATATTCCCCGTGCGCAATCTCTAGATCGACACCGCGCAGGGCATGAACAGTTTCCCCGCCCATTGTGTAGCGACGCTGCAAGTTTCGCGTCAAAATCATCGGTCGGGTCTTACCCTCGGTGATATCCAGAAACCCAGCGTCGGTTCCCATCTTTGCGCTTTCGTGCAGTTGAGTCATTCTGTAATTATCACATCTCAGGACTCAAATTACGCCGCTAGTAAGCATAAATGCTCGTTTCTAAAGGATTATTTACAATCCAAAATAACCCCGTTTTATTTTCGGATCGGGGCTACTCCGAACGACTTAGCCGCCGGAAATACTCGGCGACTGCTTCCTCATACTCTTGCGCGATTTCAGCAGAGGTTTGCGTACGAACAGCCGATTCCTCTGCTCCGACCCCATCCGCGACAATCTGCAACTCCAACTGCTCCACTAGATCCAGCATGGTTAGATATTCCTGCTCAATCAGCTCCGGATTGCCTCCCAACCCCCCTCTCAGAGCGTCACCTAAACGCCTGATTGACTCTAATTCCTCAGGCGTCAAACCCTCTGCCCGAAGCCGCGTACCTAACGCGAGAAGGTCACGCCCAGCCTCCTGAAGTTGAGCCTCTAACTCCGCCTGGGTCTCCGCATCAAACGTTAGCGGCTGCGTCGGGTCCCAGAACCCCAACCCACGCCTATCATCATAAACGCCGCCACCGCCAAACTGGTTACCGCCTAATTGACCACCTATCTGGCTACTCTGACCGCCATTCTGCTGAGCTTGCTGGCCTGACTCGCCATTCTGCAGGCCCGCAAGTTCCCGCCGAAGCGCTTGGAGTTCCGCAACTAACTCTGAGGTTGGGTCCTGTCCCGTCTGCTGTCCTTCACGGGCTTCACGGCTTGCTGATGCTAGTGCCTGTTCAGTATCCCGTCGGAGATCGTCCAGCGCAGTCGTGACAATACCTTCGAACGGTGCAAGCTCATCTGCAAGTCCGCGACGGATCATCTCTGCGGCGTAAGCCAGACGGCGAACAACCTGAGTCTGCTGTAGATCAGAAAGTGCATTGTCAAGCTCCTCAGACGCTCCTGGCGTCTGCGTCCTGAACCTCTGGGCTACCCGCTGAAGATCCTGCTCCACCGCCTCCAACTCTGCCTGCATATTCTGCTTGCGTTCGGCTAACTCAAGCGCCTCGTCATCACTCAGTAGGCTTTCCCGGACCCCATCTCCGTCTCTATTCGCGAGAGACTCGCTTGCGATCTGCTGTAGCTCGGCAGCCAACTGACGCTGCCTATCCAGTAGATCCTGAGATCGCTCTGCTAAATCAGAGAATACTTCCTCAGCAACTGCTTGGCGCTGAGCAGTCATTTGCTCTAACGCTCTATCCAGTTGCCGACGCGCCTGCTCAATCGCCCGCTGGGTCTGCTCAGGATCCATACCACTCTGAGCTCGTGCACGGTTCATCGCCTGCAATGCGTTATCCAGTTCGCGAATTGCTTCGGATGTGGCGTCGCCGCGTCCGCCTTGGCCTGACTGTTGGCCTGACTGTTGGCCTGACTGTTGGCCTGACTGCTGTTGGGCCGCTGCCTGGCGAAGCTCTTCCAGCTGACGGCGCAGTTCCTCGGTTTCGCGACGCAACTCTTCCTGCTGCCATCGCTCCTCCTCAGTCAGCGTACGCTGCTGGTTAGCCTGACGAGCAAGATTCTCCTGTCGTCGTGCGAGTTCTTGCAGCTTCGCAATGGCCTCGTCTACCTCCACCTCGGGAGTATCCTCAAACGAGGTGGGGGACTCGGTTTCATACTGGTTTTTTTCCAGATCCATCTCAAGTTCAAAAAGCTCTGCTAGATCACGCCCAGCGAACCCGCCGCTGCCACCACCACCACCTTGCTGGAAGGACACCTGGATATCCGTAAAGACGGCTTCAGCTTTCAACAAGTGGCGAAGGGCTTCCTGTTCAGATGGAACTGCATCATCAAACTCGAGATCTATCAGATAATCAGCCGCCGGCATCATAGCTTCAGCGGCGCTTTCCAAGCTGCTAACAAAAGTCTGAATCTGTTCGTCAACGCTGGTGAGTTGCCGTGCTCGGGTCCGATTAGCCAGGGTACGCGCTTGTTCGGCGAGTGTCCTCTGAAGCTCGGATAACATTCGTGCATTATCCTCAAGCTGCTGCTCATCCTGAAATCCTGTTTGCTCTCCCTGCTCGCGGATAAGGTTCCATGTTGCAAGCAAAATTTCTTTCTGTCGCTGAGAAATTTCGTCCTGCTGCTGGCCACCGCCGCCACCACCGCCACCGCCCTGCATGGACTGCGAGTAGCTGCGCTCGAATGGTTGCACTTCGACAAAAAACAAGTCAGTCCGTTCGGAAGTATCTCGATCATGAGCTTCGGCGAAGTAAGAAATAAGATCTCCCGGTGCGAGACTTGAGGTTACCTCTTCTGCAGTTGATTCGTTCTCCATTAAAAGATCCAGTAAACCGCCCGCACCAACCGTCTTGCCTAATTCTTCGAGGTACAAGACCTCATCGCTCAGGGTGTAGTCACCGTCCACGTCTAACTGAAGGACATGCCACTCCGCACCATTGATCGCATAATGCAACTCGAGCCTGTCCAATCCGAAATCATCTGTTGCTTCCACCCGAATGGATACTTCCTCGATATTGCTGGCTTTCCAGTCCCGTCCAGGTCGAACCACCTTCACAACCGGTTTATTGTCGGGAACAACATCAATAAAATAATCGTCCGTAAGTCGTACGGGTTCTTCATTGAAGAAGGTGGAAACAAAATACTCTCCCTCCTCCTGCACCTCGACTGTAGCCCTAGCGACAGAACCATCCGTACCCATGGAAAAA
>JAZAGZ010000010.1:0-7303 GCA_036231525.1 Pseudomonadota bacterium | reverse complement strand
AAGTCCACGTGCGCGACAGGCAGCAAGATCGACCTCTCCCTGACGAAATTCCCACGGCTCCCACATCAATGAAATCGCCGCATCATCAGGTAATAGCGCGACCAGTTCAGCGTTGATCGGACGAACGAATCCTAAATTGGTGACTATGTTCACATAACGAGCGTGTTCTAAAGCCGGTTGATCACTAAGCTCGATAACATCAGAACAACAAGTCGCCTTCGCCAAACCACGAATGTGATCAGCAACACTGGTGAAACTACCCCATTGCGAGTCTCGTCCGACGGCGACTACATGCTCAGCACCTGCCAGTGCTGCTATCACTGGAGTAACTGCAAAAGGGCCCGAAGCAGCCTCCGTAAGCACGCGCATACCCGACAAATCAATGTCGAGATCGGATACGACTGACCGGATCAGTTTTATAGCACGCATATAGTTAGAAAGAACTCGCATGTATCGCTTTATGGATTCTCGGTCGTCAAAAAATTCGCCGTTTCTCAACCCTTTTACTATCTCGGCCCAGATTCAATCTTATGTCTCCTTATGAAATCCTCTTGCTTTAAGCTATGGCAGATAGCAGCAACAAAACAAACTATGAACCGTCCTTCCGGTTTTGTTTTATAAAACGACCCGACCAACAAGCTTCTTCCATGTGTAAAAATTCATTTCCCCATCCAGCATTTTTACACATCCCAATAAATTTCTCTTTATCGTATCGAAAGGCATTACTTGGAGAATACCAATCAAAGTTGGCTGAAATGGATGATTCACGTCCCAGTTCCTCATTCCAGAAGCATTTTAGAAAATTCCAGTAGACAAACCGTTGAATATTCTGTTTGCCCCGCTTGATGCCAAGTGCAGGAATTTCCGGAACATCAATGGAGACTTGAAGCTCTGCTAGAGTCTTTCCTAACTCAGTTAACTGCTCGCTTAAGGCCCATATTTCTTCGTGGGTCATTTTTTTTGATAGTTCCCGGAAATGGTCGTCCAATAATTCTCTTGGGAGGGCTTTCCTCGCATACACGTATGCATGTAGTAATCCACTTGCCTTGGTAATCCGGCTGAATTCATGGAGTGTTTGCTGTGGAGATTCAGTATGGTGCAATACTTGATCGCAGTTCACCATGTCAATTTCTCCAGCTCGGAAGCCAGTATTCGCAATATCCCCTTTCACGAAGACAATATTGGGATAGTCCTGATACCGTTCAGCAGCGCTAAAGATCGCATCGGAAAAATCCATACATACAATCAATGAGTCTGGAGCTAAACGGGCGAACCACGCGGCCTTATAACCCAAGCCGCAGCCCGCATCCAAGATGACGCGTTGCTTTCGCAAGGTGTTTGCAAGATCTTGTTCACAAGTGTAGCCGTAAAGCGTTAGATACCACTGGTATTGTCTTTTTTTTCGAGGGTCAGATTCATCCGAATCGGACTGGCAGAAAGCAGACCATTTTTCGCTAAAGACCTCATTGGTATGATCCTGATTTTGGAATCCTGAACTTTCTGCCTGCACGTAGACTCCCCTGCGGATCGGCGGAGGTTTAAGGAAAATATTTTCTTTTATTTGTGATTCAGCCACGTCAGATCTCTGAATTTAAACTCAGCAGTTCTTCTACGTTCAATAAGGACCATATAAGTAAGCGTCTATTTTCTCCCCCATCTAAATGCTCTTGCACCAACGTTCTAACCGAACGAGGGTCGAGATAATTATAAATCAAGGCATTCTTGTTTAACAGGCGTCGCCGAACAAAATCGATGCTCTCGCCCTTGAACCAACTGGCGTCTGGAGCTGAAAAACCCTGTTTCACAGCGGTGGTGATGGTATCGGGTACATAGTGCTTCATTACTTCGCGCAGGATTTGCTTGCCGTCGTTGGTTTTCTGAAAATATCTTGCTGTTTTTCGCCCTGGTTCGTTCTCGTTTATACGCAACACTTCGGTGAGGTTATTTAATTTCAATCGAACTGGGCAGACCATAGCAAAATCAACCAGGTCATTGTCTAAAAATGGTACACGCGTTTCGAGACTATGTGCCATGGAGAGCTTGTCCTCCACCACTAGCAACCCGTGGAGGAAGGTCTTGGCCTCAAAATAGAGAGAGTGGTTGATGTAGTCTTCTGGTCGGTTTAGCGCGTTATCATGGGTTAGGAACACGCTGCGGAAAATATCCCGGGTCCGGACATCCTTCACCTCATCCCATATCGGGGCAAAAACCTTCGCGATCTCTCGGTTGGGGATCAGTCTCTGCCAATAAGAATAATAATGGTCAACGTAGTGCTCGAAACCCTGATTTACTGTGGCCCGATAATAACGCCAAGGATAACCGCCAAATAATTCATCTCCGCCAGCCCCTGAAAGCACTACTTTTAAAAATTTGCTAGCTAATTGCGCAATGTAGAAATTGGGGTAACTTTGACCGACACGAGGCTCCTCCATATGCTTGGCCAGTTTGGGTAGACTTCGTTCCATGTCGCCAGCCTTGAGCACCATCTCACAATGTTCGGTCTTGAAAAGAGCCGACATGGCTTCAGCTTTGGCGCGTTCGTCAAACCCCAATTCCAATCCCGAGGCAGAACTCAGATCGAAACCGCAAGTAAATGTCTTGAGATAAGGGAAGGACTGGGCAGCGATTGCCGTAATGGACCCTGAATCCATGCCTCCACTGAGGTAGCTTCCAATTTCAACATCAGCTACTAGTTGTCTATTAACTGCCTGCCTGAACAGCCGATCCAATTCTTCACGATATTCATCATCATTCGCTTTGTTTGTCGATTCACGAAAGTGGTAGTCCCAGTATTGTGTACGCTTTAGCTCTGGGGTCTTTTTCTTCAGATCAAGAGTGGCACAATGTCCGGCAGGCAAGAGCCGGATGTCCTCCATAAGAGTGCGATCAGTAAATATGTTCTGGAAGTTGAAGTATTCCAGTAATGCTACCTTGTCTATTTTTCTCTTAGCTCCGGGGTATTCTAATATGGCCTTTTGTTCTGAGCCAAAAAGGAAAGTGTCTCCCCACTGGACATAGTAGAGGGGTTTAATCCCGTAACGATCCCGCGCCAAGTGCAAAACCCTTTCCTCACAGTCCCAAATAACAAATGCGAACATCCCATTGAAACGTTGTACACACTCTGGTCCCCATTCGGAAAAAGCATGAAGTACCACTTCACTATCCGTCTTAGAGCAGAATTCATAACCGGCCGTTTCCAACTCAATACGCAACTCACGGAAATTATATAACTCACCATTGTAGCTGAGCACATAGCGTTGATCTGCAGAGATCATGGGTTGATTACCAAGAACTGTGGGATCAATTACGGCTAGGCGCCGGTGGCCTATCCCGACTGGTCCGACGACCCATTTGCCTTCCCCATCCGGCCCACGGTGAGCAATGGCGTCGGTCATCTTCTGTAAGATCTCTACAGAAGCAGGTGCTCCATCCAAGTGTATGATGCCGGCTATGCCGCACATAAATAAAATTATTCTGAACACATCTCTCAGCCAGAAATAGCCACCCGCTTCAATTCTTCGACTACCCTTATGTAATCCTCTCCTGTCATTCGATTGTGAAAAGGGAGTGCCATAGTTTGAGCAGCACATTCACTGGCGACAGGACAGTTAGATTGATATTTCCGATACGCTCCTAGATCGTGTAAAGCATGGGTTCCCGGTCGCGTAGCAATTCCCCGGGCATGAAGTCGATCCATCAGATCATTACGTGAAACGGGGGATTTGACCGGATCAATCCACGTGACAAATGCCTGCCATCCATGGCATCCGTGTTGGGATTCAACAGGACAACGAATCCAGTCGAACTCGGACAACTTTTGCCTATACCACTCAGCCCATTCGGCACGTTCGCTGATGAATTGCTCCAGTTTATGCAGTTGCTCCAGCCCAACAGACCCTTGCATGTCAGTCATCCGATAATTGAACCCGATGTCATCGAACACGGGAAGTGCATGAGGTTTAGGATCATGATGACGTGTTTCCTCGGATACACTGGCCCCATGATTGCGAAGACGTCTCAAACTTTCAGTTAGCTCCTCATCGTTAGTTGTAATCATTCCGCCTTCGCCGGTAGTAATAGTTTTACGCGGATGAAATGAAAACACTGCGGCATCGCCAAGCCCACCAGCTGGCGTACCTTGGTACTCCGCGCCAACAGCGCAGGCAGCATCCTCCAAGATTTTCAAATTGCTGGGGATTGTCTTTTGAATAGCCTCCATATTCGCACACAGACCAAAGAGATGAACAGGGATGATAGCTCGGGTCCGATCGGTGATAGCCCCTTCAATTAGCAAAGGGTCGATATTAAAACTGTCACGCTCCACATCCACAAATACCGGAGTCGCTCCACAATGAGCGACCACATTCGCAGTTGAAACCCAAGTAAATGCGGGCACGATGACTTCGTCGCCCTGGCCGATGCCCATCGCATGGAGCACCAGATGCAGCCCAGAAGTGCAGGAGTTCACGGCCACTGCGTATTTGACTTTATGCACTTTGGCAAAGCGTTCCTCGAAGGCGGCAACGCGTGGACCTTGTGTCACCCAGCCGGATTCTAGTACTTCACGCACGGCCTGAATTTCAGCCACGCCAAGCACGGGCGCGGAGATGGGGATTGATTTGATTTCAGCGTCCGTCATCACGCCAATCAATGAGCTTCCGTAAACCCTCGCGTAGGGAGTATTTGTGCCGGAAATCCAGCTGTTCCGCAGCGAGCTTGGAACAGCCTATACGGTTTTGGACAAGCCTACGGATGTCGTTAGGCTCGTAGGGTTGGTAGTTGACCTTTAGGGTAGATTGTTTCAGGTCGAGAATTGTGTCACAGAGTTCTCGGATGGTGGTCTGGATGCCGGTGCCGACGTTGTAAAATTCATCTGTGGTGTCGGCCTGCAGGGCCAGCGTGTTCGAACAGGCAACGTCATCGACGTAGATAAAGTCGTATGCTTGCGAACCATCACCGTTGATAGTTGGTGGTTCGTCGGTATCGATTTTGTTGAGCATGAGGGGGATGACGCCAGAGTAGACAGCGTGCTGGTCCTGACGAGGGCCGTAGACATTCATGTAGCGCAGGCCGACATAATCAAGGCCATAGCGATCATGGTATGCTCGACACATGGCTTCTCCTGCGATCTTAGTAGCACCGTAAAAGTTACGGTTGTTGAAGGGATGGGCCTCAGTCATAGGCACCTCGACGGCATCACCATAGACGGAAGCAGAAGAGGAGTAGACTAGGCGCTGAACGTTATTTTTAACGCAAGCCTCAAGTACGTTAAAGGTGCCCTCGATGTTGACGTGGAAGGCGGTGCGGGGATAATCGCGGCAGTGAAGCAGCCACATTGCAGCCAAGTGGATCACACCGTCAACGCCGACCATAGCATCGTTGAGGACATCGATGTCGCGGATGTCACCCCCGTGTGGCCAGATGGTGCAACGAGAATCATTGAGAGAGGCGGTGATGTGCTGAGGCTTGCCACGAGCAAAGTTATCGTAAATGACAACCTCGGCCACGTCGGCCTTCAGTAGTTCGGCGACAACCTGACTACCGATGAAGCCCGCACCTCCGGTAACGATTATTTTTGAACCCTCAATTTTCATGCTCCATGTGTCTATGCTTAAGTATTTACTCGATTTATTTTTCCCTGCGTAAGCTGATATGTCGAATCACACTCTGCAATTGTAGACTTGCGATGCGAAATCAAAATTAGCGTTTTGATATTTTTAATTAATTTGAGAGTTTTGATAAAATCCTTCTCTGTTTCAAGGTCAAGCGATGCGGTCGCCTCATCTAGGATAAGCACCTCTGGATCGTGATAGAGTGCCCGCGCAATTCCAATTCGTTGACGTTGTCCACCGGATAGGCGCACACCACGTTCTCCTATCTGAATATTCAACCCATCTCTTTTGGAATCAAGAAAAGGATCCAGCTGAGCTAGGCTTAAGACTTCTCGAACCCGCGCATCGTTTATCTCTGAATCTGGAACGCCAAATGCCACATTCCGGCGTAATGTGTCGTCCATTAGAAAGATGCTCTGAGGAACGTAACCGATGTTACCAAGCCATCCGGGTAGATTATCATGAATCGAATTGCCATCGACCATCACCTTACCAGTGGTGGGTTTCAGCAGCCCCAGAATCAAATCCACCAAGGTGCTTTTTCCTTCTCCACTTTTGCCCTGAAACCCAACCATCGCTCCGCGCGGGACTGAAAGAGTGGCGTTACTCAAAACCTCCTGAGCACTCGAAGGATAGACAAATGTCACTCCCCTCAACTCAAGGGAATTCTGAAATGAAAAATGCTCTACAGTTGGACTTGAAGGCGTTGATTGGTCTCGGGATACGATTAGATCTGGATACAACAATCGCAGGGAACGGGCTCCGAATTTGATCGCATGCGCATTAGCCAGTAGACGCTGAGAGGAAGGTATGAGACGGAAGGCCGCGACGGCAAAAAAGGCCAACGTCGGCATAATAGTGTGCATAGGTGAACCAGTACCTATCAGCAGCATAATGGCAGAAAGTAAAACTCCGATGACTAATAGCTCGATCACGTTTCTCACGGATTGTGATAGGAAATGATAATGCGCTGTGTATTTTGTATATCTCTCAACATGCACGCCGAAGGCGGTGGCAAAAAATGTTTCCCGACCAAAAACCTTGACCTCTTTCACTCCTCCTAAACTGTGCTCAAGTTCTCGAAACATTCCTTTTGCATGTTCCTGGGTCTTCTTCCCCCATGAGTCAACCCGGGATTTAAAGAGGTAATAATACGCCCATACAGACACGCCCAAACCTCCTACAATTACTAAGGCACCTATGGGATTAACCCATAATGCCAATCCAAAGAGCCCCACAACTACCAACCCTTCACTGATCAGCCATAGGATCGGAGATAATACGCCGTGAGTTAAGGTCAGCGCTTCCCCGCTGACCTTCTGTAGAAGCTCGGGAGCGGCGTGTTCCTGATGGTATGAATAGGGACGATTCAAGTAACCGGCAACGAGTTCGCTAGCTAACCTCGCTTGCAAGCCAAATAAAAACCGCGTATGTCGCCACAGGGAAAAGAAAATAAAAGCGTTCTTAAGGGCGAATATCCCAAATAACCCTCCCAATGCCCATAACATAAATCCTCGATGCGAAGGAGAGCCGATGATTTCATTTATGGTCATAAGCCAGGGTGATTCTGTGACAGCAGTCGGTTGAATTAGAACGGAAACAACCGGAATGACCATCCCCACACCAACTACCTCCAAAAGAGTGCCGATCAAAACGAGAAGCAACACCCCACGTACTCTACGTCGGTCTGT
>JAZAGZ010000009.1:0-25684 GCA_036231525.1 Pseudomonadota bacterium | reverse complement strand
ACGGTTTAAACCGCTCCCCACCTACCCTGAAGCGAACGGCTAGGCCTTCTTTCACCCAGGCATCGGGTAGCCCAGGACCCGTCCCCCGTACTAGAAACAGGCTTCCTTCAGGCCCAGTCCAGGACCGTGATAGGCTAATCTCTCCCGCGTATCCGTCTCCCGACCCCTCACCTAAGGGAGGGAAAAGATAAAGAACACCTCTGTATATACGTGCCTCACCACCAGGCCACTGGACCTGCGTCTCAGCATCGGCCCTCTGCACCCTAAGCCCTTTAAGCAAGGTATCCAACTGTCTCGCGGCTGGTGTAGGTAGGCCCAAGCGCGCAATCAGATACCGGAGAAGATTTCTCTGTCGCGGTGCTGGCAAGACAAGCAAATCTGTTTGTCGTACACGAGCTGCATCCTTGATCGATCTCCCGTCCACCTCCGCAACACCATCGAGAAGCTCCTGCGCTTCGGTCATCTGTTGGGCCGTCCGTCCCACCGTCTTGTTGGCGGCAGGCCAGCGTTTATTTATTTGGGGGAGAATCTCGGCACGAAGGAAATTCCTATCAAGCCTTATATCCTGATTCATCGGATCCTCAAGCCAGTCCAGTTGCCACGCTCGAGCAACCACTAGAATCTCCTCACGTGAGATCCTTAGCATCGGCCGAGCCAAAAAACCTGCACGAAACCGCTTGAATTCTGCAATCCCACGCAATCCCTTAACCCCGCTCCCACGAAATAGCCGAAACAATAAGGTCTCCAACTGGTCATCACTATGGTGCGCTGTGAGCAAAATTTCTCCCGGCGTTATTAGCTCTCCAAGAGCTTGGTAACGAGCCTCTCGCGCCAAAGCCTCAAGACTTTCCCCCGCTTTGTTCTCGATGTGCACCTGACGACTTACACAATCGACACCCAGTGTGTTGGCTATCACCCGGCAGTGCCCCACCCATGCACCAGAATCAGGGTGCAACCCATGATCGATATGCAGTGCGCGTACCTCTGGGCGAGGCACCAATCGCGTTAGAGCAGCCAATAAGACAGCGGAGTCTACCCCTCCGCTGAACGCCACTGCATAGCGACCGGAATCACTCGGCAACGCTTCAAGGCTTTGGCTTAGAAGTTTAAGAAACTGTTCCATAGGGCTTAGCAAAGCAGTAAAACCGCGCGAACACCATAGGCTAGCAGAGAAAAGCGAATTAGCCTTCTTTGTAGACCCCGTAGCCTGCCAGCCGATGGCGTCTCTGTTCGATGAGGTTACCCACCGACAGAACCTGCAGCTCACTGAGTGTGCTCACTAGTGAGTTCTTGATCGCCTCCGCCATCCCTCGAGCATCTCGGTGAGCCCCGCCCAACGGTTCTGGAATCACCCCATCAACCAAACCAAGCTTCAGCAATCGCTCGGCGGTGATCCCCAACGCCTCGGCAGCAAGCTCAGCCTTCTCCGGAGTCTTCCAAAGAATGGACGCGCAACCCTCGGGAGAGATGACAGAGTAGATGCCGTATTGAAGCATGAGCACACGATCAGCCACACCGATGGCAAGCGCCCCTCCGGACCCCCCCTCACCAATAACCAAGCTGATTATAGGATTTCTGAGGCTGGCCATGGCTAGAAGATTACGAGCAATCGCCTCACTTTGCCCCCGCTCCTCCGCGCCCATCCCCGGGTAAGCTCCAGGTGTATCTATGAGCGTGATCAGAGGAAGTTGAAATTTTTCAGCTATACGCATCAAACGCAACGCTTTACGGTACCCCTCCGGGCTCGCCATTCCATAGTTACGCTTGACGCGCTCCTTAGTATCACGGCCCTTCTGATGCCCTAACACCACGATTGGCTGTCCTTCTAGACGAGCCATTCCACCAACCAAAGACGGATCGTCTGCATACATACGATCCCCATGGAGTTCCTGAAAATCATCAAAACACAGACGAATATAGTCCAGCGTATAAGGGCGTTGCGGATGGCGGGCAAGTTGAGCTATCTGCCAGGAAGAGAGATTTGAGAAAATATCACGAGTCAGAGACTCGCTCCTGCGCCGTAATCGAGCAATCTCTTCGCTGATATTCAGCTCCGAATCATCGCCCACGAACTTTAATTCGTCTATCTTCGCCTCGAGCTCCGCAATGGGCTGTTCAAAGTCAAGAAACTTCAGATCCATTGATCGACCTTACCCTCAAGACCGGAACCGTTACAAGTGAGCAAGGCTTTTAACAAAAAACAGACGATGCAGTCCTGCCGACTCCATGCGCTCACACAAGATGCTTCGGATAGTGAAGCGAGTAATGTTTGGAACCAAGAAGCACTCCTAATCGTTCTCTAAGTTCCCGAGTGGGTCTGACCGACCAACCGTCGCCAAGTGTTAGTGATGCGCTCGCTGTAGGGCCAGCGTACTCGACACAGACTTCGCAACGACCATGAGTAAAAGGTTGGAGCGTTTCCTTTAAACTGCGCACAAAGTCTGTCCCGTTGCCATCCGCTGCCCATTGAATCGTGAGTCGACGTGCGTGCTGTTCGATGGCCTCATCCACAGATCTAATTCGTTGAGCCGTTAGCCGACACGCATACAAAAATTTATCAAACCGAAGCCGTCCTACAACCACTAACACTGCATCCTTGACGACCAGATGTCTAAACTGATTAAAGACATCTTCAAACACGGTGATCTCCAAATGATCCGTGTTGTCGTCTAAAACGATTGAGACCCTACCTCCACGACGGCGTATATCCATGACTAGCCCGGCAACCGTAACCTCTTTCTGGGATGAGAACTGGCCATTATCCGAAAAAGCGCTAACTAGTTTCCGAATAGACCCATGTGTGAAATGACTACAGTGCTCAACGTAATCATTAAATGGGTGTCCTGTGAGGTAGAGTCCAAGACTTTCCCTTTCACCCTTAAGCCTTTCTTGCTCGTTCCACTCAGGTACCGGTGTCAGAAGTTGCTCGAAATCCCCAGAACTATCATGTTCAGCAAACAATGCTCCCTGACCTGCAGCTGTAGCAAACGCAGCATTCGCTGCAAGTCGCAACGTGTTAGGGATTGCCCCCATCAATGTTGCGCGACTCTCACCCAAGCAGTCCAAAGCGCCCGAACGAACCAACGCCTCCAACACCCGTCGATTGATCCGTTGCTGATCTACTCTTCGGCAAAGATCTAAGAGAGTAACGTAACGACCGTTAGCCTCACGCTCTGCAACAATATTATCGATAATACTTTGACCTACTCCTTTGATGGCGCCAAGCCCGTAGGAAACAGAACTCTCACCAGTAACCGCAAACTCATACTGCGACACGTTGATGTCTGGTGCCTCAAGTTTAATCCTGAACTGCAAGCAATCATCCTTCAACAAAACGAGCTTATCCGTATTATCCATATCGGCCGTAAGTACAGAGGCCATGAATGCAGCCGGATAATGAGCTTTCAACCACGCGGTCTGATAAGCGATGAGTGCATAAGCGGCTGAGTGAGATTTATTAAAGCCGTACCCCGCAAATTTTTCCATTAGGTCAAATACATAACTGGCTAAAGTTTCTTTGACTCCCTGTTCTGCCGCACCTGCTATAAAAATCGATCGTTGCTGGGCCATCTCTTCAGGTTTTTTCTTGCCCATTGCACGGCGCAGGAGGTCCGCACCACCCAGGGAGTACCCTGCCATAATCCGAGCGATCTGCATCACCTGTTCCTGATACAGAATGACACCGTAGGTACCTTCCAAGGTCGGTTTTAGACTGGGATGGAAGTAGTTTATGGGCTCTGAATTTTTTCCATGCTTCCGATTAATAAAGTCTTCAACCATCCCGGACTCCAGGGGACCCGGCCGATACAAAGCCAGAATCGCCACCAGATCGTCAAAATGGTCCGGCTGAAGGCGCCTGATCAAATCCCGCATACCACGCGACTCAAGTTGAAAAACTCCCGTAGTTCGGCAACTTTTGAGGAGTTTGTAAGTCTGCGGATCATTCATAGGAATATCAGCCGGCTCAATAGCATCTTGGCCTCCAGCTTTCAGTTCCCGATTAATCGACCTCAGTGCACGATCAATGATCGTCAGGGTCTTCAAGCCTAGAAAGTCAAACTTTACGAGTCCGATGGCCTCAGCATCATCCTTATCCAGTTGGGTCAGTGAGCTGCCACCCAACTCGCAATAAAGAGGCATAAATTCCGTAAGCGCCCTAGGCGCAATAACTACGCCGCCCGCATGCGTGCCGGCGTTACGCGTGAGCCCCTCTAGTTGCTGGGCTAAATCGATGAGCGTTCGCACCTCATCTTCTGCTTCATAAAGCCGGGCCAACTCCTCATCATCGGATAATGCTTTCTCAAGTGTAATTCCCAATTCAAACGGAATGAGCTTAGCAATGCGATCTACATAACCGTATGACATGCCAAGAGCACGTCCAACATCCCGCACTACAGCGTGCGCAGCCATGGAGCCGAACGTAATAATCTGCGAGACATGATCACGACCGTAACGTTGCGCAACATATTCAATAACCCGATCCCGACCGTCTATACAAAAGTCTATATCGAAATCTGGCATAGAAACGCGCTCAGGATTCAGGAAACGCTCAAAAAGAAGGTCATGCTTAATGGGATCTAAGTCAGTGATACCCAGCACATAAGCTACCAGGGATCCTGCCCCAGACCCGCGTCCAGGGCCCACTGGGATTCCGTTCTCCCGCGCCCAACCTATAAAGTCGGCGACGATCAGAAAATAACCCTCAAAACCCATCTCACAAATGACGCTTAATTCCCGTTTCAAACGTTGTTCGTATTCGTTGGGTTCAACCACACCCGACGCTGCCCCTTCCAAACCACGATTAGAGAGCTGTGCGCTAGCCTGTTCTTCAAGGTATTCAGGAGCGCTCTTACCATCAGGAACTTGGAAATCTGGCAGACAGTGCTGTCCAAGAGTTAGCTGAAAACTGCATCTCTGCGCGATCTTAACGCTATTGGCCAACGCCTCTGGGAGGTCATTGAATAACTCTGTCATCTCTACAGAAGACTTCAGATATTGATTCTCCGTATAGTCCCGGGGTCGTGCGGGATCATTAAGCGTACGCCCATGCTGAATACAAATTCGCGTTTCGTGCGCCTCAAAATCATCCCGAGAGATGAAACGCACATCGTTACTGGCAACAATTGGTACACCGTATGCACTAGCCAAGTTGACGGCCCGTCCCAGATACTCACTCTCATCTGAACGGCCGACTCGATGGAGTTCTAGGTAGTAACGTCCAGGGAAGCGCTGTATCCACTCATCAAGGATCTCTGGAGCACGCTCGGGCTTAGAACTAAGCAAGATCTTACCAACCTCTCCGAATTGCCCACCCGAGAGAGCTATCAATCCCTCCAGTAACTGAGGTTCAAGCCAAGTTTTGAGTATAAGCGCTCGATCGTGTTGTTGGCCCTCAGTAAAACCCAGAGTCAAAAGTCGGCTGAGGTTGCTAAATCCCGCATTGTTAATACACAGAAGAGTTAAGCGGCTAGGCTCTTGATCCTCGATGGACTCCCCAACCCACACATCCGCTCCGATAATGGGCTTGATCCCCTTGGAAACCGCGGCCTTATAAAACTTTACCATCGCAAACACATTGCTTTGATCGGTAAGACCAACCGCCGGCATCCCCATACCCGCAACATGTCCCAGTAATGGTGGGATACGTACCACGCTATCAACCAACGAGTACTCGCTATGAACCGTTAAATGAATGAAATCAGTCATAAACAGCTGCCTGGCCTGCCTGTCGCACGGGACTAAAGCTCTGGCGATGAATAGGACATGAACCAAAATGATTCAACGCAGCAAGGTGACGCGGTGTTGGGTAACCCTTATTCGCATCAAAGCCATAAAGAGGGTACCGACGGTGCCAGAGCCGCATCAACCTATCTCTGCATACCTTTGCGAGTATGGAGGCTGCACTAATCGCGGGAACCAACTTATCACCATGAACCACCGACTCGGCCTCAATGAGGCGTCCTGAATTTTCGAACCGAGGAACCTGCTTACCGTCAACTCGAATCAGGTTGGGTTCTAAGCCCAAACGTAACACCGCTCGCTCCATAGCAAGCAAAGATGCCTGCAATATGTTGATACCGTCGATCTCGACAGGGTCTGCAAGCGCCAAGGCAAATGCCCGTGCCCGCTGTCGAATTGCTTTCGCCAGTTTTATCCGTTGAGGTTCTGTCAATAGTTTTGAATCTTTCAACCCATCAATCGGTCGCTCATCGTCAAGAATTACGGCCGCTGCTACTACGGGACCAGCAAGCGGTCCTCGCCCAGCTTCATCGACCCCGGCCACTATGGCTTTTTCATCAACAAGGACTAGGCGTTGCTGCATGAATTATGCTGAGTCGTTCTCGTTGTCCAGCAGCCCTAACACCGCGCTCGCCGCCTCCGTGCTAGCGTTGCGTCGCAACTGCCGATGGATAATTCTGAACACATCATACCAGTCGCAATCCTCAGCTTGCCCGTCCGCACTACCATCAAAATATCCCTCCAGAGCTGAGCCCAGTATTTCGGGATGTACATCGCTCTGTAAATATTCGGGTACAACCTGCCTACCGGCAAGCAGGTTTGGCAGTGAAAAATAATCGAGGCGCCTGAGGCCCAGCCACCTAAACAGACGATGGGTAATACCCGAGATGATATAGGCTACCACCATGGGACGCTTCGTCAATAATACTTCAAGACTTGCGGTCCCGGACGCCGTGAGTACCACATCGGCGGCTCCCATCACATCCCTAGCCCGCCCAGTAAAAAATAAAGGAGCAGGGTCGATACTGATGTCGCGAGCCTGTGCTGAGAAAAACGCCCCAGTACTTTCATCTGCGAGACCTACAATGACTCGCAAATCTGGCCTCCTAGCGGACAATTCCTTAGCGGTTTCAAGGAATGGTCGTGAGAGGCGATAAACTTCAGACATCCGACTGCCGGGTAAGATGGCAAGATAGGATCCCGCGGCCGGAATCCCCAAGCTTACTCTAGCATTCACCTTGTTCGTTTCCATTGGTATTTCATCTGCTAGTGGATGACCAACAAATCGAGCGTTAACACCGCAAGCCTCGTAGAAACGAGTCTCAAAGGGCAATAAACACAACACAAGATCCACCGCTTTACGAATACCTGCCGCCCTAGACTGTCGCCATGCCCACACCTGAGGACTGACGTACTGCACGGTGGGAATACCGGACTTTTTCAACACACCTGCCAAGGGTAAATTAAAGTCCGGTGAATCGATGCCCACGAAAACATCTAGCTTCGCGGCCAGAAGCCGACGGAGAAGATTTCTCCGTAACCACAACAGTCTCGGTAAATGCTGAAGGACCTCCGCGAAACCCATGACCGAGAGCTCCTCGGCACGGTACAACGGCTCACAGCCAGCCTTAATCATTTCCGGACCAGCAACGCCAATGAATTCTGAACCAGGTAATTGCTCTCTGATCGCGGTGATTAAACCCGAGCCTAGCATGTCGCCGGAAGTCTCTCCGGCAACTACACCGACCCGCAACGCCCTGCGATTCAGTGCAGGGGTTGGGTGTATGTCGTTATCAAACACCGAAGCTAACGAATGAGGCCACGGGAGCTCTCTCGAACCGACTCCAAGAACACGGCAACTTCTTCCTGATTCTCAGCATACTTCTCGAGAGTTTGCACGGCTTCCTCAAGCTTTAGACCCTGCCGGTAAAGAACGCGATAAGCTTCTCGAACGTTACTGATCTGATCACTGGAAAATCCACGGCGCTTAAGACCTTCCGAGTTGATACCACGAGGTACTGCGGGTCTACCGGAAGCCAAAACGTAGGCCGGAATATCCTTTGTCACCGCAGCAAAGATACCTGTCAAAGTATGAGCACCGATGTGACAGTACTGGTGCACTGCGGTGAAGCCTCCCAAAATTGCCCAATCACCGATATGAACATGCCCCGCCAAAGTAGTATTGTTAGCAAATACAGTATGATCACCAACGACACAGTCATGGGCAATATGCGAATATGCCATGATCCAATTATCGCTACCTAATCGGGTTATCCCCTCGTCCTGTACCGTACCGCGATTGATTGAGCAGTACTCGCGAATAGTATTTCGATCACCAATCACGAGTTGTGTTGGCTCGCCAGCATATTTTTTGTCCTGAGGGCCATCACCGAGCGACGCGAATTGGAAGATATGGTTATCTCGACCAATGACACACGGCCCTTTAAGTACTACATGAGACTCTATCCGCGTTCCCGGTCCGATCTCCACATCCGCCCCAACAATGGAATATGGTCCAATAGATACATCTTCATGCACACGCGCACGCCCCGAGATCACAGCGCTCTCGTGGATCATAGAATCTTCCCCGGAGCTTGCAGGAATTCCGAGTGTGCGACTGTATGCCCATCAACTTTAGCGGTCGCCTTAAAACGCCAAAAGTTACGGCGACGCAAGATTAATTCTGCAGTAAGCACCAAACGATCACCAGGGCACACAGGTTCTTTGAACCGGGAATTCTCTACGGACACCAGATAGAGGATAAAATTCCTCTCTTCTGGAGGAAGACTTTCCCAAACAAGAACACCAGCAGCCTGCGCCATTGCCTCAACAATAAGTACACCTGGCATAATGGGGTGCCCCGGGAAGTGGCCTAAAAAAAATGACTCGCCTAAGGCTACATTCTTAACTGCAACAATCAAGGTGCTAGGCTCAAAACTAAGAATGCCATCAATCATTAAAAACGGAGGTCGGTGTGGAATTCTCTCCATGATGCCCTCGACATCTATACAGTAAGGCTCAGTCACCAGTTTCCTCCCCCCTGACCGACCCTTGATACCGAACCGCTTCGTCCAGATTCTTAAACCGAGCGGCATTACGCCGCCAACGACTGGCTTTATCCGCCGACAAAGCACCAGAGTACGTGCCAGGCTCGGTTACGGACTGCAGAATAGTGCTGTGAAATGTGAATACAGCATCATCGCAAATTGTTAGGTGGTCTATCGCTACAACCGCCCCACCAAACATACAGCGTTCACCTATAATCGTGCTGCCAGCGATACCGGTAAGCGCTGACATAATGGTGTGAGCGCCAACATGTACGTTATGTGCAATCTGCACTTGATTATCCAGTTTTACGCCATCTCCTATTATTGTGTCCTCGATGGTGCCACGATCAATTGTAGAATTTGCTCCGATCTCAACATCATCCCCAATCACGACACTGCCTAACTGCGGAACTTTTACCCACAACTCTTGATCGCGAGCAAAACCAAATCCATCACTACCAACGATAACGCCTGAATGCATAATGCACCGCTTACCGATATCAACACCGTCAATTAGAACAACGCGTGGTGCCAGCTGCGTCCCCTCTCCGACGCTGACGTTATCCCCAACGATCGAACCTTCGCCGATGATCACAGACTCGCCTATACGTGTTCCTGCGCCAACTACTGCCTGCGCACATATTCGCACTGACTTTGGCAAAATCGCATCTGCTGCCACACTAGCGCTCGGATCTATCCCTGGCTTCAGAACTGGACGTGGATGCAAAAACTGTGCAACTCGTGCATAGACAGCGTAGGGATTAGATGAGATCAGGATGGGTACCGGACAATCTTGCGCATACTGCTCTTCAAGAATCACAGCCCCAGCATTCGTAGTCGACAGCTGGGATCGATATGCAGGGTTCGTTAGAAAGCTGATTGCGGAGGATGAGGCACTTGAAAGAGTGCCTACGTTACTGATTGGTAATTCGGCGTCGCCCCGCAACTCGCAACCAAAACGTTCCGCGAGCTCAACTAAAGTCGCGGACATGGTTTTTAGTGTCTAGAAAATTAATTCGGGGCAATCCCTTTCTAGGGTGCCCCACCACTGGCTGAGAAACCGGCCTCCAGGCCGCGGAGCACTTCTTCCGTGATATCGATCTCACCACTGAAAAACAACGCCTCTGGCAGAACCAAATCATACCCTGCCTCCCTTGCATACGACTGGATCTCTTCCACCAACAGACGTTGCAAGTTAGCTAGTTCCTCGTTACGACGGATATTTGAATCTTCTATGAATTGATCCTGTTGGCGCTGCAAATCCCGCTGGTCAGCCTGAATCTCGCGCTCCAGTCTGAGGCGCTCGGTCTCGCCCAGCACCGCAGCATCCCTCTCATAGGTCTCCTGTTTGGTCTGTAAAGACTGCTGCAAAGCCACGATCTCTCGCTGACGTGGAGCAAATTCCGCATTCAGGGCGACATTGGCCGCCTGTACTTGCGGCGCCTGATCCATCAGGCGAGGCATATTAACAACACCAATGCTGACACTCGTCTGAGCATTCACCGTAAACGTACTCAGCAGTGCACCTAACAACAGACCAGCTCGGATTACCGCCCACGATTTCAACTGAATCCTCATAATTTCTCGTCCCTAGCTATTACTAAAAAGAGTTTCCAACCGTAAATTGAAATTCCTCTAATCGATCACCATACAACCGGTTTGTACTATCCACAGGATTTAGCGGTTTTGCGTAACTGAATCTCAGCAAACCCATGGGTGACATCCATTCTACCGCGATCCCGGTTGAATGTCTGAGGGCATCATAATCGAAATCGTACGATAGAGGATCTCCGAGCTTATCAAAGAAAGTAACTCCACCGGTATCGAACACACCCCCAATATCGTAAAACAGCGTTGTCCGAAACTGAGCTGCGTATTGTTCTGGGATCGGGAATGCTATCTCAAAACTGTTTCCAACCACTAGGTTACCACCATACGGATAACCCCTGTTATCTCGCGGGCCCATCCAGCTTTCTCTGTACCCACGAACAGTCCCAGGACCACCGCCAAACATACGGCGAAACGGAGGCAGCGAGGTCGTGTAATCTCCGTAAGCTTCACCCAACGAGACCTCGGAATTAATAATGAACATCCAGGGCCCTCTAATCGTCATATATTTCTCAAAGTTAACTGCTGCAACGTAGAACTCAATTTCGCTATCGGGAATGGCTCCGCTTAGGTTGATAGAAAAACGGGTGCCGGCAGTCGGAAAAATCACACGGTTACGAGAATCAAAGTGCCAGCCCAACGCCAAATCAAAGGTTGCATACGTATTCATGAAGTGCATCCCATCAACAGTAACCTCACCGTTACTCACCACCCATTGATTACTCTGAATTGAACTCCATGGACTCGTTAAAAGCTGGGCGTGAGAATATGATCCGCCCAATTGAACGTACTGGTACTCGGTTATGGGATATTGCCAGCGCACCCCAGCCGAGGCCACTTTGGTCGAGAAAGGCGAGGTTGCAGAAGTAAACTGTTTGATGTCGCGGTAAGACAAGAAAAGCGTCCGAGATATCCCATCGATATTCCGGTAGGGGTCTGTGAAGTCAAGGTTGTAAGTAGTTGCATACTCACCAGCAGTAATCCTTGCCTGGATCTGGTGTCCAGTCCCCATAAAGTTAGAGTGCGAAAAGTGCCCGTTGAGCTGAACGCCAAACCACTCCGAGTAACCAACCCCCCCCCCAAACTGTCCGGGCAAACCCTCTTCGATCTGAAAATCGACGTCAACAATATCGGAGACTCCCGGAACTGGAGTCGTCTCAAATGTCGCAGACTCTACAAACGCTAACCGTTCCAGACGCACTGCGGAACGTTCTACCAGAATATTGGAAAGGTATGAGCCTTCAAGCTGACGCATCTCGCGTCGGAAAACCTGATCGTCGACGTTATTCGAACCATTAAAATTAATCCTGCGAACATACACCCGGTTTTGTGCGTCCACGAAAAAAGTGATGGAAAGCTCCCGGGTTACGGTGTTGAGTTCTGGAATAGCCTGGACCTGAGCAAACGCATAGCCGTCCTCACCAAGCCGTACAAGCATATTTTGCTCGCTGCCTGCGATCATCTCCTGCGAGAAAATTTCACCGGGGTTTACCAATATCTCTGCTCGAAGATCCTCTACGGGCACGACCATGTCCCCGGCCAACTGAATGTCAGTGATTGTGTAGCGCTCACCCTCTTCAATATTGATCGTAATAAAAATATCCAGCATATCTGGTGAGATTGCGACCTGTACGCCTTCGTTACGAAAGTCGGCAAAACCCCGATCCATATAGAAGGAGCGAAGCGCCTCCAAGTCTCCTTCAAGCGCTTCTTTAGCATACCTATCGTCATTTCTCATAAACGACAGCCAATTACCCGTAGAAAGTTCGAAGTCACGAAGAAGCTCTTCGTCCTCGAAACTGGCATTACCAACAATATTGATCTGTCTAATCTTTGCGCGCTCACCCTCGTCAATATTGATGGCCACACTCACCTGATTATTCCCAACCTCTTCAACGGGTGTATCCACTTTGACGCTATATCTCCCCCGACCGTAGTACGTCTCAGTTAAAAATTGTGTGACCTCCTCAAGTACCGAACGGTCAAAGACGCTCCCCGGAGTCAGTCCAACCTCACGCATGTTCTCCTCGAGCTGTTCTGTCTCGAGCTCGACATTTCCTTCGATTGTGAACTCTAAAATGGAAGGCTTCTCTAGCACAGTAATGATCAACGCATTGTCATCCTTTCGAAGCTCAACGTCTCTAAAAAATCCGGTAGCGTAAAGTGCTCTGATACCTTCTTGTGCCAACTGATCCGTAACTGTATCGCCAATATTGATGGGCAAGTAATTGTAGACGGTGCCCTCTGCAATCCGCTGGGCTCCCTCCACCCGGAAGTTTTGAACGACCCATGGATCAAACGCCTGAGCCTCGCGCACTAAAAGAGACGATAAAACACCGACGAGGATATATATATTCCGCTTAGTAAACATCATCAACCAAACATCCTGGAAAGGTCGTTGTAGAAGGCAAAACTCATCAACACAATCAGCAATAGCATACCGACCTGCTGCCCAATTATCATGGTCCGCTCGGTAAGCGGTGAACCTTTTATCAATTCTGCAAACTGATAGACGATCTGCCCACCATCCAGCAGAGGTACCGGCAAAAGATTCAGAATACCCAGGCTAATACTAACAATGGCCAGAAAGGAGAGAAACGTGGTAAGCCCAGCGCGTGCGCTGTCGCCTGCGTAGGCCGCAATATTTATAGGGCCACTGATATTGCGAACGGATACGTCTCCAACCAACATCCGGCCAAGCATGCGGATAGTCAGTGTACTCATCTCCCAGGTTCTCAAAACTCCTTTTGGTAACGCTTCAATAACTCCGTAACGTTGCTCGGTTCTAGCCCGATCATAGATACTCTGTGCCAGCTCAGAATCCACACCAGCACCTATACGGCCAATTGTCTGACCACCATCTTCAATAGCTCCGATGGTTAGCTCCGCAACATACTCGAATCCAGCTCGTTCGACTAAAACTGAAACCACTTGGCCCGGGCGCGCACGAATATACTCAACCCAACCCCACCAGCTACTGATTGGCTCTCCATCTGCAGATATTACCCGGTCTCCGGAACGCAAGCCGGCCTGATCAGCTGGCCCGCCCGGTGTTATCTCATCCATGACAGGGGGTAACAACGGACCAGGCTCGAATCCCAGCCCCTCCCATAGTGCCTCGGGCTCAGTAAGCTCAGCCTCTCGCCCCCTAACATCTAGCTCCAACGACCGAGAAGCACCTCGAGAATCCTGTACGGTGAATTCGATACGTCCATCCCTCAACAACTCATCCAGGATCGCAAGAACTGTGGTCTCCCAAGTCTGAGACTCCCTGGAACCTACCGTGACAATCTCGTCATCAGGCATAAGACCGGCTAGCGCAGCAACTGACCCGGGAGTGACGGAACCTACAATTGCCTTAGTACCCGGCACTCCGCTAACAAAAATCGCCCAATAAGCCAGGATTGCGAACAAAAAGTTGAACCCGGGACCAGCTAGAAGGACCGCAACGCGATGGGAAATCGGGCGCCGATTGAATGCTAGGTGCTGCTCAGCCTCGGGTACTGGGCCCTCACGCTCATCGAGAAGCTTAACGTAGCCGCCTAGTGGAATGCTCGACAGCCAGTATTCAGGGCCCTCCAATTCTTGTGCCTCGGTGACCATACCGCTCCCGGTACTTGCTACACGCTGCTGCGTCGGGCGCCCACGCCAACGAAGTAAGGGTTTCCCAAACCCAACGGAAAACCGCAAAACCTTAAATCCTAACCGACGAGCAACCCAAAAATGTCCGTACTCATGGACCGACACTAAAACACCGATAGCAACGATGAAAGCTAAAACTGAAGAAATTACATCAAGCATTTACACATCATCCCTGGCTGCATCGCATCGGAAAAGACCTCAACTCCTTGAATATTCTACCCGGCGGGCCCTTTCTACCCAACCTCTATCTCATCAAATATCACAGACCGCCAAAATCCTCTAAGGTTCCGGGGACTTGGTTAGCTAGGCACCCCAGCAACAATTAAGCCCAGCGTAAATATGGGGACAGCCGCAACCAGGCTGTCAATCCGGTCTAAAATCCCACCATGCCCCGGTAGAAGTCGGCCGCTGTCTTTTATGCTCACGTTACGCTTGAATATGCTTACCGTGAGATCGCCGATCACGGAACTCACTGCCGCCGCAATGCTGATAGCAACGAAAGACTCACTTGGAATCTCTAGAACACGGCTGGAGGCATACGAGACAACAGCTACCAACAACAGTCCCCCGATGACGCCTTCCCAGGTCTTTGCTGGACTTACGTGGGGCGCAAGTTTGACCCGCCCCCAGAGACTACCTATAAAGTAGGCTCCCATATCTGCAGCCCACACAATTAATAAGATGCTCATCGTTAAACCGGGACCCTGAGGTAAGTTGCCATGTAAATAGGTCAGCAAAAACCAGGCAGGCAACAGCGCAACTGGTCCAGCAGCCCCAACAAGCAATAACGATATTCGGAATGGATATGCGCCTAGGATGCATAACGCGAAACCCCACCAGGTAATAGCAATAACCGTAACCGGAAACACCCAACTTTGCTCCATACCCCAATAAGCTATGGAAAGCATAAGTCCACCCAAAACCGCGAGATAACCCAGTCGAGCAGAGCCTTTTAACCGAGCTAGGCCAGCCCATTCCCAAACTCCACCAAGACAAAAAATTCCGATGATCCAACCGACAGCCCAGGTGGGGGAAAATAGGATTACCGTTGTGATAACGCTAGCAAGAACGAGCGCCGTGATGACGCGGATTCTCAGCAACGGGTGGCCTCGATCTGCTCTCCCGTACGTCCGAACCGACGCTGTCGACCCAAATAAAAATCAAGCGCCTTCTTCATCTCATCAACCCCGAAGTCAGGCCATAGAACGTCGGAAAAATACAGCTCTGTGTACGCAAGATTCCAAAGCAGAAAATTGCTAATTCGTTGTTCTCCGCCTGTACGAATCAGGAGATCGACATCCGGAAGCTGCGCCATCTCCAATTCCGAAGCGTAATGCGTTTCGTCAATCTGCTCAGGATCAAGCACACCTTCTGACACCTGTCGCGCGATTTTTTTTGCCGCATTCACAAGGTCTGTTCGACCACCATACGCTACTGCCAACGTCATATTCATTCGGGAATTATTGTGGGTTCGAATCTCCGCTGCTTTAATCGATTCCTGAAGCGTCGGATTAAGCGATTCAGTCTCGCCCATGAAGCTGAGTCGTACCCCATTCTCGTGCAACTCCTCTACCTCACTATTCAGCGCCTCTACGAACAAAGCCATCAGCTTACGGATTTCCTCCCGAGGCCGTTGCCAGTTCTCGCTAGAGAAAGCAAAGAGGGTGAGAAACTTAATGCCGTGATGCATGCATTGCTCGACAATTTGGTGAATAGGTTTAAGGCCGGCTCTATGACCTGCCTGTCGTGGAAGAATTCTCCGTCTGGCCCAACGGCCATTACCATCCATAATGACAGCTACATGCTGGGGACCAGCATCACACGAGACACCTTTTTGAACTGAGGTGCTCATCAAAATTCCATTATCTCCTGCTCCTTTTCTTGTAAACATCCGTCCATCTCAGCGATGTACTTATCGGTAATCTTCTGCACCTCATCATGCCCTCGATGTTCGTCGTCCTTTGTAATCAACTTCTCCTTTAGGAGGTCTTTGACATCACTCAGAACATCGCGACGAATATTGCGCACAGCAATCCGTCCAGTCTCAGTCTCACTACGAACAATCCGCACCATCTCTTTACGCCGTTCCTCGGTCATGGGTGGCAAAGGCACACGGATCGCCATACCCGCTGTGACCGGGGTAAGCCCAAGGTCCGAGGTGAGAATAGCCTTTTCAACCGCGGCTACCATCTGCTTCTCCCACGGAGATACCAGCAGCGTACGCGCATCTTCGACAACTACAGTAGCCGCTTGTGGAATGGGAACCTGTGAACCGTAATACTCCACCATCACGTGTTCAAGCAATCCGGTATGCGCTCGACCAGTACGTAGTCGCTTGAACTCCTCCTTAAGCGCTTCAACGCTCTTTCGCATCCGTTGCTCGCCATCTTTTTTTACATCTTCAATCATTAGTTCACCCCCGTCGGCGCCTTCTCATTGGCTACCGAAGTACCCAGCGTTTCCCCACGAATCAGACGAACCAGATCACCGGCATTGTTTAGATTGAACACCACAAGAGGGAGATTGTTGTCCCTACACATCACAACAGCAGTCGCATCCATGACATTGAGTTTTTCAGTGAGAATCTGATCGAAAGAAAGATCATCGTAACGAGTGGCTGTCGAACTCTTTAAAGGATCAGCAGAATAAATCCCATCAACCTTGGTAGCTTTTATGAGAACATCAGCACCGATCTCTATGGCACGAAGACTCGCCGCCGTATCAGTGGAAAAGAAGGGGTTACCCGTACCTGCTGCAAAAATGACTACCCTCCCCTTTTCAAGATGCCGAATGGCCCGGCGACGAATGTAGTCCTCACAAACTTCGTTTATCTGCAACGCCGACATAACTCGAGCCACAGCACTCTGGCGCTCCAGCGCATCTTGTAGGGCAAGCGCATTAATGACAGTGCCCAACATCCCCATTTGGTCCCCGGTCACGCGATCCATGCCCGCCTCGGCAAGTCCGGCACCGCGAAAAATGTTTCCGCCACCGATGACCAAACCTACTTGCACGCCAAGACCTAGAAGCTCTGTAATTTCTGAGGCAATACGTTTAATTACGGGAGGATCAATGCCGTACTCCTGGGATCCCAGGAGTACTTCCCCGCTAATCTTCAGCAGGACTCTCTTGTAGATTGGGGGACTTTTCCCCATACGTCCCTCACTATCTTAATTATGATAGAGGGTCGCCTCGTCGGCAGACACTCACTACCGGGCTAGGTTAACGACTCTGGGAAGCTTGCGCCATAACCTCCTGAACAAAATCACCTTCTTTCTTCTCAATCCCCTCGCCCACTTCATAACGCAGAAATGTCACTACTGTCGCCTCAGCTTCGGTCAATAAGTCCCTCACCCTCTTATCCGGATCCTTAACGAACGGTTGGCCAACCAGAGTTACCTCGTCGAGATATTTTCGCAAACGCCCTTCAACCATCTTCTGGACAATTTGTTCTGGCTTGCCTTCCTGAATAGCCTGAGCTGCTAAAATCTCCCGCTCCTTACCAAGTTCGTCCTCAGGTATCTCGTCCGCATTCACATAGCGTGGTGAGGTTGCAGCCACCTGCATTGCAAGATCTTTTGCCAGCTCGACTGTACCCCCATCGACCTCAACCAGCACGCCGATCCTACCCATATGAGAGTAGGAGCCCACCCTATGATCACTTTTTATGAGCGCAAATCGCCGTACAGAAACGTTTTCTCCAATTTTGGCGACAAGCTCCTGGCGTCCGACTTCTATACTCTGACCATCAATATCCAGATCCATAAGCTCTTGGATATCTACCGGTTGCCCGACCAGCGCCGCCTTAGCTACTGAGTCAGCGTATTGAACGAAGTTTTCGTCCTTAGCGACAAAATCGGTCTCAGAGTTAATCTCTAGAACCACATGATGACCTTCGGAACCCTCCTTAACCACCACAAGACCTTCTGCTGCAACACGCGATGCTTTTTTATCCGCTTTTGCCTGACCCGCTTTCCGCAATAATTCTGATGCCTGCTCAAGATCTCCATCAACTTCTACTAGCGCCTTTTTGCAATCCATCATTCCTGCGCCGGTGCGTTCTCGGAGTTCCTTCACCAATCCCGCTGTTATCACCATCTCTGATCCTCTATCTAATTTCCCTACACCCGATCCTGCTCATCAAAATCACTACCCCGAGCATTCTTGATTTCACCGTCTTTTTTAGGTTTGCTTTGTTTTAGCCTTGGCTTTTTTAGTAGCGGCTTTCTTTACCGCCTTTTTCTTTGTTACCTTGGCTTTAGTCTTAGTTTTAGCCTTAGTCTTAGCCTTAGTCTTAGCCTTAGTCTTAGTCTTTACTTTGGCCTCGGCCTGCTTAGCTGAGGTTTCCGGCTCCAGTGTAACAACTGGCTCCTCTTTGTCCTTAACTTCTACTTCAGACTCAATCTTCGACTCCACCGGAGATCCCTCGGTCTTTTCATCACTCACTGACGAATCAACCGAAGTTTCTTCATCAACTTCCTGCAGCACAGCCTTGGCCGCTGGCTTCTTCTTCACAACCGTCTTTGTCGCGGTCCTCTTCTTACCGGGGCGTTTCGACCCCTCCACTTTCGGGCGACCCTCTTCATCTAACTCCACGAATTCGTCGTCGCCTGTTGGGACTTCAGGGATGGAAGCCTTGCCAGCCAAAACCGCCTCCGCAATTCCATGGGCGTATAGCTGGATGGCCCGCATCGCATCATCGTTTCCAGGAATAAGGTAATCAATAAGGTCAGGAGAAGAATTAGTATCCACGACCGCAATAACCGGTATACCGAGTTTCGCTGCCTCCTTTACGGCGATTTCTTCGTATCCCACATCAACAATGAACACCGCGTCGGGCAGTCCCTCCATTTCCTTAATACCGCCCAAGGTTCTCTCTAACTTGTCCCTCTCCCGACTCAGACCGAGAATCTCTTTTTTGGTGAAGTCCCCCCCAACACCATCCTCGGTGATCTCCTCAAGCTCCTTCAGGCGCTTAATTGACTGTCGAATTGTTTTGAAATTTGTCAGCATGCCCCCTAGCCAGCGATGACTTACATACGGCATACCACAACGCTTTGCCTCTTCTGTGACCGCTTGCCGGGCAGCACGCTTAGAACCGACAAAAAGTACGGTACCGTTATCGGCCACGAGCCTACGAACGAATTCAGTTGCCTCCGCATACAACGGTAATGTTTTCTCAAGATTTATTATGTGGATGCGGTTTCGCTCACCAAAAATGAACGGCCCCATCTTGGGGTCCCAGAAGCGGGTTTGGTGACCAAAGTGCACCCCCGCTTCCAGCATCCGGCGCATAGATACGTCGGTCATGGAAACTCCTTATATCGGGTTAATCCTCCACGTCGCCCCCGCCAGCAACCCCAGCGTAAACTGGAGCACCCCGCCGCGAGTTTCGGCACGTGTGTGTCGTTAATTGCCTATAGAGCGCGCGCTTTATACCATAGGCACGTTGTAGCAACAATCGCGCACACCTTCGGAGGCACCAGGTAGCGCACTTTTCCGGCCTTTTCATCCCAAATGGTACAAGGACACCTCGCGGTATGAGCGTCACGATCAAAACGCCCGAGGAACAGGACAAAATGCGTATTGCAGGAAGGCTTGCGGCCAACGTGCTCGATATGATTGGCGAGTACGTCAAACCAGGCGTTTCCACTGAAGAATTGGATCGTATCTGTCACAAATACATTGTTGAAGAAATTGATGCCATACCAGCACCTCTCAATTATCGGGGTTTCCCCAAATCCATCTGTACCTCCGTAAACCATGTTGTATGCCACGGGATACCAGGTGAACGCACGCTCAAACACGGAGATATCATCAACATAGATATCACCGTAATCAAGGACGGATTCCATGGGGATACAAGCCGGATGTTTTTCGTCGGTAAAACGGGAATTCTTGAAGAACGGCTGGCCCGGATTTGCTATGAAGGTATGTGGTCAGGCATTGAGCAGATTCGCGCTGGAGCCCGCCTGGGAGATATAGGGTCTGCCGTACAGACCCATATTGAGAAAAACAGATTTTCTGTGGTCCGGGAGTATTGCGGCCATGGGATTGGGCGTGGCTTTCACGAAGATCCTCAAATCCTTCATTACGGTCTACCAAATACCGGTGTGGAACTCTTGGAGGGCATGACTATCACCGTTGAACCCATGATCAATGCCGGGAAACGGCACGTAAAACTCTTGAGTGATGGTTGGACCGTAGTCACCAAAGATCATTCTCTTTCGGCTCAATGGGAACACACGGTCTTGGTGACAAAATCGGGCTACGAGGTCTTGACCCTTGGTGCAGAGACCCGCTGAGGCGTTCATGGCGCAGGTAAGAACAAAACAGACTTCTAAACATCACACGTTAGCTGATAGAGCTGTGCTGCGAGAGGCTTTGGATGGCCAAAATAATACAGTTCAATTTTTTCGCGCCGCACTCGAAAAGGCCAATCACGATCTTTTAAAGCGTTTTCACAACAACGAGCCCATTGAGTCCCTAGTTCGGGATCTGGCCCTTGTGGTTGATGAGGTCATTCTGTCAGCGTGGGAGCATTTTACCGCTGACATTGATGGTCAGCCTGCGTTGGTTGCCGTTGGCGGTTACGGTCGAGGAGAACTGCATCCCTATTCGGATGTTGATCTTATGATCCTGCTGAGTGAGAGCAGAATCGCCGATATCGATGAACCCGTTAGCCGCTTTCTTGCCTTTTTGTGGGACATCGGTCTAGAAGTTGGTCATTCCGTTCGCACACCTGAAGAGTGCGTTACGGAATCTAGTAACGACGTCACAATTCTAACCACCCTAATGGAAGCGCGTTTACTCAGTGGTCCAGAAACCCTATTCGACGCTATGCAGGAAAAAATCTCCAAAGAAAATATTTGGGATTCGGCTTCTTTCTTTGAGGCAAAATACGCTGAACAAATCTCAAGACACCGCCGCTACGACGATACAGTCCACAATCTAGAGCCCAACATAAAGGGAAGCCCCGGTGGTTTGCGGGACATACAAATGATTGGTTGGATTGCGCGTCGACATCTGGGAGCCGAGAACCTCGACAATTTGGTTTCCCACAAATTTCTGACACCAGGACAGCTGAGAATCCTCAAAAATGGACAAGCCTTTCTATGGAAAATTCGATTCGCTCTGCATTCACTGGTGGACCGCCGCGAAGATCGACTCTTGTTTGATCATCAGGCCAAGCTCGCTGAAACACTCGGTTACGAAGATGCAACTTATACCCTCGCGGTCGAACAATTAATGCAGCGCTATTACCGTACAGTTATGGAGCTAAGCCGTTTAAATGAAATGCTCCTTCAGCTATTTGAAGAGGCCATTCTCCTGGACCCCATGGCGCCCACAACAGAAATGGGACAGGATTTTCAAGCGCGTAACGGTTATCTAGAAGCAGTGGATGAGGGCGTCTTCGCCCGGAACCCCTCCGCACTGCTCGAAATTTTCCTACTCTTGGAACGAAATCTGGAGCTCCGAGGGGTAAATGCAAGAACAATCGCGCTCATAAAACAGCATCTCTATCTCATTGATGAAGAATTCCGACAAAACCCACGTAATCACCGCATCTTTCTTGACATCATCCGTGCACCTCAAGGCGTAACTCGAACGCTGAAGATAATGAATACATATGGAGTGTTAGGCCTCTATATCCCGGCGTTTGGCCGAATTGTCGGACGCATGCAGTACGACTTGTTCCACGCTTATACGGTCGATGCACATACACTTTTTGTCGTTGAAAATTTACGTCGATTCGCACTACCACGCTTCGATCACGAACATCCGGATTGCAGCCGTATCATGCAATCACTTCCCAGACCCGAGATTGCCTACCTTGCAGGTTTGTTCCACGATATTGCGAAAGGTCGTGGCGGCGATCACTCTGAACTGGGCGCTGTAGACGCCGAAGCCTTCTCTCTAGAACACGGCATGAGTCGTTATGACGCTCGTCTTCTCGCATGGTTGATCAAGAATCATCTGCTGTTATCCATGACGTCCCAAAAAAAGGATCTAAACGATCCGAACGTTATCAATGAGTTTGCTCATGCTGTCGGAGATGAAACACACCTCGACTATCTCTACGTGTTAACGGTAGCGGATGTTCGTGGAACGAACCCAAAAATCTGGAATTCCTGGAAGGCCACACTCTTTTGGGAACTGTATCAGCTAGCGAAGCGCGTCTTACGCAGAGGACTCACAAGCCCGATCGACGCGGATGAACTTATTGAGGAAACCCAGATACAAGCAGAACGCCTCCTGACACAAAGTAAGTTAAAACCAGAAATCTGGAATCCTATTTGGTCTGATTTCACGAACGAGTACTACCTAAGACATCGGCCCGAGGAGATTACATGGCATACACGCGTTCTCGTTGAAGCAGGTGTGGATGAAAACATCGTAGTCGATGTGAGTGATCAGGTCACCGAAGGACTAACAGCTATTATGGTATACGCTCCGAAGAAGCTGCGCTCATTCATACGAACGACTGCGGTACTCGATGAGATTGGTCTGACGATCGTTGATGCCAGAATCGTTCCCATGAGCGGAGCACAAACTCTCAACACATACTTTGTACTTGAGAGCGATGGCAGTCCCATCACTGAATCCAGACGACTTTATGAAATACGATCTAGATTGCCCAGGGCTCTAATCGCCGATAACGATACCGCACTAACCGTCAACCGCCGTGCACCGCGACAAGTAAGAATGTTCTCTACCACAGCGCAAATCAGTATCTCCCAAGATCCGATCAATCGAAGAACGGTACTGGAATTAGTTACCGGCGATCGGCCGGGATTGTTGTTACAACTTGGAAAGTTATTCGAAGAATATGGCGTAGCGCTTCACAATGCGAAAATTACAACACTTGGGGAAAAAGCAGAGGATGTATTTTTTATCACTACAAACGAGAATACCCCTCTAGATGAAGATCACTGCGAAAAACTCGTTAATGCGATAGAGGCCGCTCTATTGGAACCCGGAGCTGAATAGCATTATGAGATCAACCGCACACCTGGCAGGAGGCTCATTGTGTCTAATTTAATCGACGTCATCGAATCGGCCTGGGAGAATCGCTCGGGTCTCACCCCTGCTGCAGTTGACTCCGAAACCTCCGAGGCCGTAGAGCATTGCATCAGTAGTCTGGACTCAGGTGAGCTGCGCGTCGCTGAGCCTCAAGATGGTGGTTGGATTGTTAACGAGTGGCTAAAAAAAGCGGTACTGCTCTATTTCCGAGTGAACAAAAACGAACCTATAAGCGGCGGTTATACACAGTTCTTTGACAAGGTTCCGTTGAAATACGAGAGTTTTGACAGCGATGAGTTGGCATCTTCTGGAACCCGTATCGTACCCGGGGCTCTAGCGAGACGTGGTGCCTACATCGCCCCGGACGTCGTACTCATGCCTTCATACATTAATATTGGCGCTTACGTTGACCGCGGCAGCATGATCGATACCTGGGCGACCGTGGGTAGCTGTGCTCAAGTTGGAAAAAACGTGCATATCTCTGGCGGCGTTGGGCTCGGCGGCGTTCTTGAACCACTACAAGCAAGTCCCACCATCATTGAGGACGATTGTTTTATAGGAGCGCGATCAGAAGTAGTTGAGGGTGTGATTGTCGAACGCGGTAGCGTTATCGGTATGGGCGTCTATATTGGACAGAGCACCCGAATCTACGATCGATCAACAGGCAAAATCAGTTATGGCAGAATCCCATCGTGTTCCGTTGTCGTACCCGGCAATCTTCCATCAGAAGATGGTAAATACAGCCTATACTGCGCCGTTATCGTCAAACGCGTAGACGAAAAGACTCGAGCCAAGACCAGCCTCAACGATTTGCTACGCCCATCCTGAGGCTAGGCTCTCGCAACAACGATTTAATTGGTCGTGCCTTAATATCTGAAGTTGATATCTGCCATCAGCCGATTGTAGTCGCGCAGTTCATCTGCAGCCTCGCCTCGCTTACCTATGACATATCTCAAATTGAAAAACCAACCACCATTAAACATATAGCTTCCACTCATCGTATGGCCGCTAGCGTCACTAGTACCGCCACCGAAATCCGAATCAGTATAGGCGCCCACTACCGAATTGGCCCCCAGATCCTGATAGGTATACCCCATCGTCCAATCTCCCGGATTCGATAACTGCCGATAGGTTCCACCGAAAGCAAACCCGTCTTCATAGGCATCAGCGGCGGTATTCGTTACGTAATCCGCAAAAACTGTCAAGGGTTCCCCATCAAGCTCTAACCTCAGCTCAGCAAACAATTCTATTTCCGAAAACCCGTAGAGATAATTACCATCGGCATCGACTTGGTTGCCCTGAGCACCCTGAGCGCAGCCGCCAGCAACGTTATCATATCTCCATTCGCAAATAGACAAGAATAACGGTGAGAAACCCTTAGTATTAGTCGTTTCGTAATAGCTCGCTCCGACTGTCAGACCAATATCATTGCCCATGGTGCCCCTATATCCCCCCTGTAGCCCCAACAACATGGAATCAACATCACTACCCCGCTCTTCAGCCCAAAATGTGGCGGCGTTACTAAAAAACGATCCTGAACTGTATCTAAGTGCAAGTCCTTCGGGTCGAAGATCGCTATCGTAGATTAGGTGATAACCCGCAGGTCTAAAAAAGGGATTAACCATTTTTCCTCCGACAAGATTAAAACTGTCTGTAAGTCCCCAGTCGAAATACGCAAGATCTATGCCGAGAGGTTTCCTGTAAAAACCATCATCGAGAGTCTGATTACCAGAATCATTGGATATTCCCCCCGAAGAAAAGCCTAGACCCATCGTCGTACTTTCTGATAAATCAGCCGTTAAATTGGCCCGCGCCCTGATCCGATGGCGATTTCTGAAATCTTTAAAATCGTCATTGATAGACTCGTGACGATATCGTACGTCCCCGGAGAGACGTAATTTTTCTGTCCACGAAGGCTCCGGTGGGGCAATGACAACTTGCTCGGCTTCAACATCGAGCCGTTCTGCTGCACTCTGTTCGATCTGGGCCAAGCGATCTGCAAGTAAAGCGATCTGTGCCTTAAGCTCTATGATTTCCTGGGAAACATTTACAGGTCCTACCTGAATTGTCTGCGCAAAAATCGGCGCGGCAAAAAGACAATAAAGAATTAACAGAATAGTGATGATGTGTCTCATAATTATGTGTTCCATATATGATCGTTTACCTGCCCTGCTGGGAAGTGGAAACGAAATGTAATATCGGATTGTTACAGGCAAGTTACAGCGATATGGCGTTGGCAGGGGGAGGGAAGAATCGGTAAATCTAACCGAACCCATCTAAACCTATCCGAACCTATCCAGCACTTCCAAAGAAAAACCTAAGGAGGTAAAAGAAAATGATCGACAGCGCTGCCCCAGCCGGGATAGTGATTACCCAAGAAATAAAGATCCTACCCACCACACCCAAGTTAATCGCGGTGATGCCTCGGGCCATTCCCACACCCAACACGGCACCTACTAGGGTATGGGTCGTAGATACAGGCATGCCAGTACCTGATGCAAATACGATAGTAAACGCGGCTGCCAACTCGGCAGAAAATCCACGGGTGGGCGTCAATGCGGTAATGCGGTCACCGACCGTTGCAATGACGTGACGACCGAAAGTCCCGAGACCTAAAACGATTC
>JAZAGZ010000008.1:0-29849 GCA_036231525.1 Pseudomonadota bacterium | reverse complement strand
AAAAACCCCCCAGGAATCTTTCCCGCCGCGTATGTTTTCTCCTGGTAATTTACCGTTAGCGGAAAAAAATCCCGCCCCTCCGCCTGCCCCTTCTGGCCAACCGCGGTAACAAGCACTACGGTATCTGCCATGCTAACGAGTACGGCGCCGTCAGCTTGACGAGCAACAGTCCCAGTTTCAATTATGACCTCGTGATCACCATAAGAAAAAGTCCTGGTTAATTTCACTATTCTGTTCCCTACCTATGCGCTCAGTTCGTAATTGTGAATGCCTAATACAACCCAAAAGCCGTCAAGCGGCTCCGAGTAAAAAAAATTCGAATTCAACGTCTTAATCCAAGGCGACTGATTAGTTCTTGGTAGCGTTCTCGGTCATTATCTTTTAGATAATCAAGGAGCTTACGTCGTTGATTGACCATCCTGAGCAATCCATGTCGCGAATGATGATCCTTTTTATGATCTGCAAAATGTTCAGATAATTCATTTATTCTCGCCGATAGGAGAGCAACCTGAACTTCAGTCGACCCGGTATCCTTGGAGCCACGTTGGTATTCGGAAATGATATCGGCTTTTGCTTCGGCGTTGAGTGCCATTCTGCTTACTCCAGACCACCCCTACGGTGACCTCTTTAATATTTTCTCATTCTGGAAAGCCGGGTATTGTACTCGCGCAATCTTTTTAAATCCAAGGGTTTAGTGGTTTTTCAGACAAAGGAAGCCATAGCAGGGAAGATACGCCGCGGAACTAACTGTCCGTGCATTCGAACCTCCCCAATTCCAAGAAAAATATTATCCGATGAGTAGACACGCACCCAAGCCTGCGGCCAATCAGGCTGAGCAGGTACCGACTGACCATGCGTTAGCGACTCACATAGTTCCGCCTCTACTACGACTCGGGGCCATTTAGTAAGAGCCGCATCAATCGGCAATAAATATTGATCAAGTGATGTCAGCCCTTCCTGAGTACCCGCCTCAAGTGCTTCCATATTCACCATCTGATGCTCTTCAAAAGGCTCCACAGCCAGCCGACGAAGCTGAATAACATGCCCCAACGTACCCAGCGCTTTAGCGATATCTTCGACTAAAGTCCGAACATACGTGCCTTTGGAGCAAGTGACATTAAACACCAGTTCTGGCCACTCACATCGCAAAAGATCAATAGAAAGAATGCGGACTCTTCGAACCTCACGCACCACTTCAGTACCCTCTCGTGCTAATTCATAAAGGCGTCGACCTTTATGCTTTAGCGCGGAGTACATAGGTGGAATTTGCTCAATCTCACCCTCGAACGCCGCAAGCACTTCTCGTACAGTCTCAACCTTAAGCTCAATTAGGGATCCTTCCGAAATAACCTTACCGTCGGCATCTCCAGAATCGGTGCTGCTACCAAGTAGCCCAGTAACTCGATAGCGCTTGTGAGCATCAAGCAAAAAAGAGGAAATCTTTGTCCCCGCACCAAAGCAAATTGGCAGCATTCCCGTTGCAAGGGGATCAAGGCTTCCTGTGTGCCCTGCTTTGCTTGCTTTGAAGAAGCGTTTTATTCGCTGTAGAGCACTGTTAGAGGTCAATCCAGTGGGTTTGTCCAAGAGTAGAATGCCATGCAGTTCTCTCCCATGACGATTCCTTGCTCGCCTAGTCATTTCAGAGTCTTCTGAGTAGAAGTGAGCCCCTGCTCACACGACGGTTCAGCAAGACTGTTCTGGCTGCTCGTAGTCGAGTCGATTAGTTGCGTAAGTTCAAATCCACGTTTCGCAGCCTCATCCGGAGAGAATCTAAGCTCAGGCACATATCGCATGCGCAGTAGTTTCCCAATACGTGAACGCAAAAACCCACTCGCCTTATTAAGTGCCAACATTGCAGGCTCGAGATCAGAATCCGGTAACAATGCACTGAAATAGACCTTCGCGACACTCACATCACGACTGACTTCCACGGCACTGACGCTTATACCCCTGAGACGGGGATCTTTAATATCACTTAATAGTAAATCGTTCAGCGCTCGCTGCAGTTCTACTGCTACACGCAACTTCCTGGGATACTCGCGAGGCATTCAACTAGAGTGAGCGGGCTATTTCTGTACGCTCGTAACACTCAATCTGATCCCCAATCTTGACGTCGTTGTAGTTTTTCACCCCAATTCCACATTCTGTCCCAGCCCGCACTTCATTCACATCGTCCTTAAATCGACGCAAAGACTCCAACTCTCCTTCGTATATCACAACGTTGTCCCTCAAGACCCGAATTGGATTACTGCGACGCACATAACCATCAATAGTCATGCACCCAGCAATCTGTCCAAACTTCGGAGACCGAAAAACTTCACGGACTTCCGCAAGACCAACAATCTGCTCACGAACTTCTGGTGCCAACAGGCCGCTGACAGCTGCTCGCACATCATCAATAGCTTCATAAATAATGCTGTAGTACCGAACATCAACACCAGTTTCCTTCAGAGCATCCCGAGCAGAGGCATCTGCGCGAACGTTAAAGCCAATGACTATTGCCTTGGATGCTGCAGCTAACTGAACATCCGATTCTGTGATCGCTCCGACAGCACTTGAAATTACACTAACTTTCACTTCCTCCGTACCAATTTTTTCCAGCGCATCTTTTACTGCCTCTGCACTCCCATGCACATCTGCCTTAACTAGGAGTTGTACGCTTGCGAGTTCACCCTCCGCCATCTGGCTAAAGACATCATCCAGTTTCGCCGCCTGTTGTTGTGCAAGCTTACCGTCTCGTTCCTTACCTTGACGAAGCTCAGCAACCTCACGTGCTTTACGCTCATTAGCAACAACCAACACATCATCGCCAGCAAATGGTATGCCAGACAACCCCAACACAGCCGCAGGTGTCGAAGGACTTGCTTTTTCGATTGGCTCTCCACTCTCATCAAACATTGCTCGAATCCGCCCATATTCCTGACCGGCCAATAGAGTGTCACCAAGATTAAGACATCCCTTGTTAATCAACACAGTAGCAACCGCCCCACGACCACGCTCCAAGCTTGCCTCAAGCACCACGCCGGATGCCGGCCCTGTATCAACGGCCTTAAGATCGAGCACTTCAGCCTGAAGTAAAATTGCCTCTAGCAAATCATCGATGTTCTCGCCTGTTTTCGCAGACACATTTACAAACAGATTATCGCCACCCCAGTCCTCTGGAATAACCTCGTGCTGAGTTAATTCATTCCGCACACGATCAGGGTCCGAATTTTCGAGATCTACCTTATTGACAGCAACGACAACAGGTACGCCAGCCGACTTAGCGTGCTGTATAGCCTCTTCCGTCTGCGGCATTACACCGTCATCGGCAGCTACAACAAGCACAACAATATCAGTTACTTGCGCTCCACGGGCACGCATTGCAGTAAACGCCGCGTGACCTGGTGTATCCAAAAAACTAATTTGCCCTTTATTCGTACTCACGGAATAGGCCCCAATATGTTGCGTAATACCACCGGCTTCTCCCGCAGCTACGCGTGTTCGGCGGATATAGTCTAGCAACGATGTCTTGCCATGATCGACGTGCCCCATGACCGTAACCACAGGCGATCGAGCCGCAAGATCCGAGCTCTCTTCCGAATCCGCAATTGACTCAAGAAGTTGATCCTCAAGGGCAGTTTCTTTAAGCGCTTTGGCAGTATGCCCCATCTCCTCGACAACCAGCACAGCGGTATCTTGATCGATAACCTGATTAATCGTGACCATCATTCCCATATTCATGAGTGATCTGATGACCTCGCCCGATTTAATAGCCATGCGTTGGGCAAGCTCGCTAACGGTAATCGTGTCCGCAATCTCAATTTCACGAACAATCGGCTCTGTCGGTTTCTCAAACCCGTGCTGCGCATCCACGCTAACATGCACAGGGCGACGTCTGGGACGTTTTTTGCGCCGCCTCACACTTGCGCCTTCAGCGACGTGCAGCGTGCGGTCATCAGTGGTTGATTTGATCTGCTGTTGCGCGCGCTCTTTCTCCAAGCGAAGCTGTGCTGTCCGCTCAGCCTCTTCCTCGTCCTTAGCACGCCGTTGCTCCTCAACTAAACGTCGCGCCTCCTCGTCAGCGCGACGGCTGACTTCTTTTTCAACCTTCTGGCGAGCCTCAAGCTCCCTTCGCTCCTGCTCGGCCTTAATAATTGCGTCCTCGGCCGCCTTACGCTCTCCTTCCAGACGCACCACTTCAGCCTCTTTTTGAGCTTCTTCATCCTCGCGCTGAGTGTCTAGTTCTTCTTGCTGTTTGCGGGCTTCCTCTTCGAGGACATCTCGTTTGATATAGGTGCGCTTACGCCGAACCTCAACATTTACCGTGCGAGAGCGCCCCTGGCTACTCGCCAACCTAAGCTCACTTTGAGATTTACGCTTAAGCGTAATTTTTTTTGGGGCAGAGGTACCAGGATCCTTTCGCCCGTGAGATAAACGCAAATGAGCAAGTAGTTCGAGTTTTGCATCCTCGCTAATCGTATCATCAGCGCCCTCTACTTTGATGCCAGCTTCATCTAATTGCACCAGCAACTTTTCGACTGGAACCCTTAGGACGTCTGCAAACTCTGTGACCGTTACGTTCGACATAAAGATCTCCTCAGTCTCGGTCCTGCTGCTCGTTCTCAAACCAGTGGGCTCGAGCAGTCATAATAAGCTCCGCCGCATGCTCTGGATCTAACAAATCAATCTCTTCGAGGTCATCCACGGCCTGCTCAGCAAGATCTTCTCGAGTAACAATTCCTCGACTCGCCAACTCAAATGCCAATTCCTTGCTCATTCCTTCCAAACTCAGAAGATCTTCTGCAGGTTCCGTTTGATCTATAATCTCTTCGCTCGCTATGGCTTGGGTAATAAGCACATCACGAGCCCGCGCTCTAAGTTCATCAACAATTTCTTCATTGAACTCCGCGACCGCAAGTAGTTCACTTACCGGAACATAAGCAACCTCCTCTAACGAAGAAAATCCTTCCTGGACCAGGACTGTTGCAACATCTTCATCGACATCGAGTTCCTTCATAAACTTCCCGAGCAAGTCGCGAGCTTCCTGTTCGCTCTTCTCCTCAGCGTCGGTCTCGGTCATCACATTGAGTTCCCAGCCAGTTAATCCGCTTGCAAGCCGAATATTTTGCCCCCCTCTACCGATAGCCTGTGAAAGCTTTTCTTCATCCACGGCGACATCCATGCTATGAGCCTCCTCATCCATCACGATGCCCACTACATCTGCCGGCGACATCGCATTAATGACAAACTGTGCTGCATTGTCATCATGAAGGATGATGTCTACGCGCTCACCCGCGAGTTCATTAGAAACAGCCTGTACGCGAGAGCCTCGCATCCCAACACATGCGCCAACAGGATCAATGCGATTATCGTTACTCTTTACGGCAATTTTAGCTCGTAATCCAGGATCACGAGCCGCGCCTATAATTTCTATAAGTCCCTGCCCTACCTCTGGAACCTCTAGTTTAAAAAGCTCAACCAGAAATTGTGGTGAAGTCCTTGTCATGAATAGCTGAGGGCCACGTTGTTCATCTCGAATCTCGCTCAACATACTTTTTATTCGATCTTGAGGTTTTATAGGCTCCCGTGGAATTAATTCTTCACGAGGTAAAAAACCTTCTGCGTTACCGCCTAGATCAACAAATGCACCATTTCGATCCACACGCTTTACGATCCCACTAACCAGTTCTCCCTCGCGGCCCTCATACTCCTCAACAACTTGCTTACGCTCAGCCTCCCGTACCTTCTGAACGATAACCTGCTTTGCGGTCTGAGCCGCGATTCTCCCGAACTCCACGGATTCCAGTGGTTCCTCAACATACTCACCTGGCTCGGCATCGGGATTCACATCTACCGCATCCTGCAGTCTTAACTCTCGATTAGGCTCCTCTAGCTCATCGGAATCATCAGCAAAAACCATCCAGCGCCTGAAAGTTTCATACTCGCCGTTACCTCTATCAATCGATACACGTACATCAATATCATCGCCGTGCCGTCTGCGCGTTGCTGATGCCAGGGCAGCCTCAATAGCTTCAAAAATGACATCTTTATCCACGCCTTTCTCATTCGAGACGGCATCAGCCACCATTAAAATCTCTTTGCTCATAGCTCGGATACCTCTACCATTTACATTAATCAGCTGGTATCAGCTGTGCCGATTCAATGTCTGCTAGCTCCAGTCGCAGAATCTCCCCATCGATATCAATCAAGATTGTGTCGCCTTTAATACCACGCAAACACCCGCTCAACTTTCGACGACCATCCCGTAACGTGGTAAGTTGAATTACTATCTTTTCATTCTGAAACTTTTGAAAGTGATCCAAGGTACGGAGCCGTCGATCCAATCCAGGTGAAGACACTTCCAGTGTGTACTGGCCCGGCAAAGGATCTTCAACATCAAGGTAAGCACTCAACTGCCGACTCACTCGCTCACAATCTGATAGAGTAATCCCGTCTTTGTGGTCTATATAGACGCGCAACAGTCCCCTTCCAACGACACGCGCATCAAGATCAACCAGTTCATATCCGAGTGCCTGCACAGACGGCTCCAAAAGCTTTATTAGTCTCTCTTTACGAATTGCGCTACTCACTCCACATTACAAAGGGCAAGAACAAAAAATGGGCCTATGGCCCATTCTTCTTACCCACCAGCCTCCCAGATGTGCTCTCAGTTTGGGCAGTATCAAATAAAAGGCCCCAAACGGGGCCTTTTTACTAAAGCCTTAAACTATAGCAAACAGATACAATCAAGTGATTCACAAAGAAATCACCCAGCTGCTTATCAGTAGCTACTCCGCAAATTCCGCCGCCATTGTACCCAAAAGGGGAGTTAGGGGATAGAAGCGCGGTGAGAAACCAAAATGAGCATAGGTCAACCGGAACGAACGAAACTGCAGCGATAGTGGTGCCATATCAACCGCGCTGCAACCGCCCGCTGTGGGTACCATCGATCACCAGAATCGGCCAGTGCAGCTGCATTCATTCTCGGGAATAACTCCGCAATACTACGTCGCAATGCAAGATCCCCCGGCGGCCAAACATCAATACGCTTTAATGCAGACATTAGGTAAATTGCAGCACTCCATGGGCCAATACCAGGCTGGGCACAAAGCACTTCGATAGCTTCAGCATCACCAAGATTCTTTAGACCATCGACTGATAACCGGCGCTCCGTAACGGCACACGCTAGTTCATAGCAATAGCGAGACTTCTGCCGTGTTAGTCCAAGTGCCCTCAATTCAACCGGGCCCGCAAGACAAACGCGACGAGCAGATAATCCCCCTAGTGAAGCCTTGAGCTTACGATAGATAGCCCGCGCCGCTGCGATAGATATTTGTTGTTCGAGAATAATAAGAAAGAGGGATTCGATCCCCGGTCTACGACCCCAAAAATTGGGGAGCCCCCATCGTTGAATAATCTCCTGGAGTTCAACATGTTGCTTTGCCAGCGCAGTAGCATAGACCGGAAAACTTTGTGCGTTCAAACCACCGTTGGCAGGGCCCTTCACAATACCAAATCTTTGCTAGATGTAATTAAACCTTTCTCAATAAGCATCTTTTCCAGAGCCGCTAGCCAATGCTCATAGTATCCAGGCCCGCTCGAATCGAGCATCTCCGAAATATCACCACTCGCAGAAATTGATGCAATCAGATATTTGCGAAAGTCGTCCCAGCTAAATTCCCCTTGCTCATGTAACGCTACCCCTAAAGCAAAGGCACGGCGCTCCCACTGATCGTGAAAAATAAGTTCTCCACTGCGTCGAGGCAAAGCCCCAACACCCTCCATATCTGCAACCTCAGCCTTGACTATTCGATCCATCTAGGAAAAGCTATTTACTCTTGCAACACCAATCATAGAATCCCTTGTCACGAGAGCCGCTAGTTCCTCTTCGCTAAATTCCTCTGTACCCTGTGGGCGCTCCGGAAGCACTAAGTAACGAATCTCAGCACTACTGTCCCAGACTCGCACTTCTATCGAGTCATCAAGTTCGAGTCCAAATTCAATCAGTACGCCGCGCGGATCGATAGCAATACGAGAACGGTATGGCGGATTTTTATACCAAGTAGGAGGTAAGCCCAAAACAGGCCAGGGGTAACAAGAGCATAGGGTACACGCAACAATATTGTGTACCGTTGCGGTATTTTCAACAACAACCATATGCTCGCCTTGAAGCCCTCCAAACCCTAATTCCTTAATTGCCTTAGTGGCATCCGCTAACAATCGCTGCCTATAAGCCGCATCAATCCACGCGCGCGCAACAACCTTCGCGCCATTAAGAGGACCCAGGTCGTTTTCGTAAATACTAACGACTCTATCCAGGGTCTTTTTAGAAACAACGCCCTTTTCCGTCAGAAGATTCTCTAGCTGCCGGACGCGCTCTTCGAGTGCCTTTGCCTCAGTCGCGGTACGACGTTTCTCAAGATAAGGATTAGGTGGTACGTCGTGCTGGTGTTTATCAGCCATTTTCCACTTCCAAGTAATCCTCCCAAAGATCGATAAAAAGACTGTCCTTTATCGACGCTGAAGATCCCCAGAGTTCCGTCGCATCAAATCGAACCGAATAAAGTGGCTGGGGATTCTCTCCCTTATCATGAGCCGTGGTATCAGGGAAGCGGTGTGTACCATGAATCTGATGGATCACTCCCACACGCCCACGTACATACCTTACTAACCGGGTGTGCCCTGAAGGGTTGATGTTCCGGGCACGAACCCGGTCCCCAACTGCAAAACATGGCTCTAACCGCCCGGTGTCACGAACTGATGGATTCCCTTGTCGGATGATCGAATCCATGGTGTCGGAGTCGACCGGTGCGCCAGACACAGTCTCAAAAAGAGCAGCACCCCTGCTCGTAAACGCCTCATCAGTTACGAAGCCAGTTTCTTTTGATAAACGCTCAATCCGAACCAACCATCGCTCGTAATAGCTACAACTGAGGTAATCCAGAGGGTTCATCTGCTCAAGTACGTGGCGGCGTCTATCCAAAGGGCCAAAAAATACTGATGTGGCAAGAGTCAGGGCTAAAACCCGTCGCTCCCACTCCCCATGAAAAATGGGTTCATTCTCCTCTCGCTCAACAGGTCCGAAGCACGTCATCCCGCCCATGTCGTGAATATTATTCATAGCACAAGTTAAAGATTTCTCGTGGAAAGATAGGCTTGCTCGGAAATCTCCTGCCAGCTTTGAGAACGCCTCATAAAATCCCGGTAAGAATTCCAAACCTTTGCTACGAGTTCATCCTCTGCAGCCATTTCCTCAATGACTTCAAAGGTTATTGTCTTTAACCGAGCAAGAACGTCATCAGGAAATTTGCGGAGTTCAACACTCTCTTCCGACCGTAACTGCTCTAGCGCAGTGGCATTACGCGCCATGAACTCCGAGGTCATATCAACGACCGTTGCCTGGCATGCAACACGAATAATGGCCTGCAAATCCTCGGGAAGAGAGTTCCAAGCTTCTCGGTTCACTATGCATTCCAGTGTAGGGCCTGGCTCCTGCCAGCCCGGGTAATAGTAATAGCGAGCTGCTTGGTGCAGCCCAAGCCCCCTATCATTGTAGGGGCTCACCCACTCTGCGGCGTCAATGTTCCCTGTCTGAAGTGCTGTGTAGATTTCTGGCTGAGGAAGAAATACCGGGATACCACCGGCGCGACGTAAAACTTCACCGGCGATGCCTGGCATTCGCATTTTTAAACCCCGGAGACTCTCGATATTCTCGATAGGCCTATTGAACCATCCTCCCATCTGCACGCCCGTATTCCCCGCCGGGAACGGAACAAGGTTAAATGGCCCATAAACTTCACGCCATAACTCCAAACCACCACCATAATACAACCAAGCGTTTTGCTCATGTGCGTTCAGACCGAATGGAATGGTGGTGAAAAACTGGGCTGCCTGACTTTTGCCACGCCAGTAGTAGGCTGGACCATGCCCCATTTCTGCATTTCCCTCAGATACAGTATCAAATACTTCTGTTGCAGGTACCAACTCACCTGCACCGTATATGGTGATATCCATACGACCGCCACTCAGCTCATGGATATAACGAACCAGTGTGTTGACACCCGTCCCTAGCCCTGGGAAGTTCGGCAACCAGGTTGTCACTATCTTCCAGGAAAAACGCTGCGTAGTACTTCTATCCTCGTTTGCTTCCTGCGTTTGAGGGCTGCAGGCAGCCAAAGCAGCTCCGCTGCTCAGTCCACCAAGAAAATCACGCCGTTTCAAATTCAACCCCTCCTGACATTGAAGCTACTGCACGAAAGCCAAGTCGTAGTCCAAATTGCTACGCTTTCATCTTGACGCTCATGGCCAACGCCATGATAGATCGGACCATTATCAATTGGAGAATCGGCCTAGTGTTGAACCGTCGGTCAACCTCGCGCCGACGAACGCACCAGCCTTAGCTCCATCTCTCATTGGATTGGCTAAGATCGTTACCTCGTCACCAGGCTTAAAACTCGTGGGCCGCCATCCAGCTCTGAATAGCCTGTTGGGTACACCGCCTTCAATACTCCACTCCTCTAGTAACCCTGCAGTGTCGGGAACAAGCACTTGAATCCAAATGTGAGGATTTGCCCACTGAAACTCTTTTACAGTCCCAGTCAACTCAACTGTCCGTTCTCGATCAAACATGTTTCCAGAATGATGTGCCGTCACCGGCGAGCACGCAAATCCGAAAATTATCAATGAATACAGTTTCAAAATTGACGAAGAATTTTTTTCTCTGCCCATCACCCTACTCCTCGTTCAATAATTCATATCCAATATATTACCTTCCGCATCAAGCGTTAAAGTCCGACCAGCCTCATCCACCGGATTACGATTGTTTTCTGCACAAGCGACATCAAACATTCGAGAGCCTGCTGGCAAACGCTCGTACTGTTTATTGACAGACCACGGTGCTGTCAAAGCTTCCGGATCTTCAATAATCATTCGAGCTTCCATCGTACTTTCATCAACTCTCCGCAACCGTGTTGTAATTTGAGCTTGCTCACTGAGTACTAGTCCTGTCCTGTCAAGGATAGTATCGCCGGCCCCTTTAATACCTATGGTTTTAAAAACTAGTGTATCCCCCTCCCATTCTCCGACGGACTCACCGCTATAAGTCGGCCAGATCTCATCAGGTGGAGGGTGGTTACGGCCATCAGTGTAGATGCGTGTGATGCTCGGGCCATCCTCTGTAAGAATCCAGACTTGTTCTGGCCTAACAACAAATTCCATTGCGCCTGGCAAATTCATCGTTCGAGGGAATCCTGGGAAAGTGCCACACGTGGATATTGTGTCTGGAAAACGATCCTGTCGAATCAGCTCAATATTTGCGACGTATTTTCCTTCCCACTCAACATTGTATGGGGGATATTCGCGTACGCCGTGTTGCCCGGCTCGACCGTCCGCGGGGGCAACGGTAGCACGGTCAAAAACTGTGGGACCAATCATCTGCCAGACACCACTCCAATCCGGAAAATTTTCAACTGATACCGAAGACTGTGCGTCCGTTATCCGTGAGAACAAAAGCACTGTGCATGCCAATATCATGGAAACTGCCACGGTACGAATGCACTGCATAATTCCCCCCAATTAATCTGACAATAAAAGCTAATGAATCCCTTAGATTGGGAAACTCCTAAAAAACACTACAACACTACCTACATAGCAACTGTGTATTTTGATTTGTATCCAACCCAACCAAATAACCGATAGCGGATAAGGACGAAAACTGCGTGTGCAATGGCGCTTATATTAAAATAAATATTTTAAATATCAAATATTTACAGTTATTAATTAATCTTCTGCCTCTAGTGAACATGCATATCCAGCCACTTCCGCATCGGGGTACCATACCCAGTGTTTTCCGAAGGTCATTGGCTCGACAAGATTCGCAGGATCACTAAATGTCATACTGTAATCTAGACGATCTCCCATCTCACTCAAAGTAAAGCGTTCCTCTAATGTCCCTGCCGTGCTCGCCGGGATACCTTGGCCATCAAAGTGCTCCCAACCCATGTGCGTCGTACTTACAAGCAACGTGTTCTCGTTCTCCCAACGGCCTATAGAGTACCCGAGGAGTGAATCTGATTGCCCCTCTGATGAAGCATCAGGCGCCATGTGGATAGTACGAACCGTATCGTATTCTTCGTTATGCCAAAGAATACTCTCGCCCTCCTGTATAAATGCAAAGGGGTACGGGGCTTCCATTATTAGTGGCATGCCCTTTGGCGCGCAATTCTGAAGTGGGTTATCCCGCTCCCATATGAATGCATCTACAGCCTGTAGCGCGCCCTCAGTAAGATTGGCTCTACCGGAGGAGGTTCGCCCAATATCCCTCGGCACCAACATTGGAATGTTGTCGGGAGTGCTCCAAATACGAAATATACCGAGCTCTGGCGCCGATGTGTCGCCAATCCCGAGACGTCGGCTTGCCGACATTTCAATAGTTTCATCCGAATCCCATCTAGGTTGAACATTACCCCCTAACAAAACCTCCTCACCGCCACTAGTCAATACATTGCTAATATAAAGTCCGTGTTCAATACGAATAGCAGGATTACCTGCGACTCGTATGGTATCCCCCACCGCAATGAATTCTGGACCAATCTGCCAACGACGCATATTACTCAGTGAAGTTGTCGCCATGTCCCAATCCTGTAAATCTCCGTTCTCTCCAATTACACGCATTGACACTTGAACGTGAGGATTCCTCCACAAAAGACTGGTTACCTCACCTTCAACCTCAATAATTGTTGCAGGGTCATATCGGCCTGCAATCGCATGGTGGCCAATGGCCACAATTGGAGTGCCCAAGAAAGCAATGAAAAGTATCTTGCGAGCGATTAACACAACTGCCTCCAGATTTTTAGCACCCTCATAATTAATAATTGCATCAGAAAACCCGGCAATATGTAATCTTAAGAAAAATCTATCGCTGGCATGTACCTAATTGCCAGTAATGACCCTACAGATACCGGTCTCTCTACTCTAAGACGATTTTAATTCTACTCCTATATTAGTAGTCAGAGAACAAATACCCGATCAGCCTTATTCCTCAATGCTCTATCTGTTCAATCTTAATAAAAATCGCTGCTAAAGATTCTTGACCTTAGATAGCGTTTTATTCTATTTTTTTGGATACTCAAAACATTAGTCTAAATCGGGCTTTCTAAGCTCAGAGTATCTTGAAATACACTAGTATAAAACTCACCACTTTGAAGTATCAGAGCACGCAGATTAGAGAATGATGTGCCACAATCGTGGTATAGCAGACTGAGGACAACTACGAATGAGACAACGCGTTGGTCTAACAATACTCGGCCTAATCAGCCTCACCAGTTTCAGTACGGGTCTTAATGCGCAATCGATGCAACATACACCAGACTGGCCAGACTGGGCGTACGGACTTTTATCACCGCTAGCACCAGGCGACCAGGTAGCCCCACCTTGCCCACCCACAGCCAGGCCGATCGAATGCGGGTATGTTGGCCAGCCCGTGCCCGATGACGGCATCAAACGAACATTGCCAGATACCTCAGCATCCTTTACCAGGAACGAAGCTTACTTCGGTTATGGCCCCGCAGACTGGTACCCAAACGATCACCCGCTGATGCCGGATATTGTTGCTAGAGGAGATGAGTCTGAGGGACTGCAAGCCTGCGCACTCTGCCACTATCCAAATGGCCAGGGCAAGATGGAAAATGGCCACGTTTCAGGTTTGTCTGCCACCTATATCCTCCAGCAACTTGAAGCTTTTGAGAATGGTACCCGGCGCAGCGCTGATCCACGCAAAGCCAATACAAATGTGATGGCAATGATCGCTACCCGACTGACAGATGATGAAAAGCAACAGGTTGCCGAATATTACTCTTCAATGGACTATCGCCCCATGGTTCGTGTAATTGAAACCGTAGAGGTACCACAAGTCCGCTCTACCAATAACGGTCTGATGTTGCCCGTTCCGGATATGCCACCTACGCCCCTAGGACAACGAATCATAGAGGTACCTGAGGATCCGGAAAAAACCGAAATGATGCGCGATCCACGCGGTGGATTTATCGCGTACGTACCCGTGGGCAGCCTTGCAAAAGGCGAGCGACTTGTAAACACAGGTGATAGTAAAACAATACAGTGTGGAATCTGTCATGGCCTAGATCACATGGGACTTGGCATAGTACCAGGCATTGCTGGACGTACCGCAAGCTATACCATGCGACAACTATGGGATATCAAGCAGGGAACTCGACAAAGCCCGTTGATGACCGCCGTGGTAGCCAACTTGAGCGCCGAAGACATGCTGAATATCTCAGCATACATTGCTTCCTTACCCTAGTAATTCTTGGCGAGAATCGTTGGCAGTTTATGCGGGCAAATTATTCTCGCCCAAAGACCTGATTAGCGCCTCGGTTCAGGTTTCAATGCAATTTCCCAGTGTGAGTACATGGGAAGTCGTCTCGCAAGCAGTATAACTGCAGCCAAAAATCCTGCTGCCAGGCCGACAGCCACGGAGATATCCAGCCAATTACTAAATGGTTGGTCATCTGGAGAAAAGACGGGCACTACCATCAGGTATTTATAAAGCCATATCCCCAAATTAATAGTAAATGCCAGAATACACATAGCGCATACTGACCGCTTTACAAAGGCAAAAATGAAAGCGACGAAAGGGATAAAGAAACAGCCTGCCATCATAGTCCAAAAATACGGCCCATAATGCCCATACATTTGCCGCCACAAAGGATCTGTTTCATGCGGTAGATTGCCAAACCACATCACAAAAAACTGCGCCCAGAAAAAGTACAACCACATAAGCGTAAAGGCGGTAACCATCATACCCAAACATCGAACTTGATCCGGACCGAAGTAGGAATCCGAGCCTCTTGACCCACCAAGTAGCGCGGGAAAAACAATCATCGCAGCCGTGCCTGCAAAAATATTCCCAAACCAGAAAAGTATAGGAAATACCGTGCTATGCCAATGGGGAATCAGCATCATGCCAAAATCCCAGGCAAAAAAAGTATTGCAAATTATAAAAGCTGCCAGCACAAGGGGTGAAAGCAAGTACAATTGGTTCTCAACCTCACGGTGGTTTATATTTTCCTTGCTTGAGTCCAGATCTGGTTTAAGCCCCTTAAGCACATAGTATGCGCTCAGACCGTAAAACAGCGCGAGTCCAAAAAGATTCCTGATCAAGAGCCAATTAATACTCAGCCATGGACTTAGATGCTCCTCAGGAGAAGGGTTGAGCCAATAGAATAGGTCGTCCTGCGCATAAAAATAGATCAGAAAAAGGCCAACAATCGCAAACGGAAAAAATGCCAATGTGCTCAGCTCAGCCAGCCTGTAATAAGGCTTAGACCACTGTGCGCGAACCAGTCGCGTTATTGCGCAAAATACAATACCTGCCTGACTCACCCCCATCAGAAAAAGAAATGTGACTATCAGCAATGCTGTATCGGTCTGGGTGCTTTCGTTAGATCCGCCATATATTAGGCTACCAACACCTAGTAGAAACAAGGCAACTAGTCCCCACAAAAAGGCGCCTGGCTGCCGAGGCGACACCGGGGACTCGTCCGTAGCTGTTGTCTGATGCCCATTCATTCCGAACCAAACTCCGCTCTAATGTAGTTGATCACGTGCCACCGCTCATCCTGACTGAGGGCATCACGGTAATAGGGCATAGTGGCCCGACCTCGTGTTAGCGTGAAAAATATTTGGCCATCGGCTTGATCTTGGGTATAGGCATCGTTTAGATCAACTGGAGCAACTTCCAATATAGCGCCAACCGTACCTGTCCCTCGACCATCCGAGCCATGGCAAACTAAACAGTTGATCTGAAAAAGATACTCCCCCACAGCAACTGAATTGGGTGTTGCTGGAACTGGATTTTGCACCGACACAGCCTCTTCCTTCGCCTCAAACATTCCCAATTCTGACGTGGGAGCAGGCAAAGTTTCCCCCCCCTCAACCGGAACTGAACCCGGTCCGGCTGGTGCCTCGGATTCATGCGGCTTTGCGGTTGGTTGATCCACCATATCCTTATCCCATGGATACCCCCAACCAGTTACGGAGAAGACCAAGAGAGTTAGCACTGCTGGGCCCTGCCCCATACGTCTCATTAATCTTCCTCCCTCAATCTGCGGATCTCTTCAGCACCAGCGCTACGAAGAATTTCTTCAGCGCGCTTGTCATGCTCATCATCCGCACAGAGAACCGATACAACAAATTTATCGACCGCTGCTTCCGGCACATACACTCGTTCTCGCATTGCGGGAAATCTCGCACTCACCAAAAACCCAATAACGGTTGCCAAGATGCCGCACAAGATGGTCATCTCATAGGTGATGATCAGGAACGGTGGAATTGTAATGATTGGTCTACCTCCTGTGGGAAGCAGAGAGAGTGCGGCCGTACCAGCCGCAAGACTGAATCCAAATAACATGCCAAATAAACCGCCAAAAAATGTAAAACGCTTGATTATTGACTTCTTCTCTCCGAGTACCTTCTCGGCCCCATGAAGAGGAATCGGAGAAATTACTGACGTTGCATCGAAGCCGGCACCCTTGAGCTCTCCAGCTGCAGCAAGTGCTGTTGCAGGTGCGTCGAATAATCCTACTGTGTTGGTTGCCACTCGGGTACTCCACTCTCAGACTGCGGCTTAGGTTCAGGCTCAGGAAGTGTCTCTTTAACCTCATAGATGGATACGCTGGGAAAAATCTTCACAAAGATCAGAAACAGCGTCACAAACATGGCAAGCGAACCAACCATGATTGAAATCTCAACCAGACTCGGTACGTAAAGACCCCAAGCATCGGGCAAGTATTGTCGCGACAACGATGTACCGACAATTAGAAACCTCTCGGTGTACATCCCGATATTGATCGCAATCGACAAAATCAGCATAGGTACGAAGGAAGTCCGGAAACGCTTTGAGATCATTAAAAGCGGAGCTACAGCACAAAATAGAATCATCTCCCAATACAAGGGCGCGTAGTAACCGAAGAGCCTGTAACGAATGGCTTCATATTCAGTTGAAGTGCCGCTGTACCAGCCTGTAAAAATTTCCAACGCATTGATATACGTCCAAATCAATGACAGCACCAATAATAATTTTCCGAGGTTGTCAAAATGTAACTTCGTAATATAGTGCTCAAAATTCATGTACTTCCGTAGCACAAACATCACCGTGACAATCCCTGCCGTACCGGAGTAAATAGCCCCGACGACAAAGTAGGGGGCAAAGATAGTCTGGTGCAGTGCCGGAACAATGGACAACGCAAAGTCCCAAGAAACGATGCTATGCACAGAAACAGCTAACGGAATAATCAAAACTGCCAAAAATGTGTAAGCCCAACCTAATCTGTGCCACTCAGTGTCGGTCCCACGCCATCCTAAGGAAAGCAAAACATACATGTGGTGTCGCCACCCTGTCGTGCGGTCTCTAACAGCTGCAAAATCAGGAATAGTTCCCATATAAATGAAAATTGTGCTACCCGTGAGATAGGTAGTGATCGCCATAACATCAAACATTAACGGTGACCGAAAATTTGGCCATAATTCCATCTGATTAGGATATGGTACTGCCCAATGTATGAACCACGGACGCCCTACATGCACCATCACCATTGTTGCAGCAACCATTAATGAAAATAGCGTCATAGCCTCTGCACTGCGGTACATTGCCTTACGCCAAGAACTGTTCGTAATATGCAGAACGCACGATAACAACGTCCCCGAGTGACTGAGCCCAATCCAAAAAATAAAGCTTGCGAGATATGTCCCCCAAACAGTGGGGTGGTTCATTCCTGCAGCACCAATACCGTATTGGAGTTGGTAGAACCAGGGAAAGAAAAAGCAGGCCAGCATTACACTGACAGAAATTGCCAGTGTGATGTAATACTTTGAGCCCGTTTCTACCAGCGAACGTACAACATCTCGATTTACATCGGCGTAACTAATATCGCGTTCAGGCTGCATTGCTATCCACTTTCTTAAGATAAACGACGGATGGGTCAGTATTGAGTTCCTCTAACACATGGTAGGCTCGCGGATCGTTCATTGATTGAGAAACTTGGCTCTCAGCGTCATTCCGATCGCCAAAAACCAAAGCTTCTGCAGGACAGGTCTGCACACATGCCGGCTGTACTTCTCCGTCCCGAACACGTCTCCTCCCATCATCCTTAGCCTGATCCTTTGCTTGTCGAATTCTTTGAATACAGAAGGTGCATTTCTCCATCACCCCCTTCTCACGCACCGATACGTCCGGATTTAGTTGCTCATCCAGAGGAGCATCCCAATGATGATCGTTGTAATTGAAGTAGCGAACCTCATAAGGGCAATAAACCGCGCATGACCGGGTGCCAATGCAGCGGTTGTATACCTGGGCATTAAGGCCATCTTGGTTATGATAGGTCGCACCTACCGGACAGACTGTCTCGCAAGGTGCCGCATCACAGTGTTGGCACAACATTGGTATAAAACCCAGCTTAACGTTTGGATATTCACCCTCCCAGTAGCGCTCAATACGTATCCATTGCATCTCCCTGCCCTTAGCAAATTCATCTTCGCCAACGATAGGTAAGTTATTCTCAGCCTGACAAGCAGTGACACACGCCTCGCAACCAGTGCAACGATCAAGATCAATACTCATGGTCCAGGCGTAATCAAACTCCTCGTAATAACCAGGCCGTCTGTATTCTCGCCAGCTTGCGAGAAAATTGTTAATAAAACTCATGTCGGTATCACCGTTATCGGAATACTGTGCAGGCTGGCAGTTTCACCGCTACCCGTACCAGATTCGGTCGTCTGAATGATCTCACGACCAAGATCCCGGGAGACCCCACCAGTCTTTACCAAATCTATCCGTTGACCAGTCGGCGTGAGCCTAACTCGGGTAGCTGCCCAAGCAAGACCACCTGTCTCCGGCTCCATTTCTGGAGAGAGGATCTGAATTGGGTTGACTCCACGACCGTTGGCATAGCGACCATACTCATCATGACCCTGCCCAATAGGCATCGCGATGACATTGGGCATGATGGCTGGATAAACATATACGGGCGCGGCAACTTTGCCATGTGGAGATTCGACTTCAACTACGTCCCCTTCCGCTAACCCCATTTCACTCGCGGTGGTCGGGTTTAACTCCACCCAGGAACCATAGACAACGCTTGTCAAAGGATCGGGCACCTCCTGCATCCAAGGCAGGTTAGCGTCTCGACCATCGTTCAGCGTATTCGAAAGATAAGGATGAAAAATGAAAGGATATGTATCGCTTGATCCCGAGAACTCGGGTGCTTCGACACCGACCGATTCAATGACGCTGACATCAACAGAAGCAGGCAAAACACGCCGTGTTGTCTCCCCCCACACACCAGCTTTCAGGACATCAGTCCAAAATGCCTCAAACCCTTCCTCCTCAGTACTACCTCTTGCATAAATGCCCCGCCAACCTTCCTGAAGGTACTCTTCCATATCGGACCATGGCAATGCATCTGTGAGGCTGAGTTCGCGCGCAAGCCCTAGAATAATATCTCCGGTTGCACGAGTATCGTACAAAGGAGAGACCACAGGCTGCGAGATGGCGCCAGCCGAAAATCCTACGCCTGGCTCTGGGAAGTCATCTCCCCAACTCTCTAGATACGTATGACTCGGTAAAATAAGGTCAGCCATCGAGGTTGTCTCATCCATAAAACTGGACAGACTGACAATAAGCGGTATCTGAGCCAGTGCCTCGCGAAAATCGGCTGCCCCGGGCAGAGTGAATACCGGATTGGTCTGGTTCAGAATTAAGACATCTATCTCACCCTGACGAGCATCCCGGGCCAAATCGAGCATCGAGCTGTAGGTTGCCTGAGAAGCATTCGCCCCCCTCCCAACAATGGGTTCAGGATTGAATACCAAACCACCCTCTCTACCCAGATTTCCAACCAGATAGTTGAGCGCATTAACTGCAACTAATGTGTCGACACCATTGCTGTAATTACCTGCCGCACCACCACCGATCGCAAGGCTGGGCTGTGTATCTGCGAAGGTTTCTGCCAGACGCGCTATCGTTGCCGCCGGGACACCTGTTTGTGTCGCGACCGACTCAACTGAGTATGCGGCTAGGGATGCAGCCCACTCCTCTCGATCCGCGCCCTGGTAACCGCCCTGGCTTACAATATGGTTTCCAAGCCCCAGAGCTAAAATACCTTCTGTCCCCGGGTTAGCGGCAATCCACTCATCGGCTGCCGCACCACTTAGTGACATTCTTGGCTCAATCTGAACAAACCGCCCCCTGATCTCGTCTCGTCCTTGGCGACTATGCCCAAAACCCAGGCCATGATGCACAGGAGATATCCAGCTACCGAGATAATCAGCTCCGAAAGACAGCAAAAAACGCGTGTTTCTTAAGTCGTAATACGGTAGATGCGTCTCACCAAAAAGCCGGTTGATGGCTGCGTAAAGCGTCTGCGGGTGGGCAAAATCATAGTGTAGGAGACGGGACGACCCTAATTGATCGACGAATAGCTCAAACAATTCAGCCAAATGACCCCGGACACCTTCACTAAGGAAACAAATTCTATTTCCTTGACCGTCGTCTCGTAATGTATTTAAACGTCCTGCAAGCTGAGATAACCCCTCATCCCAGGTAACGGGCATTAACTCACCAGATTCTCCCTCCCCAACACGGAGAAGCGGTCCAGTCAGTCTATCGGGATTATATAGAGTATGCAGCCCAGCCTGCCCCCGTGCACAAAGCCTGCCCTGACTAACAGGGTGTGCAGGATTACCCTCAATTTTTTTAGCTCGCCCTTCTCGCGTCCGAACAGAGATTCCGCAACCGGCCGAACACATTGAACACACCGTGTTGTACCAGGTCGCGATACCTGGACTGAACTCCTCAGGGGGAATTGGATAAGGAATTAAGTGCTGTGTCGGATGCTTGATCGATTCCCTCAACATGAAGCCAGCACCTGCTCCCACACCGCCAGCTCCGACAAGTTTTAAGAAATCCCTGCGATCTATGCTTGACATCTTGCTACCTTCACTCTCGCTTCACTTGTGGCAAGTCAAGCAATCAAGCCCAAACTCTACCTGATGCTCTCTATGACACGTCAGGCACTGGCCCATCTGATTCGGCGCCATCCGAGAGACGACATCCATGGTTTCAACTGGTCCGTGACATGTCTGACAATCCACTCCAGCCAATACGTGTCGTTTATGGGAAAAATAGACGAAGTCAGGCAAGTCGTGAACTTTAACCCATGGTATAGGTTCCTGATTTTCCCAGTACTCCAACACCATTCTGATCTGTGGACGCTCCGGCACAACAAGCTGATGACAACCCGCACACTTGCTAACTGCGGGTACACCGGCAGATGTAGATCTACGTGCCTCAGTGTGGCAGTACAAACATTCAATCTGGTAATCGCCCGCATGAATTCTATGGCTGAAATTTATAGGCTGTTCCGGCCCTGGACCTGGGTACAAAGTGTTGTAACTGCCAGTTGTAAATGCCGCATTGGCCCAATAACCGAATATCAGCCCCACAAAAGCTACGCCGACAATTAATGCGGCTGGTTTAAGTATCCTTAGGGTAGGTACAATAGAAACAGCCATTTATTACACCCCCCGCTCTCGGTTGTCCTCAGCCAACGAGATCAGATCCAGCCCCGCCCCCCGAGCTGACTCTTTATCACTACCGTTACTAACTAACCCAACAGTGCTACCAAACCTCTCACCAAATTTATGAATCAATTTAGAAACACTCTCATTTTTAGTTGCACGAAGGTACGTGTTCGCCATCTGATGAATCGCTTGGTAGAAATAGTGATTCATGTCATCAATGGTCGTATCCTTCTCCCATAGATCAATTGCCGCAATAGTCTTTTGCTCAGCATCCCACAACGACAACATCATCGACTGACAGTGCGTAGGCCCGGCGTTACTCGACTCGGATGCTTCCCACACTATTTTCGTAGGAATATCATCATCGTCCAGATTGATAGTGAGATTGATCTCAGCTGTTCTTGACATCAGTTCACACTCTTGATTCCATAAGAATCATTCATCAGGATTCCGCAACAAATGCTCAATTCTCTTATCGTTATAGTCATGCTTGGCATCATTATCAGCCTAGGCAGCGGCCTGTTTTTTCTAGTAAAAGATCGCGGTACTACACAACGCACCGTAAAATCACTCAGCATCCGAGTTGGCCTAGCCATAATGTTGCTTGCTCTACTGGCATTCGGGTTTATCACAAGATTCACCATCCCCGACGGTTAAAACCAGTAGACGAACGTAAATAGAAACAGCCAGATAACATCCACAAAGTGCCAATACCAACTCGTAGCTTCAAATGCGAAATGGTTATCAGAAGTAAAGTGACCCTTTAGCGATCGCAATAACATCACGAACAGCATTATTGTTCCCAGCGTCACGTGTGCGCCATGAAATCCCGTCAGCATAAAAAATGTTGAGCCGTAGATGCCGGACGCCAGAGTTAGCCCAAGTTCATGGTAAGCCTCTACGTATTCAATTACCTGAAAGGTCAAAAATGTAACGCCCAAAGCTACAGTCAGTGCAAGCCACACCTGTAAAGGCAGTCTCTGGCCTTTCTTTAAAGCCCAATGAGCAAAAGTGACGGTAACACTGCTAGTAACCAGGATCACAGTGTTAATAAAGGGCAACCCCCATGCCGGCATCGCCTCGGTCTCTGCGCCACTTGGGGTTCTAAAAAGTGGCCAAGTATCTGCGAAGTCCGGCCACAGAAATAAATGGGTTGCTAGATTATTCCCGGCACCAGCTAGCCAAGGTACGGAAATAATCCTGGCATAAAAAAGCGCACCGAAGAAAGCTGCGAAGAACATAACCTCTGATACGATGAACCAGAGCATAGCCTGTCGATAGGTGCGATCAAGTTGATCACTAACCAAACCCTTTAGCGACTCTCGGATAACGGTCCCAAACCAGCCAAACATCATGAACGCGATTGCCGCAAGCCCGACGAAAAAGATTACCGCTCCAGAACTACCCGTGGCTGTCACAACTTTATCAGTACTCTGCTGGATAAAATTAGCCGCACCGTATGCGGTAATAAACAATGCAACCGAACCCACGATAGGCCATACGCTGCTGTGTGGAACGTAATAACGAGGAGTATCACTCATGAGCCAGAATGCTCCTCGGAATGCTCTAATATTGGTGTGGGACTACCCCGCACATCATCATCAAGTGTTACAACTTGAGCGTCAGGTACGGGATATAGCGTGTAGGACAGACTCAGGGTGCCAATATCCGCTGGCAGATCATCATCCACGTAAAACAATACGGGCATCTCAACCTCTTCGCCCGCCTCTAACTGTTGCTGGGTAAAACAGAAACACTCAATTTTGTGGAGGGATAACGAAGCTGCCCCAGGCGTAACGCTTGGCACCGCCTGACCGGTCACCAACTTGTTCGCATAGTTACGTGCATAAAACTTGGTCTCTGACACTTCTCCAGTCCGTACGCGAAGACGGCTCTCAGTTGGTCGAAACTCCCAAGGCATACCCCTGCCAACATGGGCAACAAACTCGATCGTAACCTCACGACCAACGACCTGCGAGAACTGCTCAACAGAAGCAGTAGTCTGCCCAAATGTTCTTCCATTAAACCCTGTTACTTCGCAAAAAATCTCGTAAAGCGGCACTAATGCGAACGCGAACCCAAACATACCGGTAGCCAGTAGTACTAAAAGAGTCGCTTGCTTGCGTTGCTGTTTACGGTTCTTTGTCATCAATCCATCGCTCTGACATGCTCTTTACTGATTTAGGCTGATCGCATTACTCCACACGCGGTGGAGTGTCGAACGTGTGGTGCGGCGCTGGTGACGGCACCGTCCATTCCAATCCTTCCGCACTCTCCCAAACCTGATCAGTTGCCTTCTCACCACCACGTATAGTCTTAATAACAATGTATAGAAACAGCAACTGCGTCAGACCCAGAATCCAAGCTCCGAGAGTGGCAAAAAGATTTAGCCCGGCATATGGAAGGGCATAATCAACAATCCGTCTCGGCATTCCAGCAAGTCCGACAAAATGCATAGGGAAGAAAGTCAGATTGAGTCCGATTACTGCTGACCAGAAGTGGATTTTTCCTAGTCGCTCGTCATACATATTCCCGGTCCATTTAGGCAACCAATAATAGACCGCTGCCATTGTTGCGAAGATGGCGCCCGGATAGAGAACATAGTGGAGATGTGCCACCACAAAAAAGGTATCGTGATACTGGAAGTCAACTGGTGCGATAGCCAGCATGAGCCCTGAAAAGCCGCCTATGGTAAACATCACGACGAACCCGATTGCGAATAACATTGGCGTCTCAAAGGTCATTGAGCCGCGCCACATAGTGGCCACCCAATTAAACACTTTCACACCTGTGGGCACTGCAATCAACATCGTTGCATACATGAAGAACAGTTCGGCAGCCAACGGCATACCGGTGGCAAACATGTGATGCCCCCAGACAACAAACGACAACCCCGCAATAGCGACAGTTGCGTACACCATTGAGGCATAGCCAAATAAAGGTTTACGCGCAAAAGTGGGAATGATCTGCGAAGCAATGCCGAAGCCTGGCAAGATCATGATATAGACCTCCGGATGCCCGAAGAACCAGAACACGTGCTGAAAAATAAGAGGATCACCACCACCCGAAGCCTCAAAAAAGCTTGTCCCAAAGTGCCGATCGGTGAGCATCATCGTAACAACCCCGGCAAGCACAGGCATAGCCATGATGAGCAAGAAGGCTGTGATTAGCCATGTCCAAACAAATAAGGGCATCTTCATCAGGGTCATACCTGGTGCCCGCAGGTTAAAGATCGTGACTATGATATTGATGGCACCAAGAATCGAGGAGATACCCATCAAATGAATACCAAAAATCAAAAAGTCAGTGCTCGGGGGGCCATAAGTTGTCGATAGGGGCGCGTATAGAGTCCATCCAAAATTGGGCGCACCACCCTCCATGAATAGGGATGAGAGCAACAGGAAAAATGCAAAAGGCAGGATCCAGAAACTAAAATTATTCAGCCTCGGGAGCGCCATATCGGGCGCACCGATCATCATTGGAATCATCCAGTTAGCTAGCCCCACAAACGCGGGCATCACCGCACCAAATACCATGACCAACCCATGCAGGGTAAGCAATTGGTTATAGAAGTCGGCTGTCATAAACTGAAGCCCTGGCTGCGCTAACTCTGCGCGAAAAACCATTGCCATTAACCCGCCGATCAAGAACAACGCAAAGCTAAGACAAAGATAGAGAGTGCCGATCTCCTTGTGATTGGTGGTTAATACCCAGCGGAGAATAAAGCTCACCAGTGGGTGTCGAGCTGGGGGTATTGTGTCTGCGTGTGCAATCATGAAAGAGTCACCTAACGGGCCTCATATACAGTAAGCGGTTGAACTATGTCGCCCGTGTTATTGCCCCAGGTATTCCGTTCATAGGTAATCACTGCTGCCAATTCCACATCGCTAAGCTGCGGGGCCCAGGCTTGCATCTCAGTTTCAGCAAGACCATTCATAACCCTGTCTAGATGGGCTTCAATCGGCCCAGTAGAAATCACACGAGTTGGATCTAACGCCACAGCTAATGCCGGATATTTGATGCCTTGCCCGGCACCATCCGGCTGATGGCAAGTCGCGCAATGTGTGAGGTATACATCCTCTCCCATGGGCATCAATTCCGCCATTGTCCACTCTCTGCTACGTGCCGCTACCGCAGCGTCGCCCGCAAGTTCGTTAGCAATCCGCTGATCCTCAATCCAAGTAAGAAATTCATCCTCAGGACGCACTTCAACCACAACAGGCATGTAAGCATGGTTCATGCCACATAGCTCTGTGCATTGACCTCGGTAGATGCCTGGTTGTTCAACTCTCGTCCACGCCTCATTGATAAATCCGGGAATTGCATCCTGTTTGACTGCAAAGTCCGGAACCCACCAGGAGTGAATAACATCATCCGAAGCCATCAGGAAGCGAACCTTCTGATTGGTGGGAATCACCAGCGGGTTATCAACCTCCATTAAATAGTTCTCACCTTTCGGATCAATATTATTTATCTGCGCCAAGGGCGTCGTCATATTGCTATAAAAACCAATATCTACCTCTGTGTACTGATAGTGCCATTTCCACTGTGACCCGGTAATAAGCACTGTTAAATCAGCATCACTGTTATCCTCGATATCCCGTAACGCTAGAGTTGCCGGTACGGCCAATCCGACCAGTATTAGTGTTGGAATTAAGGTCCAGAGCACTTCGATTTTCGTGTTCTCATGGAACGTCGCTGGCTCCGGATGTTTAGAGCGTCTGTGCGCGAAAATGGTATAAAACATAGCGCCAAACACGACGATACCGACAACGGTGCAAATCCACAGACTCACGTGATGGAGCATCTGAATGTGCTGACTCATCTCGGTGACGCCTGCTCGCATATCCCACCCTTGAGCAAAAACGCTATTGGGAAATATCGACCAAATAAGGGCGATCAACCAGCCTTTTTGACGGTGGTTGGCAAGGGGACACATCCCCCTAGCCATGAGAGTTTTTAATATAACAATTTGAGAAGTCATAAGCCTGTGACAGAACAGACAGTTTCACGAACCTTTCCCTCGTCTCGATTAGTTCGCTCCGCTTCCATGCGGGGGTGGATGATAGGGCAAGAAGAGGATGAGTTAAAGGACTTTTTAAAGCTTTTTTTACCGACTCAATTGAGACAGCGTGCGGAGTTGATTTCTGCCCGCCCAGTCTCGATAGCGAATTGCCGTTGCACTTTCTGTGGACCCATCCCAATCACCTCGATGAGCCAGCAAAAACACCTCATTATTAACCTTTGCTTGCCAAGGTTCCCCCTCCCAATCAATAAACGCCAAACTGGGATTAGAATGGCGATGCCAATCTCTTGTGTTCTGCGGTGTCTGCGTAAATTCTCCATCGCGAACCCAAGCAGTCCACTCTTCGTTATTCCAAGAAATGAACTCCATTTTGCTCAGAGCCCACGGCTCATTGATCGGCCCGTTATTACCAGGGGCAGTGAACTCAAATGCCAATCTAGCGGCTACTACGGTGATCACAAAGGCCGCTGAAAGGACATAAAAAACTTTAGCCATGAAATACTCCGAGAGTTTATTTTGTGCAAGTCGTCGTGGGTGTCCATCTAACACATTGCACGCCTAGCGTCCAATTTTACCGCGCCGATACATGCCCGAACGAAAGCCCAAAATGATGCTCATGATAGTGAGCACGATTGCAAACGAGAACCACTGAATCGCATATCCAACATGTCGTTCCGGGGGCAAAATCCTCAACTGCCACTCACGGATAAAGCCTTCAGGCGCTTCAGAATTCAGCAAAAGCTGGTAGTGAAAAAAGGATTCTCCAACGCGTTCTTCCAACTCTTTAAAGGTCGGGAAAAGCACTACATGCGGCCAACCATCGGGCTCAATCGTGGACTCTAATCCAAATCCGGGTTGAGGTAATGTATCAATTCGCCCGCGAATCACTTGCACAATCTCACTGACATCGATCTGTGGTAATACCTGACGATTTGAATCTGCTTTAACCCAACCACGATTTACCAGCACCCATCGCGAAGCATTCATTGGAAGAAAAGGCGTCAACACATGGTACCCAGCCTGTCCCTGGTAAGTCATACTGTCAAGCAAGAATTGCTTGGATGATAAATACTGCCCACGGAGTTCCATCCATCGATATCTGTGTTCCTCCAAGTCTTGGCCGTCAGCAGCGGCACTGAATACCGGAAGTTCATCACTTATGACAAACTCCTCGTACACTGCTGCTCGTTGCTCGGCACGACGCAACTGCCACATCCCCAGTGAAATAAAAAGAGTCAATAAGAAAATAAAAATAGTGGTGAGAACCACGCGATTAGTATTCATTATTTCTGCGCGTTACTGTCCGCAAAACATTTTCGGTGTTGAACTCTTACACGCTAGTCGACAAAACTCGGGGTCCCTAGCGTCATAAGAACAAGAAATCCCACATATAGGAAAAGCGCTAAGAAGCCTACCACCCAAGCGTGCCCTCGGACCCGTGCCCGGCGTTTCGCATTGTCTTCAATCACGCTCTATTCGCCCTTGGTAGCCTTCGTCAAGCGCCCACACCCCGACGCTGGCAAACTCTCTAGAAAGATGAACTACATCGTAGACAGGAAAGACTAACAAAACAATAATATGTCGCTAACAGCTAGAGCTCACGCTGTTAAACCAGAGTAAGATCAGTCAGATAAGTGATATAGTACGAAAGCATTCAGCGTAGACCTCGCAACGACGGCTGGGTTAGAGAAGAGGACTGGATAATGGATAACGTAGTCAAAATAGCTCCCTCGGAGTTGGCACTGAGCAAGCGCCAACAGGAATATACCCAACGCGTACATGACTCCGATATGATCGAGGGATGGTGGTGGGATTCAACGGAGTTCCGGCCTCGTCCCGATCAACCGGTAGAACCTAGCGGCCCCGCAGTTCCCCATGTATGGAACTGGTCCACCGTTGGTCCTTTAATTCACGAGTCTGGAGAGGTAGTCGGACTTGGTCAAGGACCTGGCGAGGCCGAACGGCGCGTACTTGTACTACGGAACCCCGGGCTCACTCCTCAATACGCTATGACCAATACTTTCTTCGGTGATATTCAACTCATTGAGCCTGGCGAAGTAGCACCAAGCCACCGCCACACCACAACTGCGGCTCGATTCGTCTTTGAGGGAATGGGAGGTTGGACTTCGGTTGAAGGTGAACGAGTTGACCTGGAACCGGGCGATATCGTCTTAAATCCACAATGGGCGTGGCATGACCATGGGAATGATGGTGACGACAACTTCGTTTTTTTCGACATACTCGACATTCCGTTGCTCACTCATCTAGGCACTGCTGTATGGGATTTTGATTACGCTCAAGTTACCGGTGATAAAGCTAACAGGAAACAACCACTAACACGACCCAACAACAAATGCATGAGTTTGTTTGACTCCAGCGGCATTATTCCTAGATTCGTCTCTAGTTCTCGGGCTGACCACTCGCCACTCCTCGGGTACCGTTACACCACTGTACGCGCAACGCTGGAGAAAATGAGGGATGAAAAAGGTAGCCCCAATGATGGGATCATTGTTGAATTCAATAATCCTGAATCAGGAACATCTATTGCCCCAACAATGTCGATTTGTGCTCAGCTCCTAAGACCGGCCGAAAAAACTCTCCTCCATAGACACAATTGGAGCACTATCTATATTGCAATCGATGGACATGGCACAACAGTGGTCGATGACACCACTCTTGAGTGGGAGAAAAATGATATCTTCGTCGTACCGAGTTGGCGCTGGCACAAACATAGCAATAGAAGCAATGAAAGCGATGCTGTTCTCTATTCCGTAAGCGACCTTCCAGTCATCGAAAAAATTGGTCTCCGGCGAGAACAGCAGCAGAGCGAGGACGGCGAAATTAAAGATACCGGTTGGACACCTAATCGTCCCGTGTGGAAGTAAGGGCTGCCTCACTTACGGCCGACAACTAACAAACAGGACGGCGGGATTAATTCGATACCATCAAGCAGGAACCTTCGGACCTGTGCACCCATATCGCTGATAAGTGTGGCGCTCGCCATCATCCTCGGCTTGAGCCTGACCAACACCAGGCTAGGTGTCTACATTCTTTTGGACTACTTTGGTGACGACGAGAGCGATCTCGTCGCAGACCCAAGGTTAGGCCCCATCCAGCTCTCAGACTACGCTACCGCCGTCCCTGCCTATGAACTGCCGCTCGAAATAGAGCAACCCTCCGGCATCTCCTATTTGGAAGAAGAAGATGTTTTCGCCGTGGTGACTGATCAGGCGGAGCTTTTTATCGT
>JAZAGZ010000007.1:0-37338 GCA_036231525.1 Pseudomonadota bacterium | reverse complement strand
TCCACGCCCTGAGGCATGTAGAGGTCTAACCCAAGCTCGCGCTCACCAACGGACGCATATGTAATATCGGCTAATTTTGTATAGTGCGCCGCAGACGCGGCCTCCAGTGGTGGTTGAGCAAATACATGCAGCGAAAACAATAGGAACATACCCGCGAACCCGATTGATGTTCTTTGTATAGTTCCCATGGCTTGCTCCAGAATGATTGCTATCTACAACCAATTCTACACTCATGCGTGAAATCAAGCAGTTACTGCCGCCTCCCCTAGACAGTACCGATAAACCGTTAGAATAAAACTCCAACGGAGACTACGAATGATTCCAAGAATGAAAAACATCCTAACGGTATTAGCTTTCTTGTCCTTCTCTCTTTCAATCCACGGTGCCTCCGCCGCATCGCTGGACCCTTCTCCTGACACGGTTCTCTTGAATGGCAAGATTCTCACGGTGGATGCGGACTTCACCGTCGTACAGGCGCTCGCTGTTAAAGACGGTCGTTTCGTCGGCGTCGGCGATAACGACGAGATCAGAGCGCTTGCGGGCGAAGCCACGGAGATCGTGGACCTCGAGGGTAGAACGGTCGTCCCAGGTCTGATCGACGGACACGCCCATATGGACCGTGAGGGTATAAAGTTCATTCATCCATCACTCACCGGCGCACGCTCCATCGATGACATTCTTAGTGTCATCGAGCGGGAAGTTGCACGAAAAAACCCTGGTGAGTGGATTATCACGATGCCCGTCGGGGACTATCCCTATTACGCGGATGTTCCAGGGATTCTTGCAGAGGAGCGATACCCCAACCGCTGGGATCTCGACCGCGTATCTCCAGACAACCCGGTCTACATCCGCGGCATCTGGTACTTCTGGCGCGCGGAGCCGCCCATCGTCTCTATCGCGAATAGCCGCGCGCTCGAGTTAGCAGGTATCACGCGAGATACCGTCCCGCCCTATCCTGGTCTGGAGATCGAAAAGGACGAAGCAGGAGAACCAACTGGTGTCTTCATCGAAAGCGGCACGTTGGGCACTATGGAGTTCAGCCTGATGAAAGCTGCACCTCGTTTCACTCACGAACAACGGGTACAGGGATTGAGGGATTCGATGCAGCGGTATAACGCAGCGGGTACCACCGGGGTTTTCGAAGGACATGGCGTCTCATCGGTTTTGATGAACGCCTACAAGGAGTTATGGGAACGGGGCGAGATGACAGTCAGGAGCACCTTGGTCGTCAGTCCCGCATGGGGTGCTGCGCCGAGTGCAGCAATCGATGAGGTTCTGCGTGACTGGAGTACCTATGCGGGTGGCAGTGGAATCGGTGACGACATGCTCGAGTTGAGCGGTATCTATACCGTGGTCGGATCCTCACCGCAGTTCGAGATTAGAGCACGCGAACGGCCGTACCCGGGATGGGCTGGGTACGGGGTCGACCATACGCTGTCACCGGAAAGAGGGTCTCTCCGTGACCTAATCATGGGAGCGGCCGAGGCCAATCTGCGCCCCGTCGCGGTCGCGCGGGGAGAGAACTTCGATCGCTATCTCGGACTTTTCGACGAAGTGGACCAGCAGACGCGGATAGCGGACAGACGCTTCGTGTTGGTCCATGTCGAGTACGCCGATGAAGACCAGCAGAACCTGATGAAGCGACTGGGCGTAGTTCCCACGATTCACGCGGGCTTTCTCTGGAAGAGAGGGTTGAGTAATACCGCGGGCGCCACTGAAGAGGAACTCAGCAGATATCTCCCCCTGAAAAGCTACGTGGACAAAGGCATTCCTTTCGTCATGGCAACGGATAACGTTCCCGTCAGCCCGTTCCGAGCGATATGGGCTGCCGTCGCCAGGAAAGATGAGGCGACCGGCACGGTGATCGTCCCCGAACAGAAGATTTCACGCGAGGATGCCTTGAGATCTATGACGATAAACGGCGCCTACCTGTCCTTTGATGAACACAACCGCGGGTCCATTGAGCTGGGCAAGCTGGCAGACCTGGTTGTTCTCGCGGATGACTTCATGACAATCCCAGAAGATGACATCAAGGACCTGGAGGTGGTGATGACCATGGTGGGCGGTCAAATCGTCTATACCAGAGAATAATTGATCAGCTTTAGTGAGAGTGTTGCTCGTAGTGTTGTCGCGGTAAGTCCTTTGATACCAAAAATGAAAAGCATCCTGGAGATATTGGCTTTCTTGCCCTTCTCTCTTTCAATCCACGGTGCTTCCGCCGCATCGCTGGATCCTGCTCCTGACACAGTTCTCCTGAATGGCAAAATCGTTACGGTGGATGCAGATTTCACCACTGTTGAAGCTCTTGCAATCAAGGACGGTAGATTCGTCGGTGTCGGAGAAACCGAGGAAATGAGAGCCCTTATCGGTCAGGAAACTGAAGTCATAGATCTCCAGGGAAAAATGGTAGCCCCTGGATTTATCGACGGTCACGCACATATGGACCGGGAAGGCTTGAAATTTCTCTATCCATCACTCACCGGGGTTCGCTCCATAAATGATGTTCTGAACGTCATAGAACAGGAAGTCAGCAACAAAGCCCCGGGAGAGTGGATCGTCACTATGCCACTTGGTGACTACCCCTACTTTCAGAACGGACCCGAACTTCTGCTGGAAGGCAGGTACCCCAACCGATGGGACCTCGACAAAGTCTCCCCAAACAATCCAGTCTATATCCGGGGCATCTGGTATTCCTGGCGGGGCCAGCCACCTATTGTTTCCATTGCAAATAGCTATGCATTGGAGCTTGCTCAAATAACCGCAGACACCCTACCGCCCCATCCGGGGTTGGAAATCGTTAAACATGAGCAGACTGGTGAACCAACAGGTGTATTTGTTGAGAGTGGCTCTCTCGGCACAATGGAATTCAGCCTGATGAAACTAGCCCCCCGCTTTACACATGAACAGCGTATCGAAGCCTTGAGAGAATCAATGAAACGGTACAACGCAGTTGGCACTACAAGTATCTACGAAGGACACGGCGTCTCGTCAAACGTCATAAGTGCCTACAAGGAATTGTGGGAAAGAGATGAGATGACCGTAAGAAGCACGCTCGTCGTCAGCCCGGCATGGGGCGCAGCGCCGGATGATTCTATCGAAGAAGTGTTACGTGACTGGTCAGCTTACGCTGGTGGGCGTGGAATCGGTGACAATATGCTCAAACTGAGCGGAATCTATACCGAGGTGGGTAGCTCGCCGCAATTAGAGATCAGGGCACAAGAACGCCCGTACTCAGGATGGGCGGGATACGGGGCAGATCAAATTTTACCTCCTGAACGGGGTTCTCTATACGACCTGGTTCTAGCGGCAACCAAGGCCAATCTGCGACCGAATGGAGACGCGGAAAACCTAACTGACTTCCTGGAAATCTTCGAACGCGTAAATGAGCAGATACCTATTTCAGATAGACGCTTCGTGTTGATCCATGTTGACTATGCGACGGAATCACAACAGGAACTTATGAATAAGCTAGGCATCATTCCTACCATCATCACTACTCGCCTTTGGAGAGATGGCTCATCACGCACAGCGAACGTCAGCAGAGAACAACTCAATACATATCTCCCCTTAAGAAGTTATGCGGAAAAACATATTCCTTTCGTATTGGTTACCGATAACATTCCGATCAACCCACTCCATGCTTTATGGGCCGTCGTTGCAAGACAGGATATGGCTACTGGCGAAGTAATTTCACCGGAGCAAAAAATCTCTCGGGAAGAAGCCTTACGAGCCCTTACCATTAATGGTGCTTATCTAAGCTTTGATGAACAGAATAAAGGCTCCATAGAACTGGGCAAGCTAGCAGACTTAGTCGTCCTGTCGGATGACCTGTTCTCTATTCCTGAAGACCAAATTAAAGAGATTGAGATAATGATGACGATAGTGGGCGGTAAGATCGTCTATATCAGAGAATAATTGATCGGTTTTAGTGGGGGTGTTGCTCGTAATGCTGGCGCAGTAAGTCCTTACCATAATCATTGCCGTTTGGGGTACGTAGCACCGTGTGTATATGTTCTCGAATCGGAATGTGCCGGGGCGCATTAGGCAGTGCGATACTACCCTGATGATCAAACTCAATAATAATTACCGGACTTTGAATCCGAAAGAAAAACAAATCCTCTGAGCCAAGTGATGTATCCCACTCGTCCCAAGCAAAATAGGTTTCATCAATATGTGCCATCACCTCTTCCATTCTGATTCTGGCATGCTCCTCCCTATTGTTATAAACAAATTCCTCAATGAGGCCCACCAGTAAATCACGCTGCTCGTGGGATAGGTTCGTTGCTAAAACCCCGTGATACGGAATCACTGCATTGTCCTGCATTAGTTCGGTCGAATTGCGACCGAAGGCTATACCTCTCTGCTCGGGTAACTGATCGTCGCTCAATAACGCAGCATTTTTCTGTTGGTCAGTTAATGTCATGTAAAGGGCAAAGGCCTTTTCACGCTCTACCCCCAAAATACTGGTTCCCTTATATATACCGGACTCCGCGACAACAGGCTCTGATCCCGTAAACACCGGCGACATTACCACTTGATTACCCAGTACAAAGTAATTAATCACCAGGTGGTGGCCATCCACCTGCCAACCCCAGGGCTCAGTCTCCGAAGGCTCACCCATTACAGTCAACCAATAAAGCCACTCAGAGTATCGGTCATGCTCCGCTGTAAGTTCTGCTATCGTTTCGTTGAGACGCATGATATCCCGGGAAAGTTTAAAACCTTTTGCGCTAAGTGCAGTTCTCATTAATTGAAAGGCCTGGTCTCGCTGCCCTTCCGTCATCTCATCAAAGCTGAGTCCATTGCGATGATATGCGCTCATATTGCTCCACTGCCGCCACTCCGGAGCATCCACGGGAAACATCACTCTAGAACGCTGCTCTTCTGTTAAAGCATCCAGAAAAGCCTTTGCCGTGCGCACTAACTCCACATTCGAAACATCCTCATCCGGCATGATCGAATACAAACCTTCAATGGGAACACCATCAGTGGCAATGCCTACGTACGACGTCTCAGATGCAGCCTCAATCTGCTGAGTAAACCGATCCGTAGCACGTCGAGACCCTGGACCATCATCTGATTCAGTCTCCTGACCGACAGCAGTACTGCCCACAAAAGCCGTGAACCACACTAAAAACCACGGGAAACATCTATTCATCTGTCGTCTTCATCAGATACCAGCTCGGCTAATACCAGCGCAAACAAAGCACTGCCTAACTCCGGATTCTACCTAGACAGAGCCAAAATCTCCCTAAAATTGGCTAGGAGTTGTAGACTCTGGATAAGGAGGATGCTGCATGAAAATCTGGCTTAGAAACCTGATCGGCCTGGCGATGATTAGTGCAGGGTCTGCCGCCTTACTACTGGCCATTGAGTCCGCTGCAGCACAATCCTCTGACTACCACCACCCACGTCTAATCGGCACCGACAACCCCGATTTGAATGGGGTCTGGCAGGCCCTTAACACCGCCAACTGGGATATTCGGCCCCACGCTGCGGCACCGTCGGCCTTGCCCGATCTTCTCGGAGCCATCGGCGCAGTACCGCCCGGTCTCGGAGTAGTCGAGGGTAACGAAATACCTTATCAGCCCTGGGCCTCGGACAAGCAGAGGGAGAACTTCGAAGGAAGACTCACCCGCCCCTTAGACCGGGAAACCAACGAGACGACGGGGGACCCGGAAGCAAAGTGCTACATGCCGGGCGTACCCCGTGCTACTTACCTGCCGCACCCGTTTCAGATCGTTCACACTCAGAGTCAGGTCTTTGTTGCCTACGAGTTCGCCAGCGCAGCCCGAATCATTCACATGGATAGTCAGCCGCCGTCCCCGGCACCATCATGGATGGGCTGGTCCATTGGACACTGGGAAGGGGACACATTGGTGGTCGAGGTAACAGATCAGACAGAACTGACCTGGTTCGACCGGGCGGGGAACTTTCACAGCGATGCGCTGCGGGTGACAGAGCGTTATACGCCGATCACGCCAAATCATCTGCATTATGAAGCGCTGATTGAGGATCCGAATGTATTTACGCGTCCGTGGACAATCAGCATGCCGCTGTACCGTCGGATGGAACCGAACGCTCAGCTCCTAGAATTCAAATGTATCGAGTTTGCCGAAATGTTCATGTATGAGCATCTTCTTGAGTCTTCAAGCGATTGAGGAGATCGGCGAACAGGAGGTTTCAGATGAACACTAGAACCATCACATCACGATTCGCGCTTACGAGCGGATTACTGCTGGGAATGCTGGCCCAGCTCCCAGCCACCGCGCAGGAAACGGACCACTGGACACCGGATCGCACAGCCTGGGGTGATCCTGACCTGCAGGGAGTCTACACGTTCTCTACTCTAACGCCTCTGGAACGACCCGAGACGCTCGGAGATAAAGCAACCTACACCGCGGAGGAGCTGGCCGAGGCCGAACTCCAATCCAACATCCGCCCCACAGTCGCGGAATCGCCTATACAGGGAAACGAGTACAACGCTTTCTGGACATCTAATGAGAAGGGGCGGCTGGTCGCACGCACCTCGCTAATCGTTGACCCCCCCAACGGACGCCTGCCCCCGCTGACGGAACACGGACAACAGATTTCTGACGAAAGGGCTGCCGAACTCGCTTCACGACAGGTGGGCGAAGAACCTTTAATCTACACGCTCTACGACACCTGGCTGGATCATCCAGCGTACACCCGGTGCGTGGCACGCCCGATGCCACGTATCAAACAAGCCTATAACCACGGACTACAGATCCTGCAAACGCCCGACTACGTGGTCATCTACTACGAGAGCATGCACGACACGCGAGTCATACCCCTTGACGGGCGTCCGCATATCGCTTCGAACATTCACCAATGGAACGGGGACGCCCGTGGACATTGGGAAGGAGATACGCTCGTCGTGGACTGGCGAAACTTCACAGACAAGCAGGATTTTCGGGACATAGGTCTACCCCAGGGCAACACGCGCCTCGTGGAGCGGATCACGAAGATCGACGAGAACACTATCGAATACGAAGTAACCGTGCACGATCCGATGACATGGACCCAACCGTGGACACTCGTCGCCCCGTGGCGGGCGGACGATCCGAGTTTCCAAAACCCGGAAGATCTTTATGAATTCGCATGCCACGAGGGAAACTACAGAATGATGGAAAACTCACTCAATGGGTCCAAGACCTTGAGAGAGACCTATGCTGTGCCTAAGTAGGTAAAGGAGAATCTAATGAAAAAAAAATTGGCTACTCTCGTTATGAGCGCTGGCGGTCTTCTTCTGGCCGCAATAGTTCAGCCAGTGTGGGCACATCACGCGTTTTTGGCGGAATTTGACCCGGCCAAGCCTATCGAATTACGAGGAATCGTCACGAAAATGGAGTGGATCAATCCTCACAGTTGGATCACGATCGATGTAACTCGCCCGGATGGTGTAATCGAAACTTGGGAAATCGAAGCCGGAGCCCCTAATGCGATGTTCAGAAGAGGTTTTACCAGAGACTCTCTGCCAGTAGGAACACAAATCGTGGTTCGAGGCTACCAGGCCAGAGACGGTGGACGGAGTGCGAACGGCCGGGATGTTACGTTACCAGACGGGCAGCAGCTATTTCTCGGTTCATCGCGTCCGGGAGATCCGTGAGCGGTATAACTGGACTGTGATTCCAGTTCTTACTGGGGTAAGAAACCTCGCGTTGATTCCAGATCACAGTTGAATGGAGTCATATCCAACTGCGGTGAGTAGACCAACTCTCTGCGATGAGTCATTGACCCCGTAAGGTACTCAGGGTCCTCAAGCATGAATTCGAGCGCCATCCGAGTACCATCTTCCATCAACTCGTAGCGCTCAACGACACGCTTCTGCCCACCGGAGGGAATACCGTTCTGGTAAGGTGATCTATGATCCTCAAAGTTTCTGGTATCAACGATCAAAGTACCCGATTCCCAGCGACCGATTGAGTGTCCTTCAAAAAACCGTTCGCCACTCTCAGGATGAGCGCGTCCGTCCATGTACACAATTCGCTCACTATCAAAATACTGGTGCCGGATTGCGATAGTCTCTTCACCTTCGTTGAATTCTATTTCTAGCGGATAGAGATCCGTATAAATAATCATCCCCGGCGTCGGCCGCCCGATACAGCTTAATTCGGGATTCTCAGCGGAAGTTTCATCATAAGCAGCTTGAGCAACTGCCCCCCTTTCGGTCAATGTGAGTTCAGCTCTCGTGAGCTGATCCAGCCCCCCCGGGTAATCAATTAGGCTTGCGCTGTCTACTATCCATCTGCCCTCCAAGGTAGACGCCTCAACAACTGCGCCCGGCCCTGTATAGGTCCAACCCTGTGCGGGGCGTGATATAACTGATCCTGTATCAGTAATCGGTAAAGCTACTCCATCCGCATTCTGAATCGAAATGAACAATCCGTACGGCCTGCCGTCTCGCGAGGGATGAGATGCCACTGTGACTCGTTCACCAACCGGAAGCGTCTCCTGCCTCCACCCTCTGCGCGAAGCGACGATTGCTGAACCCATTTGCACTGTCCACTCAATCTGCTCACCAAGCTCGTTTGTAGACTCAATACTGAAATACGTATGAGGGTTTCGTAAGTTGAATTCAGTAATTATGCCTTCATGGGTTACCACCGTCTCCATATCCAAAGCAGCATCGCTATGGTGACCGAAAACAGGAGAGGCGAGCATCAGCGCAACTGTGGCAGTTATCGTCGTAGGCCTCATATCATCTCCTCAAGGTGTCCTTAATGACAATTCTACTGGTATTTCCCTATCGAAAACGAGCCAGTAGCCGGACGCGGCCTACTCATCTAATATACAGACTGCCCCGGGCCGCATAGATACTTGGAAATGGTCTGAGTAGCAATAAGATAAAGAAAGGGAAACTTATGTTGTTCTGCGTAAAATTTAAATGTTCTGACATCTTAAGAATTGGCTCAGCATACCTGATCTCTGCTTTTTTTCTCACGGTTACTCTGCCACCAACTGGCCTCACACAAGGTGTAAACACCGGAGGCTGGGAACTCGTCACAAGTACCGCTGAAGAACCAACATGGTCCTACGGAGTCACCCCATCAGCAATTGACGGCAGCACAGTATTCAGTTTGCCCAGCACTGATCTCTCGTTCACTCTGGATGAAATTCGAAATCCGTTTGGACCAGCCGACTGGCTTCCGGGCGAGCACCCGACCATGCCGGAAATTGTTGCAAATGGTCGCTATCCAGATGTGTGGGCATGCGCGCTGTGCCACTATCCTAATGGCAAAGGACGCCCTGAAAACGCCGGAGTTGCGGGGCTTCCCAGCGGATATTTCGTACAACAGCTTTACGATTTCCGTGATGGCCTCCGAAAAAGTGCGCAACCACGAAAGTTCAACACCAGCACCATGGTGACGATTGCGCAGGGTATGACGGATGAGCAGATTCAGGAGGCGGCAGACTACTACGCCGCAATGCCATGGACACCGTGGATCAGGGTCGTTGAGACCGATGAAGTACCGAAGAGTCGATTTTCACTGGGCATGTATATACCGCTGGAAGGTGAGGAAGCAGGTATGGAACCGTTAGGCATGCGCATCATGGAGACACCTGAAAATGTCGAACACGCAGAAGTGCTACGTGATCCCCAGTCAGGATTCATCGCCTATGTCCCTATCGGCTCGGTCGACAAGGGTGAGGAATTGGTCACAACTGGTGGAGCTGGGAAAACGCTGCAGTGCAGTATTTGCCATGGTGCAGACCTGAGTGGACTCGGTTTGATACCAGGGATCGCAGGCCGCTCCCCCAGCTACTCCGTGCGACAGCTCTATGATATGCGGCAAGGTACACGACGCGGCGCATCGGCCGCTCTGATGCAACCGGTTGTCAATAACCTCACGGTAGAGGACATGATAAATATCGCGGCCTACGTCGCCTCACTACCACCCTCAACAACCGGGGAATAAGGCCAATAAGATAAACGGCGATAGTCACAGATACGGGCACGCTTAAGACTACTTTCAGGTACGTGAATCGAAACTGCGGCACGCTCTTAAATAAGTGTGGCGCTTACTGAATACACGCCCGCCCGGGACGTTTAGACAAAACGAAAAACCAAGTACCGGGCGTGAGATCCCTATTGAGAAGGAATCATTGACGCAGGCCCGACGATGTGCGGCACATCCTGGTTATTCTCGTTGCACACGAACTCCATCAGCTCCCATTCGGGTCTGAGTGTCGCGTTGAACTGAATGGTGAAGGGCTTCTCATAGGCGCCGGGATCGATAATTGTGACAATCTTCTCCAAGGTCGCAAAATTGGTCCGAGTGTAACGCTCGATCGTGTGAAGCTGCTCCGTGTGAGGGTGGCCCTGGAAATCAAACCAGGACCGTTCATTGAAGCCGATGGTATCGATGACCAGCGTATCGTCTTCCCAATGCCCGATGGAGTGTCCATACCACGTCGGGTCTGGATCCTCTGGATGTTCCCGACCATCCATAAAGATTTGGCGATAACTATGGATATTGCCTTCAAAGAGAAAGTACAGATGTGTTGCCTTCCCGTTTAAAGGTGCCTGGGCGATTCTCCACGGATAAGGTGCGATCCGCGGAACGCCCGTGGGCAAGCAACTGGCCTCGGGGTCGTCCCTCGCGAGCCGCGAGTCCTTCAACACCTGCGCCTCGGGCAAAAGCACGAGTTCTTCACCCGGCATCAGGCCCAATCGGATGTCCCGCATGGGCCCTGAACCAAGCCAGATTCCGGACAGGTCCGGCGTGCCATCGGGCAAACTCGGGGCGGGCATCCTCAGAAACTCCTCGTGCTCGGGATAGAGGTCTGCTACCACTGCCGGGACATCTGGGATCCCATGCTGCTGCTGCTGTGCCAGCAGCGGGCATCCAAAGAAAAAAACGATGGTCGTTGGCACAAGATATTTCATATCGGCCTCCCGTTACTCTACCTGGGCTCGTCGTCACACACACCACCCGCTGGGAATGGGTGCCTGGGGAAGAGATTCAACCCCACGACCGTGCCATTCGTTGAGCGAGAAAGCTTAACTAAACTGTTTAGAACCTCCGCCCCCCAATACCTCTGGCAAGACTGTTCTTAATCTCCTCACCAGTATCTGTCCTTGTAATCCTGCTCGCCCTAGCGAGAAGTATGTCGGGAGCGCCGTTTGTAGCGGGAGCTCCGAGGATCGTAATACGATCTCCAGGCTTCAATGTATCCTTGGTCCAACTTTCATTCCTACGCAGATTCGTACCGGAACCTAAATGACCACTCCAACGTACGACCTTGCCACCTTCATCCCTGACATTAAAGATAATAAGTGAGTGTGGATTAATAAGCTGCATCTCAACGACGACAGCATCAAGCGTAATCGGATTTTCCTCATCGTAACGATCAGCATAGCCATGATGTGCAAAAACAACTACGGAAAATACCGCCAGCACCGTAGCTAGAAAATATTGCCTCACATTCATTTCAGCCTCCCAATCCTGCTTATCGCGTTAAGCTGACAAAAGCGCGATCCAATAGACGGATCGGATCCCCTTTGATAGCGTCCCACTCAGCAGTGGGTCTAGCAGCGATCACCTCATCCAATGTGGCTCCCCCGGCAATCAGCATAGCGATTCGTTCACGGATAGTTCTTAGCATTGAAACATAATCTACAAGGTCTGCGTATGTGGCCACCGGCCCGTGTCCAGGGATGACGATCATATCCTCAGAAATCTCCCTCAGAACCGCTTCGCAAAACAGAATAACCCCGTCTAAACCACCACCGTTATCAGCATCAATAAAGGGATACCCCCCATTATTAAAAACATCCCCCATATGAACAGCATTGTGGCCACGAAATATGACCGCTGTATCCCCCGTTGTATGCGCCGGTCCAAAATGCAGGAGATCAATCTGCTCGCCATTAAAATGAAATTGCATTCGATCCTCGTACGTAATTGTCGGAAGTCCTTCAGGAGGGGATGGGAGTTGTTCGACCAGGTCGACGGTTAAATTCACTACCTGGCGTTCAGTCATCATCTGGCGCGAGTTGGCTTGAGAGACAATCCAGCTTCCACCCATACCAAAAAGAGGATTACCATCTGTATGATCAAAGTGCCAATGGGTATTAATCACAAAGTCAACTTCACCACCACCAAGTTCACGAATGGCTGCTCTAATCTTTGGAACCATTGCTGGAAACTGATCATCAACGGCGAGCACGCCCTGATCCCCGATAGACACAGCAACATTTCCACCTATACCAAATAAGACATGCAATCCTGGAGCAACCGTTTCAATTCTGATCTCGGCGGCAGCGAAATCCACACCTCTACCCGACATAAGTTCAGATGGGCTAATTGTATTTTGTGCCTGAACCACAACGCAGATAAACAGACTGGCGCAGCTTATGATTATTTTTCTCATGGATCTTCCTCTATGACTACGGTAGCGCAAACACGTAAAGCGCATTACCAGTTGCGGGATGATTAATGTCTGGGGCAATCAAACTCGGAACTGTTCTGGGACTACCCCCGCCCAGCCCTGTCGGAACCGCAATGTACTGCTGACCGTCCACACGAAACGTAATTGGAAAACCCTGTACTGAAGTGGCTAACCGAGTTTCCCAAACAACCTCACCAGTATTAACGTCGATTGCTTTAAATCTGCGATCCAGATCACCAACAAAGACGAGTCCACCACCAGTCGACAATACTGCCGTGAGAAAAGGAGCACGCTGCTCAATTGACCAGAGTTCTTCCATCGTGCTCACATCGTAAGCTGCAAGCTTACCGATATTTCCGTCCGTCCCTGGCATCTCGTACCAACGTCTGTCTGCCGCCGTACCGCCAGCACCAGGCAGGAACTCAACGATTCTCCCACGAATCTCCATGCAACTCTGGCTCAGGGGAATAATCAGTCGTTCTGTCGGCTCGTGGTAACTCATAGCCTGCCAGTTATGCCCACCCTCAGTGCTCGGACAAGCTGATGCCCATTCACCGCGTGCATTGTTAATGATGTCTTGGCGGTAAGTTGGCCGGCCTGTCTCGGGATCGATCCGATCATAGATATTCTGATAAACCGTTTCACGATGATCCACAAACCGACCAGTCTCCCGATCAATCTTCCAAAGGATGCCGGGTTTGCCTACTGTAAACAGCGCACGCTCACGGCCGATATCCACGAGCACTCGCTCGTAAACCTCATCAAGATCCAGGGATTCGCCTGGCGCATGTTGAAAATGCCACTGCAAGCTACCATCGTTCGGATCCAATGCCAGCGTAGCACTCGTGTAGAGCGCATCATCAAGTGCACTATTACCTCGACTCACGGGCATCCAAGGTTTGGCTTGTGCTACGCCCCAATAAGTAAGATCAAGATCCGGATCATAGCTACCAGTAATCCATGTTTCTCCACCTGCACGGTAGAAATTCGGGAGATCGCCCCACGTTTCACCACCGGGTTCCAAATCTTGCGCGATAGTATTAAACCGCCAAAGTTCACTACCGTTAATAACATCGTAGGCACTAATGAAGCACTTTTCTTCCCGAAAGCGTGCACAGCCTGCTAAACCCGATACTACTTTACCGTTTATTACAAGCGGACCACTCGTATTAATGTAATCACCTTCGGTGCGATCACCCATGGTCGTATCCCAAACGAGACTACCGGTTCGCGCATCAAGCGCCACAATGCGTGCATCATTCGTTGATACGAATATCTTATCGTCGTAAATAGCAAGGCCCCGCATTGCAGCTGTCGCAACACTGGGTCCAACATGATGCTCCCAAATCAGTTCTCCGGTAGCTGCGTCAAGCGCCTGTATAAGGTTGGCCATGTTGCCGAGATACAGAACCCCATCGTGAACGATAGGCGCGGGCTGGCTTCTGCCCCCCTCGGTCATAGCCCATGCCCACTGCAATCGTAATTCGCTTACATTTTCGCGATTAATATCAGTCAGTGGACTGTAGCTCCAGGCTTGGTAGTTACCTCGAATCATCAGCCAATCATCTGGACTGGGATTGCGTAGCATGGAGTCAGTGACCGGCACAAAGTTTTCGATCGATCCCTCTACAGTCAGTCCGGTCAGACCTGAGGGTGCCTCAACCTGCCTTGAGAGGGGCCCGCCGACGATCCTGCCTGTTGGTGAAGCCAATGCCGTCGCTTGACGCACAGTCTCAGGCATCACTCCATCGGCGATGCTACCGATAAATACTTGCTCTGTTGCGGTAAGCATTTCACTGCCAGGCTGTACACCATTGGCCTGTAAGAGAAATGCGACAATGTCGACGTAGCTTTGTTCGCCCAAACTGCCGGGTATCCCAGGTGGGAGGGGCATTGTCAACTGCGTATATTCGATAAGCTGTTGCGCAGTCCGTTCGGCCCATACATTCATAAAATCAGCACCGGTCAACGGCTGCGCTTCATTCAACCCGCCCAAGTCCGTCCGGTGACAACTCGCACAGTGGGTTTGATAAGCAAGCAAACCAGCCGTTGCTTGTTGGGCAGTAAAGGGGCCTGGCACTGCGTCAGATTGGGGAACTTGGGCACCTACACGACTGATAACAAACATCATGACCAAGAAGCTGGAAAGTGCTTTCCGCTCTAAACAAAAGTGCGCCATTAAACTCGTGCACCTGACTAAACACTGATTACGCTGCATTATTCAAACACCCTACTCCAGTAACCAACCCCATAGATTCCCTTCAGGTGCAGCCTCACTATGAATCTGGATATACAACCGCCCCTGACGCAAGCGCTGAACCTGCTCCTGAGTAAGTTCTACATTACCAGAGAAGGTCCCGTTGACGCTTGCCTCTACAGAAAGCTCAAAAATCGCATCCCCACGTACCCCCATTGCAGCCCCCTCATGAAGACGGACAACAGTTGCAGGTCCGCGTAAACCTGAAAACGAACCCCTAACAAACAATCGCTCGCCATTGAGCTCTGCCGAACTTGAACCTGAGCCAGTAACATCCACGCGAGTTACAAGATCGATTGGCATCATTGTTAGACGAGCGTTAAACACCTCTGGTACTTGCCCAACTACGGAAAACATGGGGGAAAAAATCACCCAGCCCACAACCGCAATTTCGGTGATACGCTTTAAATTAACGCGCGTCCGCCCATCGTCTTTTCTCATACACCCCCCAAGAATCGTGTTACCAAACGGAACCCTCCCAGATGTCGTGGGGTTCTCTTCATTGTTCTCTGAGATTGATTCTACCTCGCCAATCTACATAAACCGCGCCTCATGGGCATTTAAGTTCTTATCAAAATAAGCCGCTGCCGGTGGAAACTTTAAGCTAGAAATTACTTTAACTTTACTCTCTATCTTAAAAATACCCTGGTCTAAAAAAAAGGAGTTCAACATTACCTCTGTGTCTGTATTCTGGAGAGGTTAGAATCAAAACTCAGCCCAAAACACAAAAAAGGTGGGATGACTAATGAAGTTACTTAGAAAAAGAGGCGCGTGGTCTGTTCCGTGTGGTTCATCTGCTTTTCGTCCACTCGCCACTATATTTTTATTCATCATAACTAGCGTCCTGCATTTCACTGCTTACGCCCAACTGTTGATGCAACCAAACATCTCGGTAGCTCAGGCGAGACAGATCATTGATACGATCATTGCGGAGTGCAGCCGACCAGGGGAGCTTGTAACTGTCACCATCGCAGTAGTGGATCGAGCTGGCCAACCGGTGATGCAAGTTAGAGGAGACACGGCATCACCACACAATTGGGAACTCGCCTACCGCAAGGCCTACACTGCTCGTACCTTTCGCAGAACCTCCCTCGACTGGCGAGACAGAACTGCAGGTGCGTCGAATCTCGCAGGTCAGCGCGCGTTGTCCCATGTAGTACCACTTGGCGGAGGTGCGCCTATCATGATGGGAGACCAACCGCTCGGTGGAGTTGGGGTATCAGGTGCCCAAGGGGGACAACCTGCGGATAGCGCTTGCGCTGAAACAGGTATTGCGGCTATCGCCAACGACCTGGAATGATCGTCATACTTCAGTAGTCGTAACAACTGACCGTTCTCCAACAAATTACGTGTAGCAATGGAACAATTACTATCGGGTTCATAGACGTCAACTATTACTCTATTTGAGGTAAAGAATGATGCGGAAAAAAATACTAGGAACATTACTGCTCTGGGCGACAACTTTTTCCACGACCGTCCTAGCGCAACAGGAAATGACCCCTGTTCAACTACCAGATGGCGAAGCCAGGACAATAATCGAGGGCGCCTGCATTGCGTGTCACGAGCTGGATTATATTCCTGACTCGAGGGGATACTCACACGAGGATTGGGAAGCGTTAATCGGCTCAATGATTGCGCTGCCTGATGAGATGAACGACCCGGTTGTCGGATATCTGGCAGAAAATTTTCCCAAGAAGCCGGGAACCCAACCAGTACTGGTTTCGGGGCCAGTAGACGTTACCATCACAGAATGGCTCGCACCAACGCTGGGGTCACGACCGCACGATCCTCTCACGGCAGCTGATGGCTCTCTTTGGTGGGCTGGACAGTTCGCAAATAGACTGGGACGGCTGGATCCGGCGACGGGGGAGATGAAGGAATTTCCCTTGGATATCGCAAATTCCGGACCCCATGGTCTGATTGAGGACGGTGATGGAAACATCTGGTTCACTGGAAACTATCAGAACTACATGGGCAAGCTGGATCCTCAGACTGGAGAAGTAACCGAATACCCAGTACCTGAAAGTGAAGGTGTCCGTGCACCGCACACACCGATTATCGATCAAGACGGAACCGTCTGGTTCACAACACCGTCAGGACACGTGGGCAGGATAGATCCAGAAACTGAAAAAATGACGATCTCAACCGCTCCGAGCTCTGGAGCGTTTCCATATGGCATCAATATTAATTCGAAAGGGGTACCCTGGTACGTCGATTGGAGAGGAAACAGAGTCGGCCGTGTCGACCCAGCGACGGGTACGATTACCGAGTATGAACTCCCGCATCCGGACTCTCGTCCCCGGCGCATAGCACTTACGCCCGATGATGCCGTCTGGTATACAGACTACCCTCGTGGGTACCTGGGCCGATTCGATCCCGAGACGGGCGAGACAAAAGAGTGGCTCTCACCGGGTGGAACCAGCTCTCAACCTTATGGCATAGCGGCTATAGGTAACGTTCTCTGGTATGTGGAGACGTATTCTCGACCGAACGCACTTGTGCGCTTCGATACGGAAACGGAAGAGTTTCAGACTTGGGCAATTCCGTCAGGTGGAGGAGTAGTCCGTCACATGGTAGCAACTGCAGACGGCAATCTTGTGCTGGCTTGCAGCGCCGTTAATCGAATCGCACTGGTCGAGGTCGAGACCTAAATCGGATACATAAGCTGGGCCAACAATCCCAAGGGCAGGAGAACAGTTATGAAGCACAAGATTTTTTTTGGTGCTGCCTTGATTGCATCAGTTACTCTGCTTGGCGCAGGATGCCAGCAATCTCTCGAAACGGAAATAGCGGCCCAAGCATCAATAGACAGCGTGCCAACGTTCCGGGTAGACCCAGACTGGCCTCAGGTGCCAACCCAGTGGAGACTTGGAGAAGTCTCTAGTATCGCGATCGATGCAGAAGACAACGCATACCTACTACACCGCCCCTACACGCTCCCCCCCGATGAAGCCAGCATGGCTGCGCCGTCAGTAATAGCGTTCGACAGCGAAGGTAACTTCCTCAACGCCTGGGGAGGGTCGGGAGACGGGGATGTACGTAGTGGAAGAAGGTATGAGTGGCCCCAACGAGAACATGGACTTCACATTGACCATCAAGGGTTTGTCTGGGTTAGTGGAAACAACTGCCCTGCCAGGAATATCCCGGGACTTGATCCAGTTGCCGATGACCAAGTGGTGAAGTTCACCACCCAAGGTGAATTCATCATGCAGATCGGACGGAGCAACGCAAGTGGTGGAAATGCGGATACAGAAAATCTGCACGAGGCAGCGGACATGTTTGTTCATCCCCCGACAAATGAGTTGTTCGTCGCCGATGGATACGGCAATCATCGTGTTGCTGTCTTTGACGCTGACACCGGGATCTTCAAGCGGATGTGGGGGGCGTTTGGCAACGTACCAGAAGATGATGATCAGTGCCCAAATCTCCCGGATCACCCTATCCCTGATGGCCCGGGCCCACAGCAGTTCAGCATAGTCCACGCCATTCGCGTCTCGAACGACGGCGTAGTGTACGTAGCAGATCGCACAAATAGACGAGTTCAGACATTCACGCTTGATGGACAGTACATTGATCAAATCATCTGGGGAGACGGGCTATTCGCTCGAAACCTAGCCCTTTCACCGGATCCGGAGCAACAGTTCCTTTACGTTGGCGGAGGAGCAGGATTCATGGTGTTTGATCGTCGCACGCTTGAGTTGCTGACCACGATTGAAGGCGAAGATGTGCTCGGGCCCGGCCACCAAATCCAGACTGACTCGCAAGGTAATTTGTACATTGGGGCAACCGGCGCCGGATTCCAGAGGCTGCTCTTTACAGGCCTCACACCAAGAACAACTAATTAGTCTCATAAGTTGAGGGGGGCGGGCCAGCCCCCCCCATCTAAAATAGCTACCGCAGGTCAGGGCCTACAATCGGTACCAGTTCGGTCTCCACTTATCCAAGCAGCAAGCATTTGCCACTCAGGATCATCCTGGGAAAGCCATCTACGAACTCCATTGTGTACGTAATCGCCACCACCGTCAGGATGTAAAGGATGCATCAATAAACGGCTTTGGGTTGGCCATCCCGGCTCGACAAAGCGGCTTACTGCACTCCATGACTCTTCCGGATCTATCTGTGTAAACTCAATCCCACCACCTCCGGCAGAACCAACGCTATGACAATTTGCGCATGCGAGACCGCCTGGTATGACCTGGAAAAAAATCGGTTGTACACAGGCCTGGAAAAATTCAAAGTCAACATCAGGAATCGATTCGGTCGACTCCAAAGCCGTGCCAGTCCGCACCCACTCAGCCAGCACTTGCCACTCTGAGTCATTTTGAGAATCCCAAAACTTACCCCCCGTGTGTAAAGCACTACCACCCGCCTGAGCACTGAGCGGAGCCCGCAACAGTCGACTGTTCTGGGGATCTCCAGGCACTACTAGACGTGAGACCACTTCAAAGTTTTGCCGTGACTGGGCTTCAGTCCAATGCGCGCTACCATCATCTCCTACCTCAAGCGACTCTAACATTAGCGGCGTATTGGTCTGCCAGGTGTGGCACATAACACAGGCTGGATCCCCGGGATCGGGGGGCAAAAAATCCCCGCGTGACTGGACAAATATCGGCTCCACGTTTTCGCGATAAAACTCGAAGTTGAGCTCCGTCTGCGCCTCCGTACACCCGCTGAGCACTACTATCTGAAGTACTGCTAAGCCATACAGGGCTACACGACAGGCGCTCCTGCGCTCCCTCATTACCCCATTCATCTTCCTGTCTCAGCCGGCAAGATATGAGTGGAGTTTCGCTTAGGCCCAAAACCAACCGGAATCCGCGCAATGATCTCTTGTGTTTTAGTATCTAAAGCAACGGTCTCCATAGATCCCACGAGACTGACATAGAGTGTTTCACTGTCAGGTGTTGCAGTGAGCCACTGCGGAGATGGTCCAACCTCTATACCACCGCGAAACTCAAGGTCAGGTAAGGACCATGTATAAACACGGCTATCTAACCGACTGGCATACCAAAGCGCGGACTGATCGGGAAGTACAAGCAGACCATGTCCTGTTCCGTCCTGAATCCCGTCAAAATTCTGCTGTGAGACGTGCAAGGGAGGCGGACTAATGAAATCGACGGCTTCACGTTGATCCCAATCCACCACGAAAAAGCCGTTCAGTCTAGTCGCCTGTGCAAATATACGGTTTGCTGAACCGTCCGCGTTGGATTCAATGGCCATGGGACGTACACGGTGGCCATCTAGTGCAACTCCCCAAACAACTTCGTCAATATCGGCATCAATCACTTGAATAGTATGCTCATCAACCGTAGCAGGTACCGCACCAAGCCCTGCGACCACATACTTACTATCTGCCGTTACATAGACATTGTGTACCCCGAAAGCTACAGGGATAGTTTTAATAACCTCATGGGAAGCCAAATCTATAACTTGCACAAAAGGAGCATCACGAATACCAACATAGAGCTTGAGCGATGCCTTATTAATTACGAGCTTGTTCGGGCGATCCACCAAAGGAATACGCTCAACCACTTCAAGCGTTGTGATATCAACTACGTCGATCGTCTCATCATGTTCGTTTGCAAAATAGAAGTACGTTCCATCCGGGTGGTTAACTACTGCATGCGCTTTTGGCACTCCTTCAATAATGTCTACCACTTCATTGGTGCTTGGATCAATGACATGCGCATTACTTCCAGCAAAATTAGTCTGAATGATTTGGACTACTGAATCAGTCTGGGCCAGCAGGGATGATGCCCCAAAAAAACACGTTCCCAGATAAACTGATCTCAATAATCGCTTTGCATGAACATTATTCATTGGATGACCTCTGGTACGTTACACACTGCATACTAAGTTGAATTATGCGTTCAATAGGTTAAAGAAATCTGGAAAACCCCCAACAGTCGCGGCTTCTAGACAAACCCCAACAATAAAGACTAAAAGCCTTTATACGAGACTTTGGTGGGTTATACAAACACCTGTTTTATCAAGTAAGGTAATACGCCTCAGGTCTTATCTGGCGATGAGGTTCTGGAGCAGTAACTGTGGAGACTTTCAATCTATCAAGCACTAATTACCCTATTCTCATAACAAGAAGTTCCAACCAGGTAGGCGGCAAAGCCTTACACTTCCAGTACTAAGAATATAGACATTTTCAGTCATGAATCTACGCACAATCACCGTCGGAACTACACTGAGTTTCATAGGTCTTATCTATTTAGCGCAAACTTTCGGTTGGCGGCAAGGGGCGCTATTTTTGGTTGGCCTCAGTGCCGGCTTAGTCTTGTACCATGCGGCCTTTGGGTTTACGTCCGCGTGGCGTGAAGTTGTAATAACCGGACGCGGCGCAGGACTGCGAGCACAACTCCTGATGTTGGCCGTGACGACTCTAGTATTCCTGCCCTTACTTGCTGATGGACAGCTGTGGGGCACAGAGCTTCATGGTGCGGTCAGACCGCTGGGTGTCTCAGTTTTGGTGGGCGCGTTCCTATTCGGCCTTGGCATGCAGATGGGTGGCGGTTGTGCCTCCGGAACACTTTTTACGGTGGGTGGGGGTAGCACACGCATGGTTGTGACTCTGAGCGCTTTCATCGCTGGTTCAGCACTGGGTGCTTTCCACCGACCTACCTGGGATCTCATGCCGGGGGTAGGGCCAATTTCATTACAGGTTGAAATCGGGACGGCCGGAGCAATGGTTGTGACGATAGGGTTATTGGCGTTGGCCTGGGCAGGCTCTGCAATCATGGAACGCCGACGTTACGGAAGCCTTTTGGGCCTCGGCACCCGTGCGCCAAGACAAGCCTGGTTGCGTGGACCATGGCCGCTGGTAGCCGGTGCACTCGGCTTAGCTGCAGTCAATATTGCAACGCTTGCCTTAGCAGGACGTCCTTGGGGTGTCACGTCGGGATTTGCTCTCTGGGGTTCCAAAGCAGCCGCTATCGCAGGTCTGGATGTAGCATCCTGGGCTTACTGGCAGTCACCGGCGGCGGCGGCCACCTTAGAAGCAAGCGTCTTTGGAGACATCACGTCGGTCATGAACTTTGGCATCATCCTGGGCGCCCTAATCGCGGCGGGGCTGGCTGGTCGATTCGCACCGGTTTGGCGAGTACCTGCGCGATCGCTATTTGCCGCCATTGTAGGTGGATTATTGTTGGGCTATGGGGCACGCATTGCGTACGGCTGCAATATAGGCGCCTACTTCAGTGGAGTCGCATCTTCCAGTGCACATGGCTGGGTGTGGTTGTTTGCCGCATTCGCAGGTAGCGCTCTGGGCACACGACTACGACCTTTGTTTAGATTGGATGGTTAATCGTTTCTTGCTTGAGCTTTAGGAGAACATCATGAAAATACTATTAATGATTGCAGCTACCTCAATAGGAATCATGGGTTCAACTCTGGCCCAGATCACAGACACCCTACCAATACCGAATTTCGAACCTGCAAGAGATGTACCCGACGCGCACCAACTGCCTGATCCCACTGTCGCACATAAGGTTGTAATCGACATCACCACCGCGGCCTCGGAAATCGATGCTGTAAATCCTGGGCTGGCTGGAACGGCTCGGTATGTTAATACTCTTGCCAAATACGGCGTGCCCGCAGAACAACGCGAGGTTGCTGTCGTCCTACACCGAGGCGCCACTGAAATCATACTCAACAATGAAACCTTCAAAGCGCGCAACGATGGTCATGACAACCCAAATATTGCACTGATCCAAAACCTTGCGACAGCTGGTGTGAAATTCCATGTGTGTGGGCAAGCTGTACTCGGGCGAAACATTGATCCCGAAACGATCATGCCTGAAATTCAGCTAGACCTTTGGGCACTCACTACACTGATCAACCTACAGCTCGACGGCTACGTATTCGTGGGCGAATAACTCCACCTTTGTGGGGGACACACACTACTCGCTTGGGTGTTCTACGCTAGAGACGGTTGCTGGTTATGCCAGTCTGTCGCCTGTTCGTAAGCGTGCGCCAGTGCAAAAACCGCTGATTCACCCAGATGTGGCCCGCTGATCTGGATACCAATGGGTAACCCGTCTTGGCTGAATCCGCAAGGAACTGAGATTGTGGGAATTCCATATGCATCGAATGGAGAAGTATTTCTCAAAGAAGAGGCGATGACGTCAGGTGGGTTCTGCCCCTCTTCGATCGTGGCAGGCAGCAAGGGAGACGTCGGGGTAATAAGCAAGTCCACCTCCGAGAAAACGGTTTCTATCTCTCGCTGAACACGGGTAAGCTCATTGCGGGCCTCAAGATAAGTCGTCGCAGGAATATCGGCTCCCGTTAAGAGTCTACTGAGCACACGGGGCTGGTATAGCGCGCGGGTCTCTTGTTGTTCGAGGTACTCGGCATGATACGCATAGGGCTCGGCCGGTACGACGCGGACTGTGGGCATTGGCAATTCCACATCTTGGACTGTTGCCGTCAGGTCACTCAAAATTGCCAATGCTCGATCCGAGACTTCCTCTATATCCTCGTCCAAACCCTCAAAGAAAAACGATCGCGCTACACCAATCCGAAATTCAGACGTCCTGCGGTACAAAGCGCTCACATAGTCTGGCACGTCTGCTCTGATGCTTGCTAAATCGCCAGGGTCGTAACCCGCAAGGGCCTGTAACATCAACGCAGTATCTGCAACAGTCCGGCACATTGGCCCAACATGATCCTGAGAAACCGCCAAGGGAATGATGCCGCGTATACTCACAAGTCCGTAGGTTGGCTTTAACCCAACGATTCCACAATACGCCGCTGGTTGCCGAATGGATCCACCCGTGTCCGTACCCAGCGCAGCTGCGCACAAACGCGAAGAGACCGCGGCAGCAGAACCACCGGAAGAACCGCCCGGGATGCGATCGAGATTCCAAGGATTGTGTACGGAACCATAGTGAGAAACGCCAGAGGTGGCACCATAAGCAAACTCATGCATATTGAGTTTGCCGAGCAACACGGCACCCGCCTCTTTCAAACGAAGAACAACCTCCGCATCCTCGCTGGGAATACGTTCTGCAAAGAGCGCGCTCCCCGCCGTCGTTAGAATTCCAGCAGTATCAATATTGTCCTTTAACGCGATTGGGATACCGTGTAGAGGTCCCCGCCACAACCCTCTATCAAGCTCGGATTCTCGTTCTCTCGCTTGTTCGTAAGCTAGCTCCTCCGTGACGGTAATAAAGGCGTTCAACCGCGGATCCAAACGCCCGATCCTATCTAAATAAGCACGTACCAACTCGGTGGGTGAAAGAGATCTTGCACGGATAAGTCTAGACGCTTCTTCAATGGTCAGATCAGCCGGATCTGAAGACTGGGCTAGAACACGTCCAAAAGAAAAGCAACTCCCAACAGCTGCGCCACCCGCAATAAAGTCTCTCCGCGTATAGGAACAGACAGGCATGAATTTCTCCGCTGATCTATTCAGTTACAAATCGTCTCGCCGCCCCAGAGTCACAATCAAATGGGGACATCTCCATATGTGGGGAATAAATCAACTCCCTGCTATGACTCATTGGCTCCACAAGGTACTCAGGATCCTCAAGCATAAACTCAACAACGATACGGGTTCCATCCTCGGTCAAACGGTAGCGTTCAACTACATGTTTCTGAGCACCCGAGGGAACCCCGGTCTGGTAGGGCGACCGATGGTCAGCCAAGTGCCGCGTATCTACAACAAGAACATCATCTTCCCACCAGCCAATTGAGTGACCTGCATGCGTTCGCTCAGTAGTCTCCGGATGTTCTCGGCCATCCATATACACAATACGTTCATCGTCAAAATACTCACTTCGTATTACGACAGTCTCTTCGTCTTCGTTTATACGGATCTCAAGAGGATAAAGGTTTGTGGTAATAATCATGGATGGCGTAGGTCGTCCTATGCAATTCAACGCAGGATTCTCATCGGAGCGTTCATCAAATATCGCCTGAGCAGCTTCACCTTTCTCAGTCAGGTTAAGGTTGGCTCTAAAAAAACCATCAAACCCACCCGGGTAATTTACGAGTTTTGATGTATCCGCCATCCACTTGCCTTCCAAAGTTGATGAACTCACTGTTCCTTCCGGCTTTGTCAGAAGTGGTTCTCCAGTATCTCTGTTGAATGACGTTGGCAAAGGACTGCCTGATTGCTTCTCAATTGAGTCCAATAGACCATACGGCCGCCCATTACGTGCGGGACGCGTCTGCACGGTAACTCGATCACCAATTGATAAAGAATCGCGTGTCCAACCCATACGCGAAACGGTGACAGTTGAACCCATTTGCAGTGCCCACTCGACTGATGCGCCACTTTCATCCCTGGTCTCAACCACAAAGTAAACGTGTGGATTCCGCCAATGAAACTCAGCAACCGTACCCTCAATCGTCACCAACGTGTTCATGTCTAGATCAGCATCACTGTGGTGGCCAAAAACAGATGAGGCAAACATGACGCTCGCTACTGTAGTTGTCACATATTTCATGGGCATACCCTCAAACAATTTTCATGCTAATTCTACTGACATTCTCCCTACGAACGAAGAAACCTCCGATACTAGTTTTAATACTACTACGCAGAAGATCCTACAATACCGATTAAAAACATACTGTTATAAAAATTCGGCGACAATTTCAACTATCCTTATCCAAAACTGACACTTGGCTCACCCCATCTCCGCAAGATAAGATTGGCACCACGAAGAATATTCTGACCCAGAACGGGCATGCGAGTTGAGGAAACAACTATGTACCATGTATTGAAACGTCTTCTGATTGCCACCTTATTAACCATGAGCCTTCCAGCACTAGCGAAAGCCCAGGGGATGGAATTACCTGATGGAGAAGGTAAGGAGTTGGTCCAAGCCTCCTGTGTTAGGTGTCATGACACTACTTTAATCGCCGGTTCGACAGGATATACCCACGAGCAGTGGGGCAATCTCATCGGTAAGATGATCGATCTGCCAGATCCGTTAGCATCGGGCATAACTCAATACCTTGGTACAAACTTTCCACAAAAGAATAACCGCCACCCAACCTTAATAGCTGGCGACACCAAAATAACCTTCATGGAATGGGCCGTACCTACACTCGGTCAACGACCTCGCGATCCTCTCATGACCCCGGATGGCATGATCTGGTGGGCAGGGATGTTCGGCGACATCGTCGGACGACTCAACCCCGAAACTGGCGAAATGAAAGAATGCCCACTTGAAACGGGAACGTATCCTCACAGCATTATTAATGACGTGTCCGGTAACATTTGGTACACGGGTAATCACAACGGTACCGTTGGGATGGTCGACCCAGACACGTGCGAACTCACGGTTTACCCAATGCCTGATCCGGCTGCACGGGACCCGCACACACCCATATTCACGCGAAACGGAGACCTTTGGTTCACCCTCCAAAACAGCCATATGATCGGCCGCCTTGTACCAGACACAGGCGATATCCGACTGGCGCCGACACCAACTGAAGGTGCGCGACCATACGGTATTGAGGAAGACTCTAAAGGTATGATTTGGATCGCCTATCGGGGCGCCCCTAAAATAGCGCGCGTTGATCCTGACTCATGGGAAATCCAGGAGTTTGATACGCCTAACCCGGATCCAGCCTCGCATCCAGGGAATCATTACATCCGCCGACTGTCGATTAGCAGTGATGACATGATCTGGTATGTGGATTCTGGACGCGGCTACATAGGACGTCTTAACCCAGAAACCGGTGAAATCAAGGAGTGGATGGCACCTAGCGGGCCCACGTCCCATCCATATGCTATAGAAACTGTTAATGACATCGTCTGGTTTAATGAATCACATCAGCGCCCAGACGCACTGGTCCGATTCGACCCGAAGACTGAGGAATTTCAGAGTTGGGCTATTCCCTCCGGAATTGGCGTCATCCGAAACATGAGAGGAACACCCAATGGGGATCTGGTGATCCACCAGAGCAGCACGAATACTGTTGGATTAGTTCGTATTGCAAGTCATCAAGAAAGCACGATCGGAGCAGTTCCTTTCTCTGCTCTTCCTTGATGTAAAGATAGCTCTAACTACTCAAAACACGGGCACTCGTGCCCGTGGGGCTCTGCAGCAGGTTAAAGATCTGTACCTCTAAGGAATGCTCGTCGCGTCCTGGGCAGGTGGGGCGGATCCCTCTAAGTAGACTTCCCGGCCATCAGGGAAAGTAATATCCCGACCGCTGGCCGTATTCGTGCCATCTTTGGCGCGATAACCATCAACTAGAATTTCTACACCGACAGGTAGAGTATCTCTTGTGATCCCCTTCCTAAAAAGCGTGTTCGGAGTTCCTGCTTCAACGGCCCAACTGACAACCAAACCATCAGGGCCTGTTACATCAATATGAAACCACGAATGTGGATTGATGAGCTCTACCTCAGTAAGTATCCCGCGTAACTGTATGGGCTGAGTGGGATCGAATTCTGCAACAAATGAGTGATGAGCCCTGAGCTGAATAGATGTAAAAAACATAATATGGGCACTGAGAACTATAAGTAGTATTCGCATCAAGTGTCCCTCCCTTTTATTCGTTTGCTGCCTCTCGAGCGGCCCGTTCCTCGGCACGAGCTCCGCCCAACAAACCTACCATACCGCGGTTAGCTTCATGACAGGCGTACTCATAAATCAAACCGTCAAGCTTCATGGTAGGAATCTGCGCGGTCCATGGTCGAGTCAACATTACAGGATCTTCAACCGTAAACTCATACATCAGAACATCGTCTGCCAGGCGAGTAAAACGTTCTGTCAATCGCATGTGTTCGCTAGTACTCTGAAAGTGCGTCTTGTGAGTGAAATTCCTTGTCTCAACCACCAGAGTGTCACCTTCCCAGTGGCCACGCGAGTTACCTAACCACTGGCGCACGCTGCCGGGTAAATGCGGTCTTCCATCCAATGGAATGACCCGTGTCTCGTGAATCATCTCCTTTAGAATGAGAACATGGTCAGCCGTCTGCACCAGTTGAAAGTTATTGTTGTAAGCGGACGGTAGCATTGGCGGGCCAGCGCCCAGATCCCCGCCACCTGACCATACGATACAGCGCTCCCGCAGCAAGCGATCCTCAGGGCCATCAGCCGGATGCAGTCTCCTATATTCATCACGGGCGTTACGGCGTTTCTCGCCTTCCGTTGTTAGCGGCGGAATACGCCCATCTGGCGGATCGATGACTAGTGAGGTTCGACGCGTTGACGCAATCGTCGATCCCTGATCCCACCAGAAGTCGTTGTAGGCATAAGCAACATCTGTGGCAGCATCCAAGTCCCGGGTGCCTCTGAATGTTTCATCATTTCTCTGTGCCTCGTAAGCAACCGCCTCCTCCTCAGTAAGAAATGCTTGATCTGCAAACTGATCTGGTCTCTCAAGAGGTGTGAGAACCGCATTCGACCAGATGCCTTGTAGGTCTGGTTGACCCTCCGGTGTACGCGGTGGCATATAAGCAGCCTCTGATGATACTTGCCCCACAGATACGGTAGAGATCAGTGAACCAGCACTGACAAAGAAAATAAAAAATAAAGCGACTAGTTGATGGCGCATCGGAAATCTCCAGATCACCTTAGTTATTCCTCGGGCTACTTGTGTAGATGCCGCAAAGCTTCTCCTCAATCAGGATCAACACCCACTACATTAACTTCCACATCATCTGAGGGATCCTTACGTAGATGCCCGTAAAGCTTTTCCTCCACAAACTCAACACATTTGAACTCCATGAGCTCAACATTCTCTTCCACACGACGATAGAGTGGCAGACTAATGTTCCAGGACTCAGTAAACACATTCGGATCATCAATTGTCGCCTCGTACAACAAATGATCTGGACCCATTAAGGTATAACGCTCAACGACGTGTAAAGCATCACTATGAAAATTGCCGGCCCGGTCAAACCAAGTCTGGTCATTGTGGCTTGAAACATCAACGACCAAAGTATCGCCTTCCCAACGCCCTACCGACCAACCCATCCAACTCTCAGAGGGGCTCGGACCAGGATCCTCCATGTGAATAGTACGTACAGCGTTTGCAAACTGATAAGCAACCATGACGTATTGTGATGTCTGCAAGATCTGAAGCGGATAAGGCATATATGTGGCGCGTGGTACCCCAGGCAAAAAACACTTCCCTTCTGGGTCTAGCTCAAGTCGGTTGGCGAAATTTTCTTGCTGTTTTTCAGCTGCCCACGCCTGGTAAGGAATCTCACCGCTCTCAACGATCCCCAACCCAGGCCGAATTGCACTGAACGTACCCAGTTCAGATAAGAGAGCAGGCCCCGCCGCATGCGGCCGTACATCCCAATTTGCTTCGGTAAGCGCCTGCCAAATTCCGTCCAAACTCGGTTCGCCTGTTGCTGTTCTAGGGATAGAGGGACTCAACTCGTCGGCCGGGGGTGCTAATTCAGAGCACGACGAAAGGAATGCCGTGGCCATCAGGACCACTATGAAGTATCGGAGCCGACTTCTCATTTGATCGGTTTCCTTCGATTCTTACACCTGAGCATAGCGCGGTAGCTCTCTCCAAGCCACAGTTATGTATATAACATCAAGGTGTCCTAGCCTCCTCCATACCCTCAAGGGTTCCCTGGGGGGCTAAATGACAGGTATCGCAAACCTGTGCCTGAGCAGCCTTATCGGCGCGGGACGTCGCGGCATAGAATGGAGCAATCTGCGCCGAATGGCAGTTAGCACAGTCGTAACCACGCTCAAGCACAAGGTGGTGGACCCTCTCGAAGTGCCAGTACCCATCGCGCGACACCGCTAACATTGCGCTAAGTTCTTCTTCTCCGAGAGTTGGAGCCCAATCGTTTACCAGCGCATCCTCCTCGATCTGTGTCAGAGACCCCACCTCGCGAGTAAACGCATCAGGTATCCAGCCGGCAGTCGAAGCAAGCTCAGCCACAACAGTTTTTCCAGCAACACGGCCGGTGAGTATGGATGGCCCGGTAAACATACCATCCAGGCCATTAAGTCCGTTCATACCAGCGGAGCCCGTAACCTCGCCAGCCGCATAAAGACCTGGTACGGGATTACCGTCCATATCTAACGCGTGCGTTTTAAGATCAATGGAAATACCCCCTGCACTTTTGTTAGCCATCGGATAAAGCTTAGTTGCGTAATACGGTGGTGTATCGATGGTGAAACGCGGAGGTGGATCCTCTGGAAGCAATCCATCAACATCAGTGCTCTCCCCGTTCAGCACTAACTGGTTGTATTGCCGGACCGTTTCAACTAATGCTTCTGGAGAGATGCCGATGAGTTCAGCCAATACCTCGATGGACTCAGACTTCTGAGTAACAGCCTCATTATCGACACCAAATCTCTGCACTTTCTCTGTATCAACCTCATCGGCTGATACGAAATGAGGCCCCCCCATTCGGAATCCGCCTTTATCATCATCGTCAAAGATCGCCCAGTGTCCCTCTGGCTGCTGCTCCATCACAGCATCAAACACGTACCGATCGATGCCTCGCTCTGTAACAAAACGTCGGCCTTCAGAGTTAACCCATATAGCCCGCGCATTACCTCCCGTAATGCCACGGCTCGGATCAAGCCCAAGGACATCCGGAAGAATCGTGTATCCGTTGTACTGTCGGTCTAAATTAACAAGCGCAGCACCGGCCTCCACAGCCATGCGGTGACCGCTACCACGAGAATTATGTCCCGACATGCTATAGACGTCTCTGGGAACCGGTAGGTCCTGGCGCCAGTTGTCCTTCACCATACTAATATTGCTTTGGAACCCTCCCGTTGCAAGGATGATTTTCTCGGCTCGCAGCTCGAAAAGTTCTCCGGCTCTCCAATCCGTGCCCTGTGCACCAATAACGCGGTCACCATCCTTAATTAAGTGTTCGGCTACAAGATTGAATCGAAACGTAATGTTCGAATACCTTAGTGCCTCAAGATACAGTGGCCGAGTAAGGTTCAAACCCCTGCGGTATGTCATGTGAAAACGAGGAATACTGTTACCGTGACTTGGCCGTACCCTATCAAAACGCACTCCAAAACCAGTCACCCAGTCATAGATCATTTCACGAGAATGCTCTACATAGAATCGAGTCCACTCTGGATGGCCATCAATGGTCCAGTCCATCCAATCCGTGTAGGCCTGATCCGGAGTATCCGTAAATCCCATCTCTTCCTGCATGGGCGAACCAACGATGGCGACTCCGCCAGATTGTATGCCGTGCCCCCCGAAGACCGAGTTCATATCGACAACCAAGACCCGCGCACCACCGCTAGCCGCATCGATAGCCGCCGACAGTCCGGCGAGTCCTGCACCGACAATCAGCACATCTGCATCCAGCTGTGCGGTCTGTACCAGCGGCATTACAGGTAGTTGGACTTCCCCTCCTTGGTCATCTCCACAACCAGCCAAGCCGATGATCGTACAACTCAGCCACAAGACACTTCGACTGAATTTCGGTTTAATTTTCATCGGGCAAAGCAAACGCAACAATGGCGTCTCCTTCTTCCGTAAACGTTCGCCGATTACCACCGGCAGCGATAACTACGTACTGCTTACCGTCAGCCATATAACTCATGGGGACGGCCATTCCCGCATAGGGCAACTCTGCCTGCCATAACTCCTCGCCAGTTCGCACATCTAGAGCACGCATTTGCTTATCCATGGACGCGGCCATAAAAACCAGCCCGCCAGCAGTGGTGATCGGGCCGCCAATAATGGAAGTGCCCCACTCCAGAAAATCAGGGAACGTAATACCATAACGCCGCACTTTGCCGAATGGGATTTGCCACTGAACGGCGCCAGAGTCCATATCAACAGCGGTGAGCGTGCCCCACGGAGGTGGGGTGCAAGGAACACCTAGTGGAGACAAGAAATTCCCGTTTGCGGTGCGGTACGGTGTGCCGGGCATTGGATCGCCTAAACCACCCTGGCTAGCAGCACCAGGAACTGCCTGGGCACCGGGATCTGGCAAAAGCGTAATTTCGCCACCAGGGTTTGGGATCAGATGGTGCACGGTCCCCATCGTCAATGATTTAATAATGAGAAGGTTTGAGTTGGGATCGAAGGATGCGCCACCCCAATTACCACCCCCGGCAAACCCCGGAAAGTGCAAAGTACCTTCTATGCTGGGGGGTGTGAACATTCCCTCGTAACGAAGCTCATCAAAGCGATTCTGACACCAACGACGATCAAGTGGTGTTAATCCATACATGTCGTCCCGGGTGAGTGTTGTCAAAGTAAATGGTTCCGGCAACACTGGAAAAGGTTGCGTTGGAAACGTGACTTCTCCCGGAACATCAGACTGTGGAACAGGACGTTCCTCTATAGGAAAAATGGACTCTCCAGTATCCAGGTCGAACGCAAAAATGAACCCTGCCTTCGTCTGTTGGATCGCAACATCGCGCGACTGTCCGTCTTTTGTAATGGTAACTGCCAAAGGGTGCCCGGGCAGGTCGTAATCGTAGATGTCGTGATGAACAATCTGGTAGTACCACGCAACCTCACCAGTCTCTGCAGATAATGCAATGGTCGCCGTCCCATAAGGAATTGGAAACAGACGAGGTCCGCCATAAAAATCCGAAGATGGGCTAGTGGTAGGTAGAAACACCAGTCTACGCTCAACGTCCGCGCTAAGTGTCGACCAGACATTCGCAGCTCCAGTCTCGTTGACGCGCTCCGGAGGAATGGGGTTGAACTCCCAAACGAGTTCACCAGTTCGTACATCAAAGCCGCGTACAAAACCATCGCTCGCATTGACTGGACTATCCTCAACACCCACAGCTGAAATGACGATGTCTCCAACTACGATAGGTCCTGATGTAGTGTGCCGAGGCCCAACCCCGTTACCTTCATAATCCCAGTGGCTCGCAAAACCACTATGACCTTTATCCGCCCCGAAATCTGAACAAGATGCCCCTGTATCCGCGTCTATTGCAAAAAGGTGTCCATCAATATCACCTTTGTAAATACGTTTCTCGCACTCCACACCAGGGTCCGGCGTCTCCGCCTCCCAATACGCTACACTGCGACAGCGTACACTCCGACGAGGCTCATCAACTAAACCAAGACCTCCTTCATCGGCATGAGGATCAAAACGCCACTTTTCCTCTCCTGTTACCGGATCCAAAGCGATGACCCGGTTCATTGGTGAGCAGTAGTACAGCATGTTATTGGCATGAATAGGGGTAACCTCAAGCCACGACGAATCCCCAGAATGATGTATCCAGGCCACCTCTAGCTGATCAACATTTTCTACATTTACCTGTTCAAGCGAGGAGTACTGTCCACCACCTGGTTGACCTCCAAATGTTGGCCAATCCGAACTCGTTTGTGCTGCCACTACGAAACTTAATAGCTGTACAAAAATTACGTTGACAACGAAATTAAAATTTCTCATAGCATCTCCTCTCACCGCTTCCTCTCCCACTAACATACCAAAAGAGAACATACAGTTTGTCTTTTCTACCCAGTCAGTCTACTGCCAGAACCAAGTCGCGACAATCATCGGTATCCGATGCGCTGTATACCTGTGAACCTGGCAGATCCGACACTCAATCAAGTTTGCACCCGTCGGCTTCTGCGTATGGAATTACGTATTGAACAGTAGCTAATAAGGGCCTTGCGTGTCCGTTAGAAACGGAACATATGGGTGTACTTAACTGAGAACTGGGAAACACTTGAGTGGAGACCAGAAAAAAAGCCTACCGCATCAAAGCCATGATTTAACACGACGTAAAGGTCCTGCCCCTCTCGCGGGTTCCACCGCAACCGACTATTTACACCAACCGATCCCGACTCGTTGTCGTACTGAATAAGGTTCACCCAGGACCACCGGGCATTAAAAGCATAGTTTGCGTCGATCTGGATTAGTCGGGTAACAAAATCACCACCTGGTAGTTCAACATCGTTGTATTCATAACCCAAGCCAAGAAAGAAACTTCGGTTAGGTCTCCACGCAAGCCCTGCCGCAGCCGACATAATCTCACCATCAAAAAAGTCACCAGCATCCACCTCAAGATCCGCCCCTAATACACGATCATTGGAAGCACTCAGCTCAAACGATACGCCATCGTACTCGTAGTCACCGGTAGGGATCACTACGCCATCTGCAATCTCGAAATCCTCCAACAGGACTTCACGATCTTTCTCAAACGATACACCGAACCCGTCGCCACTATTCATTTCCAGATCAAAGAGCTCAAAGAACAGTCCACGGCTTTCCAGGCCACTAGAAAGCTTATTGACGTTCTCAAGGCTCAAGCCCGTATCGAGCGAGCGTATCCAGCGATGGTTATCGGGACGGTAACTGTAACCAAGCCACGAATCGAATCGCTCGATATCTACTCGGTTAACGAATCCTAAAGCAGGATTGAAGTTCGCCTGAAAAGTGTCGTACGCAAGCTCTCCATGAAACCCTTCACTGTTCGGCGATGAGATCCGCATACCCCAGGCATCCTGGTCGGTCTCCACTCCTTCGGTATCGCTCTGCTGGTACCAGAATTCGCCTTCCAGCGTCTTCCCCCCTGGTAGATCTGTGTTCCGGTAGCGAAAATCCATCCCAATCAGGGAGTTATCTAAGTTACTCTGGGGATCGCCTTCAGTAATAATCATGCCAATGCTTGATTCCTCAAGTACATTAGCAGCGATTCGGCCAACGAAGAGATTGCTGCTGTCAACGTCCTGGAACTCACCCTGTCTGATATCCATGACACCCACATTCCAACGACCTACCCGTCCGGTCAGCTTTGCCCCTACCTCAAGATCCACCGGTTGACCACTATCACTCAACCCAATTCGGCGTGAAAAGAATGGAATTCCATTCCGTTCCAGGCCTCCGAAAGAAAAGATATCTACGTCCTGTAAAAAGAAGTCCCGCTTCTCCGGATAGAATAGCGAGAATCGAGTAAGGTTAATCTGCCGATCGTCCACTTCGGTTGCAGAAAAATCGGTGTTTAAAGTCAACACGCCCGTCAATGACGGCGTGAAATTGTAGAACACATCCAAGGATGGCTCAGCCCCTGTATCACTTATACCGGTTTCAAAGTTCTTGGATTGGTTTGTAACAATGGACGGTACGATGTCCAGCCCCATACCCTGCTGCAACCCAGTCAGCCCGGTAATCAGACCGCTTGTACCGGGGTTCACCTCTCGGTTATAGGATACCCAGGCAATTTCCTCCAGTTTTCGTGCAATGTTCCGCTCAATATTGAACCCCCACTCGGAATTGTTTGGATCAAAATTCAATGTCTTGAACGGAATGGAGAACTCAGCCACCCATCCCTCTTCGTTGATGCGCGCTTCAGCGTGCCATACACCATTCCAATCCGTATTCATCTCTGTTGGAGTCTCGAATACGGCATCGTCACGGCTACCATTAGGGTTGACCTGAAAATGATAAGCGGTTCGTTTGTTGTTAAAGGAGTCTAGATAGATGGCAATCGCGTCATCAAACCTAAGATCCTGATCCTGTATCATCTCCCTGGCCCTGATCTGATCCGGTTCACTGTCCCACATAAATGCAGCGACGTAGAGATTGTCATCATCGTAGGTGAGATAGATAACTGTACGCTCGCTAGGTTCTCCATGATCCATGGGATCGTATTGATGCATGTCGTCTATCATTGCCGCCTGTGACCAGGCAACATCATCAAGTACGCCATCGAGTACCGGTGGCGCGTTAGTCCGATAAATTCGGAGCACTTTTTCTTCAAGAAATACCTGGGATTCAGGGGGGGCAGAAGGCTCCGGGGCAGAACTGGTGCTGGGTGTGATGTCCGCTTCAACGTCCGCTTCCGTAGTCGGTAAGCTCTGAGCAGCATTGAATTCAAAAGCTCCAGACTCTAGCTCCGCGACCCGCTCTGGTTCACTCAATACCCAGGTTTGGGCAAACCCATTCGTGGTCAAAAACTCTGCAATAGCTACAGCATTCTCGCGATTTAATGCAGGACCCACTCGGACTCTGAATATTGTTCGACCGTTGGTGGCATAAGCAGATATCTGAGCGGTGAAACCAAACGTTTCCAAGCGCTCTGCAAGCCACAGGGCATTTTGCTCATCATCAAAGCTTCCAAGTTGAACCATCCAAATTCCACCAGTTGGTGTATTCGTGCTTGGAGGCTCCTGGGAAAGGGCAGTTGCACAGAATATCAATAGAGAAAAGGCGACAATCGCAGCGGGTAGCACAAATTTCCAATTCCGAATGGAACCCCAGTCAGCCGTAAACAAGAATCCGGCCGAAACCACGCAGAATGATTGTTTGTGAGCCGCCTGGCTCATCTGTTGACCTCAGTAGTTATGGGTCCATGATTCTGACAGAAAATACTGCTACTGAAATTAAAGAAATGTTAAATTAAATAATTAGTTAGGTTATATATTGAATCAACCTACTAAAACCGATCCAGCCCCTTTTCAGTAAGAAACTCTGATAGTAGGTCCGCTATCTGGACGTTATTGAGATCGAGCATCGGGAAATGGGTGTTACCGTAGATTCCAATGTCAGGCAACACCAGGTTCTGCGCATCACCACCGTGGCGATTGATAGCCTCCACCATTAGTTGTGCTTTGAGTACGTTACGTCGCCGAAAATCCAATGTCGCCAAAACTCCAACATGACTCGGGTCGATCTCTCTTGGGATGTAATCACCCCAGACAATTTGAATTGGGAACCGGGTGAGCTTTAGAAAGTCTTCCATCGGAATCTGGCGACCAGGAAGTTGCTCTCCACCGCCCGCCATAGAAATAGGTGATGGTAGCTCACCTTCTGGATACACGAAATCTCCAGGTTCATAAGATACGATGGCTGCCACATTATTGGTCTTTGTAGCAGTAATCCAACCGCGAATACCTGTAGACGAATGAGTGAGCACGGTAGACGGACCAATTTCGTCCAATAAAATCGCAAGGGCATCAGTTTCTACCCGCTCGTTCTCACCTCCATCGTACTCCGGTGTCTGAACCCGAAAAAATTCATCTAGTACGTCCGGATCATCCGTTGGAAACTGCACACCCGGATAAAATGTCGGTTGAGTTTGTCCGGGTAGCCATAATCCGTAACGCCAATTCGTGAAGGAAGTCTGAATCGACCACTCATTCTCGGGATTGTATGAACTTGCGACACAACCCTGTCCTGCTTGGCCCGTTCTAGGAAGATCAGTGGTATAGACTGAGAAACCACGGCGGAGAAAGATCGGTATAAAACCATCTCGTTCCCCGTCAAAGGTCGTCTCCCAAGTTTTCTTGCTACTGGCATGAACCAATAACAGCGGTAGCGCACGGCTATTCGATGGAATTTGCCAATCGACATAACCATGATCACAAGCGAAAGACCGTGCTGCCAGGTCACCGACCAGCACCCCGCCAAACGGCCGGTTGCCCTGTTTTATGATGACGAGTGCTTCCGATGGCTCGTTGCTCGTGCAACCGCCCATCGCTGATATGGCAACAACCAGCGCAAGCGCAGCCGAGAACAAAATACGCATCAGTCACCCACGAATCTAATAAACCACCCGGAAACTCAAACCCTTTCGCCTGAACCAGAACTAACGAAGCTATAGTTGGTTCAATATACGCCTAATCTCATCGATATCCTGCTCACCATCTCGTCCACCAAGACTGACGCAGTTCCAGGGAATAATTTGATCGTCTGGCGACCAGATCCATTCCCGCCCGAGTTTGAACGGCTCCGTATAATTCACCAAGTCTTCGATGGTCATCTCCATGTG
>JAZAGZ010000006.1:0-42187 GCA_036231525.1 Pseudomonadota bacterium | reverse complement strand
CCAATCCATGACTAACAATCCAGCCCTAAGAATTGGTTTTCCAGAGAGGTGTGCTGCACTAAAACGCCTAGCAAAAGCTAGCACCACCTTTGATGATTCGGATACCGTGCACACGGAGGCGCGGGACCGGATGTTGGAGAGGTTAAAATTTTTCAGGTTAGCTCCCCGGTGTGTACTCGATCTTGGCTCGGCAACTGGTAAGGGTACTACTGAACTTGCAGCACTCTATCCAGAAGCACAGATCATAGCGGCCGAATTATCACATCCAATGGCTGCACAAACGCAAAAACGCTGCGTAGATCTTAATTTAACGCACACTGTGATAGGTAACGCAGAGCAACTTCCGTTCCTAGAAAATAGTATTGATTTGGTTTTTGCAAACCTCCTACTACCTTGGTGCGATCCCCAGGCTGTGCTTGGTGAAGTCTCGAGAGTTCTTTCCGATGGTGGTCTAGCTCTCTTTACAACCGTCGGACCGGATACTCTACAAGAGGTGCGCAAGGCTTGGGCCGCCGTGGACGAGAAGGTGCATGTTCACGGTTTCGTTGATATGCATGACCTAGGTGATTTGGCGGCCAGAGCAGGTTTAATAGAGCCCGTAATGGATATAGATCGCCTGCAGGTGGATTATGGAAAATTTGAGCAGCTCGTGTCTGACCTAAGGGCATGCGGAGCTACGAATGTAGCCTTTGGAAGACGGGCTCAGCTCACTGGTCCTCGCCGTTGGCGCGCTTTCTGCGAGAGGCTGGAAGCCTACCGGAGTAGAGGAACGCTTTCGATTAGTGTGGAATTGATATTTGGTCAAGCCTGGGGAATGACCCGCTCAGCTGTGACGGGTGATAGCGTTGTGCAAGTGTCCGTTGACGAGTTGACTCGAAGTTTGCGTCGTGGTGATGGTGAGGCGGATGCGAATGGGGTCAGGTAACGGGTTAGTTCTGTTACAATTTTCCTCACGGCAGCGTAGCCGTTCCCACCGTGAGAAAGCACCTCGAATAAATTCTAAGGTCGGTTGACTTGAAAACCTATTTTCTTCGGTTAGCACGTGTTGGCCTTTTTCTCGCCTTCTTAGTCGTGATAGTTGGTGCCTGGGTTCGGCTGACGGACGCAGGACTCGGTTGCCCTGACTGGCCAGGTTGCTACGGGCAGTTGGTTGTTCCCGGAAGTGCGTCTGAACAGACTGACGCGGCCACAGCCTTTCCTGAACGACCTCTAGACGTCGGAAAGGCGTGGCGCGAGATGATCCATCGCTACCTTGCGACTGGACTTGGGTTGATATGCATGCTCCTGGCAGGACTGGCCTGGTTGAATAGGGCTGATCCGGCTCAGCCCAGGAGAATGCCTGCCGTGCTTTTCGGTGTAGTGGTTTTGCAGGGGCTTCTAGGGATGTGGACGGTAACATTGCTTTTGAAGCCCGTTATCGTCGTGGCTCATTTGTTGGGGGGGCTGACAACATTGGGGCTTTTGTTCTGGCTTGGCGAGTGGCACCGTGAAGATTTATTGAGCATTACACCCGCACCATTGTTAAAACTACTGGCTCCCATCGCCGTGATTGTGTTGACGCTACAGATTTCCCTGGGTGGTTGGACGAGCGCCAACTATGCTGCGCTGGCCTGCCCGGATTTTCCAACTTGTCAGACGCGTTGGTGGCCGCCGACGGCAGATTTCCAGGAGGGATTCGTAATTTGGAGGGGTCTGGGCGTAGACTACGAAGGCGGTGTACTAGACAATCCAGCCCGCGTCTCGATTCATTTCGCACATAGACTTGGCGCCATTTTGACTACAGCCATCTTAGGTTTCCTAGGATGGCTGATGGCGAGGAGAATTCAATTCAGGCTGGATGGAGTCGTATTGCTCGTGACGCTCATGTTACAGCTGATTATAGGTGTGAGTATTGTGCTTTACAGCGCTCCACTAGTTATTGCGGTTGCCCACAATGGGGTGGCAGCCTTGTTATTACTGACAGTTTTAAATGCTTACCAAAGAATTCGACACAATAAATGAGCCCGTAATCGCCCGCTGGCGAGACTACTACTCTCTCACGAAACCTAGGGTGGTGCAGTTATTGGTTTTTACTGCGATCGTAGGGATGTTTCTCGCGGCGCCTGGCATGGTGCCCTGGGACATTCTCTTGTTTGGCAGTTTGGGCATCGGATTTTCGGCAGCATCTGGAGCCGCAGTCAACCACATTCTAGATCAGCGTCTGGATGCGGAGATGGTGCGGACGCGCGATCGACCCTTACCCACAGGGCGGATTAACGAAAAAGATGCCCTGACCTTTGCGATATGCCTAGGCTTTGTGGGGATAACAATACTGGCACTGTTGGTGAATCTATTAACGGCGATGCTGACTTTTCTATCGCTCATCGGATATGCGGTGGTTTATACCGTGTACCTGAAGCGAGCGACGCCTCAAAACATTGTTATTGGTGGGGCCGCGGGAGCCTCGCCCCCAGTTTTGGGTTGGACAGCTGTAACTAATGACGTCACAGGATACGCATTACTACTTTTCCTGATTATATTTACCTGGACGCCACCGCATTTCTGGGCGCTGGCGGTAGCGCGTAGAGATGACTATGCAAAAGCTGGTGTGCCAATGCTACCGGTTACCCATGGTTTGGAGGTTACAAAATCTTTCGTTTTGTACTATACGATTCTCCTGCTTCTTGTCTCATTGCTCCCTTATCTGACGGGTGCGGCTGGAGTTCTTTATTTTTTCGGTGCGCTGCTTCTCGGTGCAGGATTTCTCTACTATGCAATTCGGTTGAAGTACGGCAGGGCTGAAAACATTGCCATGAAGACCTTTGCATATTCAATCAGTTATCTGATAGCGCTCTTTACCTTCTTGTTAGCTGATCACTATATTCCTACTTTTTGGCCTGAGTAGTTCTTCCGGCTCAAGAGGGCCTTCTTACATCATGGACGTCACCACGATCGTCGATCCACTGAATGATGCGCAGAGAGAAGCGGTAACCGCTCCGAAGCGTCCCACACTAGTGCTTGCTGGAGCCGGCAGCGGCAAGACCCGGGTGCTCGTACATCGTATTGCGTGGCTTATTTGCGTTGAGGGGCTTTCACCGCAACAGCTTCTTGCGGTTACGTTCACGAATAAAGCAGCCTCGGAAATGCGCCAAAGAATAGAAGCCCTTCTGGGGGTTCCTACGAGACACTTTTGGATCGGCACATTTCACGGTTTGGCTCACCGTTTGCTGAGAATCCACTGGCACGAGGCAGATCTGGCAGAAGGGTTTCAGATAATGGATTCGGAGGATCAACTACGTATGATTCGTCGCCTACTAAAGAGGCTGGAACTAGATGAAAATGAGTGGATACCCCGGGAAATACAGTGGTTTATAAACGCTCAAAAAGATGAGGGGCTCCGACCGGACCGGGTTAATGATGATGGGGACCTAAAGCGTGGCCAGATGATCGAATGCTATAAGCATTACGAGAAAATGTGCGCAGATTCATCTGTTGTTGATTTCGGTGAGCTTTTGTTGCGCGCGCTAGAATTGTTCAAGAAAAAGCCTGACGTTCTCGAACAGTATCGTGCGCGATTTCATCACCTGCTAGTGGATGAGTTTCAGGACACCAACACGATTCAGTATCAATGGCTAAAGCTAGTGGCGGGCACTGAGGGGACTCCCTTTGTCGTGGGGGATGACGATCAATCTATTTATCGTTGGCGTGGTGCGCGAGTTGAGAATCTTCATCTTTTTGAGAAGGATTTCAAAGGAACTCATATTGTAAAACTGGAGCAAAATTATCGTTCAACTGCCAATATCCTAAATGCCGCAAACGCTATTATTAAAAACAATAGTTCTCGATTAGGAAAAAAACTTTGGACTGAGGGAGATCCTGGTGAGCCTATCATGCTGTATACCGCTTTTAATGAGCGAGATGAAGCAGAGTTCGTCATCAACCGTATTGAGGATTACTTTGGGCAGGGATACAAACGAAGTGAGATCGCGGTACTCTATCGATCCAATGCTCAGTCCAGGGTTTTTGAAGAGACTCTTCTTGCGGCTGGAATTCCGTACCGTGTTTACGGAGGCTTGAGGTTTTTTGAACGCGCCGAGATCAAAGATGCACTAGCTTATTTGAGGCTCATCGCAAATCGAGATGATGATCCCTCATTCGAACGCGTCGTTAACAAACCTTCTCGCGGTGTTGGGGCTAGGACAATAGAGGCGGTACGAGCACACGCGGTACGACAAGATTCGAGCCTGTGGCGTGCAGCTATTGCAATCATCAGTGACAACGAACTGCCAAAGCGCTCGAGCCAAGCGCTCTCGAAGTTTCTGCAGCTGGTGAATGGTTTGGACGCTGACACCGGGGAAATGCCTCTACACGACCAAGTTCGATACGTTACAGAGGCGAGTGGACTGATTGCGCATCATGGCCGTGATGGGCAGATGAGCGGAGAAGCTCGAATTGAGAATCTTAAGGAGCTTGTGAGCGCTGCGCTTGGGCTTATTCGTGATGATGATTCTGAGTTACCTCCTCTGGCAGAATTTCTCTCTTACGCAGTGCTGGAATCAGGAGAAGGACAAGCTGAGGCCGATGAGGATGGTGTTCAACTGATGACTCTCCATTCGGCAAAAGGCTTAGAATTCCCGCTGGTTTTTTTGTGTGGTTTGGAAGATGGCTTGTTTCCTCATCAGCGATCGATAAGCGACGTGGGCGGACTAGAGGAAGAACGGCGTCTATGCTACGTGGGGCTAACCCGAGCGCAGAAGCGAGTTTTTCTGACTTATGCTGAGCGGAGACGCCTGTACGGATCCGAGAATTTTGGGCTGCCTTCTCGCTTTATTGACGAGATCCCCCAAGAGCTTCTTGAGGAAGTGAGGCCTGCTCTTTCTGTATCCCGCCCTATTTACAGGCCTAAAAATGCTCTCGAAGATACTGTAGCTATTGATCTCGGGCGGCGGGTTCGGCACCACAAGTTCGGTGATGGAGTCGTACTTAACTGTGAGGGAAGCGGATCTCATGCTCGCGTTCAGGTTAATTTCGAGCAAGCTGGGACAAAATGGTTAGTGATTGCGTATGCAAACCTAGAACTGATGTAAACTACGCGCCGATTTTGCGCGACATCCCATCATGAATATTCTAATTTTGGGTGCAGGACAAGTTGGCACTACGGTTGCCTATAGTTTAGCCCGTGAAGAAGCCAATGAGGTCACTATTGTTGATCGCGACCCCGAGGTGTTGCGAGAGCTCCAGGATCGTCTGGATGTGCGCACTGTTCTAGGGCACGTGGCACACCCCGAAGTGCTTGAAAGGGCGGGTGCTGGAGATGCCGATATGATCATCGCGCTTACGAATAGCGATGAGATCAACATAGTAGCCTGTCAGGTAGCGTACACCCTTTTCCAAACCCCAAGGAGAATTGCCAGAATCAGGGCGGCGGAATACACCGAGCATCAAACATTTTTTAAAGGCGAAGGGTTGCCGGTCGACTTCATTATAAGCCCGGAAGAGTTAGTAACCGAACATATTGAGGAGCTTATCCACTTTCCCGGAGCTCTCCAGGTCCTAGAGTTCGCGGAAGGTAGGGTGAGACTGGTGGCTGCACGGGCGCATGAGGGCGGTGCATTGATTGGGCACCCACTCAGAGAGCTATCAGATCACATCCCGAACGTGGAGTGTCGTGTTGTAGCTATCTATCGGGACGGAGAAGGGATCATCCCGGATGGGGATACCGTCGTAGAGGAAGATGATGAAGTTTTTTTTGTTGTCGCGCGTAAAGATATTCGATCTGTACTCAGCGAAATGCGTAAGCTAGATGAACCAGTCAAACGTGTCGTCATTGCGGGCGGTGGAAACATCGGCGTTCGCCTTGCAAAGGCGTTAGAGAATACTACTCAAGTTAAGGTTATTGAGCGCAGCCGCGACCGTGTTGAAGCAGTATCAGAGAGCCTCGATAAGGCTATTGTGTTTCACGGCGATGCGTCTGATGAGGAATTGCTACTTGAAGAGAATATTGATAGCGCAGACGTGTTTGTATCCGTCACCAACGCGGAAGAGGGAAACATTCTTTCTGCCATGTTGGCAAAGCGCCTTGGTGCTCATAAAGTTATGGCGCTGATAAATAAATCAGCCTATGAGGAGCTAGTGGCGGCAGGAACCGTAGATATCGCAATATCTCCACAACAGATTACCTTGGGCACATTGCTCGCTCATGTTCGGAAGGGAGATGTTGTTAAAGTCCATGCGCTCAGGCACGGTGCTGCCGAAGCGATCGAAGCGGTTGCACACGGGGATGAGAGTAAGTCACGAGTGGTGGGTAGAGCTATAGAAGACGTCCACTTGCCTAATGGCGCAACCATCAGCGCGATCGTTAGGGGGGATGATGTGCTTATGGCTCACCACGACACAGTGATAGAAGAAGACGATCACATTATTCTATTTATGGCTGATCGTCGGCAAATCGATGAAGTCGAGCGATTATTCGAGATTTAAATGAGCTTCTCTTGAGTACGAGTACTCACTCTTTTTACCTATGACAAGAGCCTCTGTTCAACGCGTCCTTGGTCTATTGTTGACCATGTTCAGCGCTACGATGCTGATCCCCATAGTTGTATCGCTCATCTTTGCTGATGGAGTCTGGCGGGCTTTTGCCGGATCTTTCTTAATTATTCTGGGATTCGGAATAGTTACATGGTGGCCGGTGCGCGGTGAGAGGCGCGAGTTACGATTACGAGACGGTTTCCTAGTGGTAGCACTTTTCTGGGCTGTGCTGGGGATGTTTGGGGCTACGCCTTTTCTGCTAGTGGACAATCCTCAGATGAGCCTCACCGATGCGGTTTTTGAGTCGGTATCAGGGCTCACGACCACCGGTGCTACGGTTTTGTCTGGTCTCGACGTGCTGCCTAAATCGATCCTGTATTACCGACAACAGCTTCAATGGTTTGGGGGTTTGGGGATCATCGTTCTTGCAGTTGCGGTGCTACCGATGCTCGGGGTTGGAGGTATGCAGTTGTATCGAGCGGAGACCCCGGGCCCTGTAAAGGATACGAAGCTAACTCCACGCATCACGGAAACGGCGAAGGCTCTTTGGTACGTTTACCTTGGCATCACTGTTGCATGCGGATTTGCCTACTGGGCAGCAGGTATGAGTATTTTTGATGCGATTTGCCATGCCTTTAGCACGGTAGCTATCGGGGGATTCTCAACCTATGACGCGAGTATCGGGCACTTCAATAGTCCGTTAATCGATATGCTTGCTGTTATCTTCATGTTCATCGCAGGGGTTAATTTTTCTCTACATTTTTTGGCATGGCGCCACAGATCAGTGGGACACTATTTGCTAGATCCGGAGTTTCGCACTTACCTAAAGTTTTTAGTCTGGCTTACGCTTTTGGTCCTTCTTTATCTCTACTGGACCGGACACTATTCCACTTTCTTAGAGACGGTTACGAAGGGGCTATTCCAGGTTGTATCCATTGGCACAACGACAGGTTTTACTACCACTGATTTCACTGTCTGGCCAGGAGCCCTCCCAGTTATTTTGATTCTTTCTAGTTTCATTGGGGGTTGTGCAGGATCAACCGCCGGGGGGATAAAAGTCATCCGCTGGTTGCTCATGTACAGACAAGGAATTAGGGAGGTCCAAAGATTAGTTCACCCTAGCGCCGAGATCCCGGTGAAGGTGGGCTCGAAAGTTGTTCATCATCGCGTCGTTGAAGCTGTGTGGGGGTTTTTTACGGTTTATATAGTGGTTTTCGTGGTGCTGCTCGTCATTCAGTTGGCGAGCGGCTTGGATCAAGTTTCTTCGTTCGCCGCCGTTGCCGCAACATTGAACAATCTAGGGCCCGGCTTAGGTGAGGTTGCTTCAGGATTTGCTGGTGTGGGCATCGTGGGCAAATGGTCCGCGGTTTGCGGAATGCTGCTCGGCAGATTAGAAATCTTTACTTTGCTGGTATTGATTACGCCCACATTCTGGAGACCTTGATGTGAGTACTGTGGAGAGATTCGAAGCTATATTGAAGGATGGTGGTGACAGCGCAAGCTTGCGGTTTGCACTTGGAACCGAATACATGAAGCTTGCCGACTCTGAAACAGATACCTCACCACGATCAATAGCAGCGCGGGCTTTACTTCGGACTCGTGCCATTGAACACCTGCGAGCAGCAGTGGTAATGGATTCGGAGTATTCAGCTGCATGGAAATCTCTGGGTAGAGCAGAGACAGATGCGGGTCTACAAAAAGACGCCGCTAAGAGCTATCAAAAAGGCATTCATGCGGCTACCCAGCATGGCGACGTACAAGCCGCACGAGAAATGAAAGTCTTTCTCAAGCGCTTGCAAGGGCATGGTTGAGCATGCTGCGTGTTTCTAGCGTTAGGAGAAGGAATGTGATGCTGGGGGTGCAAGAAACTCTTGAGCGGCTTAGCGAGCTTACCGGGGCAGCCGTGGCCTGGCTTACTGTTTTGATGGTGGGTGGAACCTTTGCCATCGTTGTACTTCGCTATGTTTTCGATCTTGGCTGGATTGCCATGCAAGAAAGTATTACCTGGATGCATGCGGCGGTTTTTATGCTCGGAGCAGCCTACACCCTGAAACGGGATGAGCATGTTCGAGTCGATATCTTTTATCGTGGTATGTCGGACTATCACAAGGCTTTAGTGGATCTGGCAGGGACGGCGATTTTACTCTTACCAATGACCATATTTTTAACCGTCTCAAGCTGGGATTATGCGTCAACGTCTTGGGCTATCAGGGAGGCTTCCCGTGAAGCTGGAGGATTACCGTATCCGTTTGTCCCGATACTAAAAAGCCTTATCCCCACCACTGCAATTATGCTGATTTTGCAAGGTATCGCGAACTCCATTGCTGCCATCATGATTTTGACCAATCAAATGCCATCGATGTCAGAAAACGATGTTCCTCAGAGTGACGCGATCTAATGGAGTGGATAGCCCTTTTAATGTTTGTTGTGGTAGTGATTGTGCTGCTCGCAGGATTTCCTGTCGCATTTTCTCTTGGCGGAATTGCACTGATATTCGCTTGGGTTGGGGCACTACTTGGGATTTTCGATGTTGCTTTTCTTGGCACCATGCCCAACCGGGTGTTTGGAATCATGAGTAACGAGACATTGATGGCTGTGCCGCTGTTCGTTTTCATGGGTATCACGCTGGAGCGTGCCCAGATTGCCGAAAGCCTCCTAGACAGTCTCAGCCGTTTATTTGGCCAGTTGCGTGGTGGACTTGGCATCTCGGTCACTATCGTGGGGATGCTGCTCGCGGCGAGCACTGGAATTGTAGGAGCGACGGTGGTCACCATGGGGCTCCTCTCACTACCAACCATGCTACGTCGTGGCTATGATCCAGCAGTAGCAACTGGCACTATCTGCGCGTCGGGCACCCTCGGCCAGATAATTCCACCATCGATTATTCTAGTACTGCTAGGGGATGTATTGTCGTCTGCCTATAGCCAGTCGCAGCTCGATCAGGGTATTTTTTCTCCAGACACGGTATCTGTCGGTGATTTGTTTCTTGGCGCTCTGGTTCCCGGGCTCTCGCTCGTCGGACTTTATATTACTTATTTAATTGGGGTCGCCATTGTAAGGCCTGAGACTATGCCCCCTCATGAGAGCTCGGAATCCGAGAAGGCTGGTTTGAGAGAATTGGTCTTCGCTCTTTTCCCTCCTTTGATATTGATTCTCGCAGTACTCGGATCAATCATCGCCGGACTGGCAACGCCCACGGAAGCTGCCGCCGTTGGTGCTATGGGGGCCCTTCTGTTGGCCCTGGGGAAAGGTCAGTTTTCCATGGGGCGCTTAGTCGAAGTCATGGAGAGCACAGTTCGCATCAGTAGCATGGTTTTTCTAATCCTGATCGGTGCGTCGGTATTCTCCTTAGTTTTTAGAGGCTATGGTGGTGACAGTTTGGTCCATGAGTTGCTCTTGAGTTTACCGGGCGGTGTCGTCGGCGCCATGCTTACCGTGATGCTCTTGATGTTCTTGCTAGGCTTTGTGCTCGATTTTATTGAGATAACTTTTGTTGTGGTCCCCATCGTTGGGCCCATCCTATTAGCAATGGGGATTGATCCCATTTGGTTGGGTGTGATGATTGCTATCAATTTGCAAACATCCTTTTTGACGCCCCCCTTCGGGTTTGCGTTGTTCTATTTGCGTGGGGTAGCCCCGGACAGTGTTGAGACAAGGGACATTTATCGCGGCGTAATGCCTTTCGTCGCCATACAACTATTCGCTTTAGCGGTTCTGGCCCTTTTCCCGGAGCTTGCCACATGGTTGCCTTCGGTGGTCTATGGGTGACAAGGCGTTATCCGGAGTAAAGTTACTAGTCAGGCTTTTTCTTGACGTCTAGCACCCACCATGCCAAAAAGCTGTAAATCATCAGCACGATTGTAATGATCATGAATGGCAGGGGGGGCAACCAGATAGGTATATCGGTAATGTTTTCATACGGTCCCAGAGAGGGTGCTATGGCTGCGCCAACGAACAGACCGATGAAAATGCCGATGGCTAGCTTTGGCTGTTTTCGCCAGGCCAATCCCCATAGGATTAGAAAGATAACAAAAATAATTATTGCCCAAGGCATGTCTAACCTAATGTCCCTCTTCAGTGACATGCTCTTGTGCCACGAAGTTCGTTTCACCAAAGAAGTTGATCCGAGTCAGTAAAGTATGGTCACCTTCCACGGCCATAAGTCCAATCAGGAAGAGAAGCAGAACTGGCGGTCCTAAAATTGCATAGATCAGGGCAATACGTTCCCATGCCATATGCATGAAGATTGCGATGATAAAGCCTGCTTTCGCAAACATGAAGATAAGGATTAATGACCATCTCAGGTAGCCTTCAAATCCTATGTAATCCACAAGATATGAAAGCGTGCTGAGCACGAACAGCAGTAGCCATATCCAGAGATAGATACTGAGGGGGTGTTCTTGGTGTCCTTCCGCCGTCATATGACTTCTTACCAAAGATAAAAGAATGCAAAAATGAATACCCAGACAAGATCAACAAAATGCCAGTAAAGCCCGGTAATCTCCACGATCTCGTAATTGCCTGAGGCCTCATAATCTCCTTTGAGTACTTTTAATGCCACTACGCTTAGATAGATGACCCCAATAGATACATGTGCACCATGAAAGCCAGTGATCATAAAGAAACTCGAGCCGAATTGAGCCGCTCCCATAGGATTTCCCCAGGGGCGTACACCCTCTTCCGCAATTAACTTCATCCACTCAAAGGCCTGCATACCCACAAAAGTTGCCCCGAATGCTGCGGTAATAAACATTAGAGCCGCGGTCTTGGCCCGATCTTGCCGATAACCGTAGTTAACCGCCAACGCCATCGTGCCGCTGCTGGTAATCAAAATAAAAGTCATGATGGCGATTAGGATTAGTGGGATGGGTTCCCCTCCAAAACTCAGAGCGAAAACTTCGCTCGGATTGGGCCAAGGTACCCGCGTTGACATCCGCACGTTCATGTAGGAGGTCAGAAAGCAAGCGAAAATGAAAGTGTCGCTCAGGAGGAAAATCCACATCATGGCTTTTCCCCATGGAACCTGAAATGTTTGTTTGTCGGCACTCCAGTCGCGTGTAAAACCTTGGAGTCCTTCGGACAGTGCGACAGTTGCTCCTGATTCAGACGAGTTAGATCCCATACAACCTTAACCCTTTATGTAGACAGGAAGAGCCCAAACAGGAGCAGCCAAATCAAAAGCAAGTAGTGCCAATAGACCGAACATAGCTCAACGCGCAGACGTACATTAGCAATTTCCATCACGGTGTTCGTTTTCGGCTGCCCCCAGGCAGACAGACAGGCTTGAGCCAAGAACCAGAGTCCGCCGAGCATATGTAGCCCATGTAATCCTGTCAGAATATAGAAGAACGCATCTGCGGGATTCGTGGTCACAAAGTAACCGGCGTCAGTTAATTGTCGCCACGCGACCAATTGGCCGATTAGAAAAGCGATGGTGAGAGCACCACCCGCCGTAAGGTTTAGTCTTAGGCTGTCCAAATTCTCTCTTCGAGATGCCCCACGTGCGCGTTGTAACGCGATGCTACCTAGCACTAAAAGACCGGTGTTGAACCAAAGTAAGCCGGGATCTTGCAGCGGACGCCAGTCCGGAAACCCAGAACGCATGTTATAGACGGTTGTGAAGAGTCCAAACAAACTCGTAACTACGGCGAGAAACACCCATAAGCCAACCCGAGGGGCTGGAACCTTAGTTGTGCCACCTTCTTCGATAATCCCTTGTTCGAGCCAGGGTTTTGCTTTTAGGTGCTGCAGTAGAAAACACCAAACCAAAATGGCAACGGTGAGGGCAGCAAATAGGAGCGAGATATTCATTTGGTGGAACGCGTGTGTTCACGGTTTGGAATAGCATCCGCCCGAGCCGGCTCTGTTTGTGGAATAAAGTCTTCTTTTTCTCCAGGCACGCTGTAGTCATAAGGCCAGCGGTGGACTTCTGGCAGGTTATGACCCCAGTTACCATGTTTCGGAGGCGTATCTGGTGTTTGCCACTCAAGAGTTGTGGCACCCCAGGGGTTATGACCGGCTTTTTTGCCTTTAAGGAGACTCCAGATCACGTTAATAAAGAAGAGGCTTTGGGCTGCAGCGACTAGCAATGCAGCAACAGTGATGCCTGCGTTCATGGCATGTGCTGATTCTGGAATAAAGTCTGTGTCTCCGTAAGCGTAATATCGACGTGGAATACCCAAAATTCCCAGGTAATGCATCGGAAGGTAGATAGAGTATGTTCCCAGCAGCGTCAACCAGAAGTGGAGTTTCCCTAGCCCTTCATGAAACATGCGCCCTGTTATTTTGGGGAACCAGTGATAAATTGCGGCAAATACAACCAGAACTGGTGACACGCCCATCACCATATGGAAGTGACCAACAACGAAATAAGTATCAGAAAGAGGCAGATCCACGGTGACATTACCTAAAAACAGTCCCGTTAAACCACCATGTATGAAGGTAAAAAGAAATCCAATAGCAAATAACATCGGTACTCTGAGATGAATATCACCCCGCCATAGCGTCAATATCCAGTTATAAACTTTTAATGCCGTTGGGACGGCGATAATGAGTGTTGTGGTTGCAAAGAAAAATCCAAAATAGGGGTTCATGCCACTGACATACATATGATGCGCCCAGACTACAAAGCTGAGAGCACCAATGGCAACGATAGCCCAGACCATCATTCGGTAACCAAAGATATTTTTTCTGGCATGGACGCTCAGAACGTCAGATACGATACCGAATGCTGGTAGCGCGACGATATACACTTCCGGGTGACCAAAGAACCAAAAAAGGTGCTGAAACAGGATCGGGCTACCGCCTCCATAATCAATCGCAGCGCCCATAGACAGCATCTCAGGCATGAAGAAGCTGGTTCCAATTACTCGGTCAAGCAGTAACATTACGCCAGCAACCAGCAGTGCTGGAAAGGCTAGAAGGCCCAGAATGGTGGCAACGAAAATACCCCACACGGACAGTGGCATTCGCATCAGTGTCATGCCGCGAGCACGTGCCTGTAGAACGGTCGTTACATAGTTCAGGCCTCCCATGGTGAAAGCAGCAATAAATATGATGAGCGAGACCAGCATCAATACAATCCCGCCGTCAATGCCCGGCGTCCCTTCACTGATTGCTTGAGGTGGATACAATGTCCAACCTGCTCCAGTGGGGCCACCGGGGACAAAGAAGCTCGCCAATAGCACGATGACGCTCAACAAATATACCCAAAAGCTCAGCATGTTCATGTATGGGAAGACCATGTCACGGGCACCACACATCAGCGGGATTAGGTAGTTGCCAAATCCTCCTAGGAACAGAGCTGTGAGGAGATAGATAACCATGATCATCCCGTGCATGGTCACGTACTGGTAGTACTCGTTCGGAGCAACCAACGAGAAGGAATCTGGGAAACCGAGTTGCAGTCGAAACAGAAGTGATAGCCCTAATGCAACCACGCCAACGAAAATAGCTGTGATCGCATACTGTATTGCGATCACCTTATGGTCCTGGCTCCAGATGTACTTTGTTATAAAAGTATCCGGATCATGAGGATGCGTATCGCGATCTGCGATTGCAACGTATGCCATCAAAACTCCCTTAGGTGTTTGGATTGAGTACCAACTTGCTTATTAATTTCTGGTTAGTGTTTAAAGTTCTCGGTTTTATTTATCTCAAAGTGTTCAGGTATGCGACAACATCATCAATATCTTGATCGTCTGGAAGGATATCAGCCATCATCATCATCTGATCCCCATAGAGATCCATGCGATGTGCACCACGGATCTCGTCCCTGAAATTTTTTAATTGAGTAACCAGGTACCAGTCACTTTGCCCCGCTAGTGCTGGAGCATTCAGCGCCCAAATGCCCTGCCCCTCAGCCCCATGACAGACGGCGCAATTGGTGTACAGGTCCCTGCCTCGTTCAATGTTTCCCAATATTGTGGTGGGTTGAGGTTCAGGCGGCATAGTCTCAATATAGGCGGCCACATTTTTGATTGCATCATCGTCTGTCAGCGCAACTAGTATGGGGCGCATTAATGCACCCGCAGTGTCCAACTCATGAGTTCCCCGAATACCATCCCTATAGTAGCGAAGTTGGCGCTCAACGTAGCGGGCATCCAGCCCAGCTATCCGAGGCGCATTCAAAATCTGCATACCTTGTCCCTGTTGACCGTGACAGGCGGCACACAATGCAAAACTGGCCTGGCCAAGCCCTAGATCTGGTTCTGTTTGGGACAGTGCAGCGTAGGTTGGCTGCTCATCAAGCCAGGCTTCAAAGTCAGCCTGTTCATCAATGATGACCCGGCCTCTCATGGCAAAGTGGGCTAAACCGCAGAGTTCTTCACAGAGAATCTCGTACTCCCCCACCACGGTGGGTGTAAACCAGGTATAGGTCACATGGCCGGGAACGAGATCCATCTTGGTTCGGAATTGAGGTACCGCAAAATCATGGAGAACGTCTTTGGATCTGAGCCACACGCGGACTGGCTGATTGACCGGCAGGTGCACTATGGGACTTGCAATCAGTATGTCGTCTTGACCAGCTGGATCCTCTGGGTCCATACCGAACGCGTTGTCTTTAGTGATATGTCGAATGCCCACATTACCAAGTTCGCCATCCTCGCCCGGGAAGCGGAAGCTCCAGTGCCATTGTTGCCCCACCGCCTCGAATTCGGATGCCTCATCCGGAACCGTGACAAGCTCCGCCCAGACTACAAGACCCGGTGCCAACATAGCGATGACACCTATAGAGGTAATAATTGTGAGCCACCATTCCAGTTTGGTATTTTCTGGGTTGTAGTCGGCCTTGTGCCCATTTTTGATGGCTAGGTCTGGGTCAATTTTTCTATGTCTGTACCTAAGAATGCAATAAGCAATGAAGAGATTGGTTGCGACAAATACGATGCCCGTGACGACAAATGTAATGTCTACCGTAAGGTCAATTAGCCCCCAGTTCGAAGCCAGTGGCGTAAAGTACCAAGGGCTCAGGAAATGAAAGAGTATGCTCCCTAGCACCAACAAGATGAGCGCAACTGCTAAAGCCATGCAATACAGATCCTTTTATCGTTCGGTTTTATCAAGACACACAAATGCTGATAGTAGACATTGCCGTATTCTTCATGTGGCAAATTATTCTACGATGAATTTTCCATTCATGAGGACGTAATGGCCAGGAAAGGAGCAAAAATACGTGTAGTCGCCTCCCGCCTCAAGCTCAGAAATGTCAAAGGTAACGGTTACCTCATCACCGCCACCAATCATACTTGTGGCACCGATAATTCTGGGGTCACTGTCCGGTAAATACTGGGGTGGCCCTACTGCCTGAGCCGCAGCAGCTACCGCCATGTAATCTTCAGTTCTTGTTAGTACCCAGTTATGACCCATCACATTTGCGGGTAACTGGCCCACGTGCCTCAGATTAACCGTAAACTCTCCACAATCCGCGCTGACACGAATCTCCGCCAAGTTGTACTGTATGAGGTCGTTGCCCTCAATGGTTTGCGAGCATTCTTGTCCCCACGCAGTCCCATAGAGAGCAGCCCAGGCCAGAAAGGCCGTTGCCGCAAGTTGCTTTCTCATAGAAGACCACTCCTATCCCAGGGGCCTGGGATCTTGGCCACGCATGTTATCAGAGCCGCGGCTGGTCGGTAATGGGTACCTAAAGATCAAGTAGAAAATCACGGCTGGGAGTTAAGAGTAATCTGATTGTGGAACCTTCTAGCGTGTAAGAAAAAAAATCCCACTTGACGTGTAAAAAGTGAAATTTTTAGGATTATTACCCCACTTTTACTGAACATTATATAAAGTGGTGAATTATATCTATTTTAATCTAATAAATAGTTAAAAGTGGGGATATTTTAAAGGTTTTTTCGTATCTCGATGGTTGCTTACTCATGCTGGGCTGTTCAAAGTAGTCGGGCACGAAAAGATAAGGGGCTGACGTTTGATAGGCTTACTGCAGCGAGTTAGCCAAGCCAGCATAGTGGTGGAGGCTCAGACCATCGCCTCGATTGATCTCGGGCTTTTGGTCATGATAGGCATTGAACGCGGAGACGGCAGCGTTCAGGCAGAGCGAATGTTAGAGAGACTCCTGGCATACCGCGTATTTCCTGATCAGGAGGGCCGAATGAATCTCGCTCTCCGGGAGGTGGGAGGCGGCCTTCTCTTGGTGCCTCAGATCACACTGACCGCGGATACCCAAAAAGGGAATCGTCCTGGGTTATCGCGGGCAGCTGCCCCTGACTTGGGCCGGAAGTTGTTTGAGGAACTCGTCAGGTTAGGTCAGGGTGTGGGGGTGCCAGTGGTCGCGGGAAGATTTGGAGCCACAATGCAGGTGAATCTCAGCAATGAGGGGCCCGTGACTTTTTTGCTTCATGTGTCCCCTGACGCTTAGCTATTCGGTGCCGAAAGACAGCTTTCGCGTATTATTAGCCCCTAGATTCTGTATTGGAGATTTGAGATGGGAGTTGGTGGGATAAGCCTTTGGCAGTTGCTGATCGTACTGCTAATCGTTTTGCTGATATTTGGCACTAAGCGGCTAAAGTCGGTAGGCGGTGATTTGGGCGGAGCGCTTAAAAGTTTCCGCAAAGCTATGGATAACGATAACGATGACGACGCTGATGCTACTGCGGATACATCGGATCAGCTGAGCCCGCCGTTGGAAGTGGGAGAGCCCGATGCTGAGTTCGCTGAGCAGAAGGATAAGAGCCAGAGCAGCGAGAGCTAATGTTCGACGTCGGTTTCTGGGAGCTCATCCTAATCTTTGGTGTAGGGCTAATGATATTGGGCCCAGAGCGCATGCCGCGCGTTGCAGCACAGATTGGTCGCTGGGTCGGGCGGGCACGGAGAACTGCAAACCAACTCCGTCGACAGCTTCAGCGGGAGATCGAGCTTGATGAATATATGAATCAAAAGCGCCCACCTCCTGCGCCTCATACTCGTTCGGCAGATCAGTCTAAATCGACTGATGAAGCATCGATGGCGACGGATTCATCAGATACTGTCTCTACCGAAGAAATTAAAGAGCATGCTCCTGTTTCTCCTCGGTCAAGCGATTCAGTCGATGGGGAAGAAACCAGTGATGAAAGGTCGGCGCAAGAGAACCGCATCGCCTCCCCCGAGCATATCTCTGAGAGTGAAAAAGCGGCCAAGAAACCGTCAAAGAACCCATGAGTCCGGAAAGCATTCAGGAAGGCGAGGAACAGCTTGCCGAGGGTACCTTGGTATCTCATCTGGTAGAACTGCGAACCTGTCTCATCAGATCAGCATTGTCTATATTGCTGATTTTTATATGTTTGATTCCTTTCGCTGAAAGAATTTTTACGTTGATCGCTACGCCCTTGATGGATCGTCTCCCGGAAGGGGCTACCATGATAGCTACGCAGGTTGCCTCTCCTTTTCTGACACCGTTCAAAATGAGTCTTTTCGTAGCGGTGTTCTTATCGATGCCAGTGATTCTGTATCAGCTATGGGGGTTCGTTGCTCCGGGGTTGTACCGGAAGGAGAAGCGTTTTGCTTTTCCATTGCTGCTATCAAGTATCTTACTGTTCTACGCGGGTGTTGCGTTTGCATACTTTGTTGTTTTCCCTTTGATGTTTGCTTTCTTTGCGACAGTTTCCCCAGAGGGCGTCACAATGATGACAGACATCAGCGCCTATCTAGATTTTATTCTGACCATTTTCTTTGCTTTCGGAATAGCTTTCGAAGTTCCGATTGCAACCGTTATGTTGGTCTGGAGTGGGCTGGTCTCTATTAAGACGTTGAAAAAGGCTAGAGCCTTTGTTTTTCTTGGAGCGTTCGTGATGGGGATGCTATTAACGCCGCCGGATGCCATATCCCAGACCCTTCTGGCCGTGCCAGTGTATCTTCTCTATGAGAGTGGACTTGTACTTGCGAAAGTCCTTGGGCTGGGGAGTGCCCCCCTAGAAGATTCTCAGGAAGAAAAAGCCCCTGACGAGTGATTAAGTGAATGCCCTATAGTAGCGCGGGGATAGCCCGTACTGAGCCGGGTACGCTTCTAGGTCATCCTAGAGGTCTCGCGACCCTGTTCATGACAGAAATGTGGGAACGTTTCAGCTACTACGGTATGCGGGCACTATTGGTGCTATTCATGGTTGCCGCAGTTGAGGATGGTGGACTTGGGTTTTCCGATCAGACAGCAACATCCATCTACGGTCTCTATACTGCAGCCGCTTTTCTCGGATCTCTTCCGGGCGGGTGGATTGCCGATCGACTTATAGGCGCTCAACGTGCGGTGTGGGTCGGCGGCATCATCATTATGTGCGGCCATTTCATTCTTGCTATCCCTAGCAACTCAATATTTTTTTTGGGACTCATCGTCATTGTTCTTGGCACTGGTCTTCTCAAACCTAATATCACCGCGATTGTGGGTGAACTCTACGAACCAGGGGACCCGCGTCGCGATAGTGGATTTACAATTTTCTATATGGGAATCAACTTAGGGGCTGCATTGGGTCCGCTAGCTTGTGGATGGTTGGCACTGCAGAACTGGCATTACGGATTTGCAGCGGCAGGGGTTGGGATGTTGTTCGGTTTGGTCCAGTTTCGTCTGACACGCCACTATCTAGGAAAGGCTGGAAGAGGACCTGATCCATCAGTTGCACCAAGTGATGGCTTCAAGCGTAAGGCGTGGCTGAGTATTGGAATCAGCGTATTTCTGGTCGCGTGCTTGCTAGTCGCTGGTTTGCTGGGGTGGTTGCGGTACGATGCGATAAGGCTAGCTCAAGCTGCCACGTATGCCATCGTTGCAGTTGCCGTATTATATTTTGGGTATATCTTTGCTTTCAGTGGATTGACTACCGAGGAGCGCGGCAAGGTAATTGTGATTTTCGTCCTGATTAGCGCCGCGACAGTATTCTGGGTTGGTTCTGAGCAGGCGGGATCATCGTTAAACTTATTTGCCGATCGTTACACGATCAGAGAGTTTGGTGGGTTTGTGATTCCCGCCAGTTGGTTCCAGTCTCTGAATCCAGCATTCATCATTTTGCTAGGTCCACTCTATTCAATGCTATGGGTGGGGCTTGCCAGACGTCACTTGGATCCCAGTTCACCGATAAAGCTTGCGATTGGGTTAGTGATTCTTGGGTTAGCCTTCGCCGTAATGATCGGAGCCGCAGCACTCGTCGCAGCAGGACAACAGGTACTACCAGCATGGCTGATATTCACGTATCTCTTACTTACGATGGGAGAGTTGGCTCTGAGCCCTGTGGGCATGAGCGCTGTCACAAAACTCGCGCCGCGGCGACTAGTAGGCCAAATGTTAGGGGTGTGGTTCTTGTCATTGTCCTTGGGTAGCATTCTAGCGGGACTCTTTGCTGGTGAATTCAGAGCAGATGCTGTGGAGGAAATGCCCAATCTATATTTGCAGCTTGTGGTGATGATGGTTGGAGCCGGACTTATTTTGATGCTGGCATCCGGTCCTCTTAAGCGGCTGTCGGGAGGCGTTCGTTAGTGCTTTGCCCGATCCGGGCGCTACTCTCGTTGTTGGTTTCGAACCTGAAGAACTATAAAAAAAGACAGACAAAAATTCTCTGATGTCAGTAGCCGCACCTCTTCCTCAGTTAACCCTGAAAGCCATTCTCTTAGGGTTGTTGTTGTCCATGGTACTGGCGGGAGCCAACGCTTATCTCGGGCTGTTTGCAGGGTTGACCGTCTCGGCGTCTATCCCAGCGGCCGTGATTTCCATGGCGATTCTAAGGCTCTTTAAGGAGTCGAATATTCTAGAGAACAATATTGTTCAGACGGCTGCTTCTGCGGGAGAGTCTCTGGCAGCGGGCGTAATTTTTACTTTCCCCGCATTGATTATTCTTGGCTACTGGGACGTCTTTGAGTATGCATGGGTTAGCGTTATTGCCGGATTAGGTGGGTTGTTGGGAGTATGTTTTACGGTACCGTTACGCCGTTCGCTTATCGTTGAAGAGCAGCTTTCGTACCCGGAGGGCACGGCGACTGCGGAAGTTCTGAAAGTTGGAGCGAACCCATCTCAGGGGGCTAAGTTTCTTGCGATCGCCGCTGTTCTTGGGGCGCTTGTCAAGCTAGCAGAAACTGGATTACGGCTCTGGACAGGTGCAACTCAAGCCGCAGCTTATGTGGGGTCAAGCACCATTGCGTACGTGGGAATTAATCTCTCGCCTGCTCTGATAAGTGTGGGATTCATTGTTGGACTGAATATCGCTGTACTCGTGTTCCTGGGTGGCGCGATCTCCTGGTATATAGCAATTCCAATTTATTCCACTTTGTTTCTGGAGAGGGATCCTTCATTGCTCGCGAATTACGCTGCGGGGATGAGCGCTGCAGATCTGGCTTTTAGTATTTGGACCTCTAAGATCCGTTATTTGGGTGTTGGTGCCATGCTAATCGGAGGTATCTGGGCTCTAGTTTCCATGCGTGGCTCACTTATCTCCGGAATAACGAGCGGGTTGAAGCCCCAAAACGTCCGCGCTGACACTATTTACAATCACGCGCAACACGACGCCCCAATGAAATTGGTTCTGTGGGGGATCGCTCTTCTTATCATCCCGATCTTTTTTCTATATCAGGTCATTGTGGGCATGCTGGGCGTTGCGCTCGCAATGACATTCATCATGATGATCACAGGCTTTCTGTTTTCATCCGTTGCAGCTTATATGGCGGGACTCGTCGGGTCCTCCAACAACCCCATATCTGGCATTACCATTGCTACCATACTCTTCACCTCGTTTTTACTTGTGTGGCTGATGGGTGGAGACGCCGAAGTTGGGCCGGCTGCTGCAATTATGGTGGGTGCCGTAGTGTGTTGTGCGGCGGCAATCGCGGGCGACAACATGCAAGATCTCAAAGCTGGGTACCTCGTGGGCGCAACGCCTTGGCGTCAACAACTGATGCAGGGCGTGGGGGTTGTTTCGGCTGTATTGGTTATCGCGCCTATTTTGAATCTTCTTTTGGAAGCTTACGGTATCGGTGCCCCTACTGCCGCGCGGCCTAACGCACTATTAGCGCCCCAGGCGACTTTAATGGCTTCGGTGGCAGAAGGCGTCTTTGGTTCCGGTTTGCCCTGGGACATGGTCATCATGGGGAGCATTATAGGTATTGTAATTATCATTCTTGATGAGACCCTTAAGGCCCGGAAATCGAGTTGGCGGGCACCGGTTTTAGCGGTGGCGGTTGGGATCTATCTGCCATTGCAACTGTCGACGGCGATACTTGTGGGCGGGTTGGTTGCTCACTTCGCTAAACGGAATCGCCAGGCGAAGGTGGATGATCAAACAGCGTTTCGAAACGGCACCTTAGTTGCCTCTGGCTTGATAACCGGAGAAGCATTGGTCGGCATCTTTATTGCTGTTCCCATCGTCGTAACTGGTAACCCGGATGTTATTCGGCTATCAGTGGAGTTACCGAGTGGGATTGGACTGATTGTCATCGCTGCTCTTGTGGCTTATCTGTACAAAGTGGCTACTCGGGGTGGGGCTAGCGGCTGACGGACCATGCAGATTCCATCAAGTAAACTGCCGGGCGCGGGAACCAGTATTTTTACAGTCATGTCACAGCTTTCTGAGGATTATAATGCTATTAACTTGTCCCAAGGGTTCCCTGATTTTCAGCCACCAGAGGAGCTTTTAGACCGGGTAAGCCATCATCTGGCTGCAGGACATAATCAGTACGCCCCAATGACCGGGGTGGCAGTTCTCCGTGAGCGGATTGCCGAAAAAATTAGCCAACTCTACGGCGCCCAACCCGATCCGGTAGAAGAGGTCACGGTTACAAGCGGTGCGACGGAGGCGCTTTTTTGTGCCATACACGCGGTTGTTCGAAGTGGTGAGGAAGTAATAGTTTTTGATCCATCCTACGACTCATACGATCCTGCTATCCGATTGGCTGGCGCTGTGCCAATACACATTCCGTTGCTACCCCCGCGATTTGAAATCGACTGGGATTGTTTGAAACAGCGGCTGAATGAGAGAACCCGGCTTGTGATAATTAATTCTCCGCACAATCCAACAGGTTCGTTGCTGACCTGCGATGATATACAAAGGCTTGCTAACGTTCTTAGACCTTACGAAACCTTTGTGCTCAGCGATGAGGTCTACGAGCACATCATTTTCGACGAGCAGCGGCATGCTAGTGTGTTAGAGAATGAAGAATTAGCCGCACGTAGTTTTGCCGTATTCTCGTTTGGCAAAATCTATCATGCTACTGGGTGGAAAGTTGGCTATTGTGTTGCACCGAGAGAGCTGTCAGTAGAGCTCAGGGGTGTCCACCAATTTAACACTTATACAACGACCACTCCGCTACAGTACGCGTTGGCTGATTACTTGATCGAGCGCCCTGAACATTACCTCGAGCTCGGCGCTTTCTACGAAGAGAAGAGGAATCTGTTTATCGATTTAATGAATCCTTCAGGGTTTGAAATGAAGCCTTCTCGAGGGACTTATTTTCAGTTGGCGGACTACAGTAAAATTTCTAATCGGTCTGATATGGAGTTTGCGCGTTGGTTGACAGTTGAACATCGCGTTGCCGTTATTCCTATTTCCGTGTTTTATGAAAACCCGCCCGACGCGCAACTCATTCGATTTTGTTTTGCGAAGGAACCCACGACACTGAGAGAAGCGGCTAATCGCCTCCTGAAACTTTAGTAAGGCTCATGGCAATGCACGCCAATGATGGGCGCTGCCCATACTAGGACGGTTTATTCGACTGTAGTGATTCTTTCTAGTTTTCAGCGGCTTCTGATGCTATCAGCTCATCTATGAGATCCATTAACGTCTCATAGCCGCCAGCTTTTGTGGCACTGGTTGAATACTTCCCATTCACTATTACAGTAGGCACGCTCGAGATGCGGTAGCGTCGAGAAAGTTCGTTAGCTCGCTGGAGTTTTGTATGCACCGAGAACGAGTTGAAGGCACTGGAAAATTCCTCAGAGCTCACATCGAACCGCTCAAAGAAAGCTTGAAGTGACTGTTCCGTATCTAGGAAATTACGGTTTACATGGATCTCGCGAAAAATTGGTACATGCATTTCTTCACTCTTACCCAAGGCTTCAGCTGTGTAAAAAGCCCTGGCATGAAGCTGAAGAAGAGGATTCCACACTGCCGGGATTCGGACGAAATTAACGTTCCCTGGCAGATTTGTTTTCCAGCTTTCCAAATACGGGTCAAAGGTGTAGCAGTGCGGGCAGCCGTACCAAAAAATCTCGGCAACTTCAATTTGGTCTGGGCTGGAGCTGGTTGGTTGCGTGGGTGAAAGACGGTCGTAATGTGCGCCGAGCTGGAATTGGTCTGATGTTAAGGCAGCATCATTCTGGGCCAGTATGATGCGTTCTTGCTGCACAGCAACCCCCGTAAAGTCCGTGCCCACTTGGAGTTGGGAGGCTAGTTGATTTGTTGGGGTGGCAACGCCTTCGGAGATAACAGGTTCTGCGGTTTCCCATCGAGAGCCCAGTTGCCAGCCTACTAAGAGGACAATAGATGCCAGTGTAGTAGTGATTACTCGGGATACTAGTTTCCCTCTTGTCATTTCAGCACTCCTTACCCACGCTTATTTTGTTGCGTAGTGCGTAGATTTATATCTTGAGCATAGCCTATTACGATGTAGAAAATAACACTATAGTCTCATTAACTACTACTACACATGCCTATACTGTTGAATCCCAATTTTATTAAGAGTGCTCATGAGCCACATCAATTTCCCGATGACGTGGGTAGGGAGGTGGCGGTTGTAGGCCGCTCCAACTCGGGAAAGTCGACAGCGATCAACGCAATAGTACGCCGGCGTAATCTGGCTCGAACTAGTAAAACTCCGGGGCGCACCCAACTTATAAATTTTTTTGATCTCGGCGAGAATCGACGGCTTGTGGACTTGCCCGGATACGGGTATGCGAAGGTAGCGGAATCGGTGCGGCAGCATTGGCGCAGTTTGCTCGAGGCCTACTTTCAACAGCGTAAATCTCTGGTCGGACTAATTATCACGGTAGACATTCGACGCGGGCTCAAGGATCTGGATCACGTTATGATGGACTGGGCAGAAGGTGCGCAGGTCCCTGTTGTTGTGCTTTTAACCAAGTCAGATAAGCTCAGCTATAGCGCCAGGCTCAATTGTTTAGCCAAGGTAAAAAAATCGATGCCGAGCGTTACTCCTCTGATCTTATTCTCTGCACCAAATAAAACAGGGGTTGAGGAGGCACGTGATTTGTTGATCGGATGGCTGGAATATAAGGATAAGGCCTAAAATAAATGCCCCGGGTGCAAGGTATTGTAATACACCCGGGGCCAAGATCCCGGCATGGAGGTAACCGGGTAATTCCGCTAAGGGGAGATAGCGGAGAGCACCTTTTCGGCACCTAAGAGATTAGTCTTATGTTTTATAAAAAAGTTCCATATCGCGGTAATTTATTTATTAGACATGGAGATAGAAGAATTATAGGGGGTTACATCCCCACATAATTCAAAATTGCATAAGATATTTTTCGATTCTTAAAAGGCCGCATAGTGATATGACACTAGGCCAGAGCCTGATATATTCTTTCGGAGAAAATTGTATATTTACTGAGGAATAAGTTGTGTTGCCATATCTATGGATTCTTCTGGCTTTAATCACTGTATCGGCATCTGGTCAAACGCTACCTCAGACCGCGGACGGTAAACCAGATTTGCAGGGTATTTGGCGGGCAGTGAATCGTGCCTCCTATGATCTTGAGAATCATGTCGCCCGAGATGACATGCCTGCCGGTGTGAGTGTTGTTGATGGTGGGGAAATTCCGTATCAGCTATGGGCTACCGAGCAACAGCTAAGAAATTTTGAAAATCGTTCTTTTGAAGATCCTCTGCGAAACTGTTTTTTACCAGGCGTACCACGAATCATGGCGATGGAGTCTCCATTCCAAATCTTCCAAACTACGGACCACATCGCGATCACTTTCGAATGGCAACAGGTGTTTAGACTAATTTATACAAATGGATCGCCACCACTTTATGCCGGGATTGAATCGTGGATGGGAAACTCTCGGGGGCACTGGGAAGGCGATGTTCTGGTTGTTGAAGTGATAGATCAGAATGACAAAACATGGTTAGACGCAGCTGGAAATTTCCATAGTGAGGAAATACTCGTTACAGAGCGCTACCAACTACTTGATACCGACACAATCGAATATGAGGCAACGATTGACGATCCAAAGGTTTTTACGCGGCCCTGGACCATTAAACTAGAACTGCAACGGCAGACACACATGGACGGTATTCTTGAGTACCAGTGCCAGGCGGAAAAAGAAGAGGCGAGCGGCGATTTTGAGAGAGACGAAAACACGTGGTATCCAGCCCCAATTCCCGTAGATAACGAGCCATTTGATGTAGATGCTAGTGAAAGTCTCCCGCTACCAACGACACTGGCAGAAATCCCACGATTCTCAGATGGTACTCCGGACATAAGTGGCTACTTTATGGCTGACGCGGGTGGTGCAAACTATGGCTTAGAAAAACATGATGGGGCGATCCTGCTGCCACCTAGCAGAGGACAAGTTGTCGATCCTGCTGATGGTACGCTACCGTATCAAGCGTGGGCCAGGGCTGAAAGAATCGATCGTGAGCTACCACATCGAGGTTATGATGATCCCACCGCACACTGTTTTGTAGCAGGTGTCCCACGCTCACATTATGTGCCCGCACCATTTTTTATTCTGCAGCCACCTGGCTATGTAGTGGTTCTTCATGAGCGCATGTCATGGCGAAGAATCGCGTTAGATGATCGTGGTCATCTACCCGATAAAATACGTTTATGGCAAGGTCATTCCGTCGGTCGCTGGGAAGAAAATACACTCGTTGTAGAATCTCAAAATTTCAATGGGAAATCGTGGCTTAACGAAACAGGCGATGTCGTAAGTCACATGCAAACTGTTGTCGAAACTTTCACGCCAGTAAGTGAAAACCAAATAATTTACCGGGCAACTGTCTCAGATCCAATTCCATACACACGTCCATGGACTATCGAAATGCCATTCAATCGAGAAAATCAAGAACTACTCGAGGTTGCATGTCTAGAAGACAATGTAGATCTTCAACATCTGAAAGATGTCCGAGACGAATATCGTGCGCGTCAAATTGATGAGGAATAATGCATGGCTCATTCATTCAAGTTAGTAACCGCAATTCTTACTCTTGTTGTCTTCTTCAATAATGCGTTTGCGCATCATGCGTTTGCGGCTGAGTTTGATAGGGAAAAACCAGTCCGTTTAACAGGCACGGTGACCGAAATGAGGTGGGCTAATCCGCATGCCTGGATCTACGTTGATGTTGAGAATTCGAACGGTGAGGTAGTCAACTGGGCCTTGGAAACCAGAGCTGCCAATAATTTGATCAGACTCGGTTGGCGCCCTGCCGATCTTCCAGTTGGCACAGTACTTGAGATTCATGGTTGGCAGGCCCGCAATGATAGCCCTACCGCAAGCCTCTCTGCCGCGACTCTTCCCGACGGGCGAAAACTATTTGCTGGTACACCGGATCAGCCAACCCAAGCTGAGTGAGAGTATTTATTGAGGAATTGACTTTCCTAGTGTGCTTCATCCCAATTGGAGCCCAGACCGTATTCAACCTTTAGCCGCACGTCTAATGCCACTGAAGTCTCCATGATTCGCGCTACTTCTTGGGCTAAATTTTCCGCGGAGTCTTCGGGCACTTCCAGGATTAATTCATCATGAACCTGCATGATTAAGCGGGCATCGAGTCTTTCATCCATAATCCATTTATCCACAAGGAGCATTGCGCGTTTGATGATGTCTGCTGCGGTGCCCTGCATTGGAGCGTTGATGGCGCTGCGTTCTGCATACTGTCGTTGCTGATGATTTCTAGACGTTATTTCAGGGAGGTAAAGGCGGCGTCCGAGGACGGTTGAGACAAATCCTCTCTCCCGAGCACTATCCCGAGTCTCGTCCATGTATCGTTTTACGCCCGGATAACGTTCAAAATAAAGATCGACATATTCTTGGGCTGCTGAGCGCTCTATCCCTAATTGTCGGGCTAAGCCGAATGCTGACATTCCGTAGATCAGTCCAAAATTAATAGCCTTGGCCGACCGGCGCTCGGAGTCCGTTACCTCCTCTCTTTCAACTCCAAATACTTCTGCGGCCGTCGCCTGGTGTATATCTTGATCATTAGTAAATGCTGCGAGTAATCCCTCATCCTGAGAGAGGTGTGCCATGATTCTTAGTTCGATTTGAGAATAATCTGCTGCAAGCAGTTGGTAGCCGTTTGGAGCTATGAAGGCTTGCCGTATTTTTCGACCTTCCTGTGTACGGATTGGAATATTTTGCAGATTGGGATCTGACGAAGAGAGTCGGCCGGTTGCTGCTACGGCCTGGTGATAGGAGGTATGTATGCGACCTGTATCTGCATTGATCTCCAAGGGGAGCTTATCCGTGTAAGTTGACTTTAATTTAGATAGTGCTCGATACCGTAAAATAAGATTCGGCAGCTTGTACTCTGCTGCGAGTTCCTGGAGGATAGCCTCCGCAGTTGAGGGTTGCCCCTTAGGGGTTTTACCAAGCACGGGAAACCCTAAACGATCATAGAGAATTTCCCGTAGCTGTTTTGGAGAATCCAGGTTAAAAGGTCCCTCCGCTTCGATGTGCGCTGCTGTTTCGGTTTCCGCTATAATTTCCGCGAGCTCTTGGCTCTGTTGTCGTAGCATCTCAGCATCGACTAAAACCCCTTGGTACTCCATTTTTTGCAGTACATTTACAAGTGGTTGCTCAATATCTAAATAAAGACGTTCAAGCTCTGGAATTGCCTGTATCTTTGGCCATAAGGTCTGATGGATCTGTAACGTAATATCCGCATCTTCCGCGGCATAATGCGCCGCGGTCTCAATATCCACTTGATCGAAACAGATTTGCTTCGCGCCCTTCCCTGCCACGTCCTCATATTTTATTGTCTCAATATTCAAATACTTTGCGGCCACTGAATTCATGTCATGACGTGTTGCCGTGGAGTTCAGGACGAATGATTCCAACATAGAGTCATGAGCAATTCCGTTGAGATGGATCTGGTAATTTAAAAATACGTGGGCGTCGTATTTCAGGTGATGTCCAACTTTCTTAGTAGGGCCCTCGAGCCATGGCTTGAGACGTTTTAATACTTTATCTCTGTCCAGTTGGTCTGGAGCGCCGGGATACTGATGCGCCAATGGGATATAGGCAGCTTTACCAAGCTCAATAGCTAGTGACAGACCGACGATTTCAGCACGCATATAATCAAGGCTAGTAGTCTCAGTATCGAGGGCTACTAGTTCGGCAGCCTCAATTTTTTCTAGCCAGTCGTTCAATTCATGTTCGGTGAAGAGGATTTGGTAATCGACATCTAAAAGGTTTTGTTTGGGTTCCGTCTGGGCATCCCCCACTCGTCGAAGCAGTGTCTGCAGCTCAAGCTGCTCGTATAGAGCGCGTAGCTTGTCAACGTCTGGCTCACGCAATTTCAGATCGTCTAACTCTGCAGGGAGCGTAAGATCGCAAACGATGGTTACTAACTCCTTATACAAAGGGAGAGTGTCTAGTGTCTCTCGAAGGCGATCGCCTATTTTCCCACCGACCTCGTCTGCGTGAGCTTCTAGAGTCTGAAGGTTTTGGTATTCACCGAGCCACTTTGTTGCGGTTTTTGGTCCAACGCCTGGGACACCAGGTATGTTGTCGGAGCTATCTCCGACAAGCGTCAAATAATCCACAATCTGTTTTGGTGAGACACCAAATTTCTTGCGTACCCCATCCGCGTTCATTTTTGTATCATTCATCGTATTGATCAGTGTGACCTTGTTATCGACCAGTTGGGCCATGTCTTTGTCGGATGTGGAGATCATTGTAGTTATTCCAGCTTTACTCGCCTGAGTTGCTAGAGTTCCGATCACATCATCTGCCTCTACACCCGCGATTTTGAGAACGGGGATTCCGATGGCTTTGATAGCTTCGAGTAGCGGCTCAATTTGGGGTCGTAAGTCTTCTGGCATCGGCGGTCGATTGGCCTTGTAATCCTTGTAGAGATCATCTCGAAAGGTTTTGCCGGGCGCATCAAAAATGACTGCAATCCGTTCAGGTTCGAAGTCATCCAAAAGTTTGTAGAGCATATTTAGGACGCCGAGTACGGCGCCAGTTGGTTCTCCTTTGCTGGAGGTAAATGCAGGGAGCGCGTGATATGCGCGGTACAGGTACGATGAACCGTCCACAAGTACAAATGGCCTCTCATCGTTTTCCATTAACGGTTTAGCAGATTCACTTGTCGACGCGGATTTTAGGGGCATCTCTTATGAATCGTCGTTAGAAGATTCCTCTTCTTGTTCTGCACCCGCCGGGGGTTCTGGTTGTGATGTGCCAAGTGTGAGTGGACCCTTCTGACCACAACCGCCCAATACTAAGGTAGCCACCAGAAGGAGTGCTAAAGTGAATCGACCCATTGTCATGGAAACCATTTTTCACACAAATATTTGCTGATTATCTTACTCAGTCTCGTTTAACGAACCTGCTATTCTTCGGTAGGCTTCTCGAAAAGGGATACCTTCCTTTATCGCGAGTTGGTTGGCGCGTTCTGCTGCGTTGAGCTCAGGATTTAATTGAATATTTTCTGCGAGGAAGGATACACCAGATAGTGCATGAGCCATGATAGCCAACGTATCTTCAGCAAGATCTATAACTCGGAACAATGGCGCTTTGAGCCGTTGCAGGTCTCGCTGATAGCCGGAATTGAGCTTCGTCATAATCGATAACACTTCAGTGAGCGCCCCCGTTCCAATAGCTTGGGCGCTACGCACCAACTCGAATACGTCTGGATTTCGTTTTTGCGGCATGATGGACGACCCTGTGGTCATGTTCTCAGGTAAAGATACGAAAGCAAACTCGTCCGTATAAAACAGTAGCAGATCTGAGGCTAAGCGACCAAGATCTCCGAGCAGTAGGGTGATCTCGAATATTAAGGTGGCCTCGGCCTTCCCCCGGCTTAGCTGAACGGCTGTGACTGGATCTTGATTTTTGGTAAAGCCGAGTTTTTGTCGTGTTGAATCGCGATCAAGATCGACCCCGGGAAGGCCGTACCCGGCAGCTGAGCCTAGCGGATTTAGATCTGCCCGACTTTTTGCAGCGCCGAGCCCATAAGCGTCATCGCGTAGCTCTGCAGCAAACCCTCCAGCCCAGAGCGAAACTGAACTGGGCATCGCTGGTTGCATGTGTGTATAGCCGGGCAGCGGAATTTCCCCTTGGCGTTCGACCAGTGCGTCCAATGCTGAGGCTACCATTTCGGCGCCAGCCTGAAGAACTTCAGCAGTGTCCTTCAGATATAGGCGCAGAGCGGCAAGCACTTGATCGTTTCTTGATCGTCCCAAGTGCATGCTTCCGCCGGTCGGCCCGATTTGGTCCACAAGCCGTGATTCGAGGGCTCCGTGGACGTCTTCTTCTTCAAGACTAATAGACCATTTGCCACGAGCGTGCTGTTCACCTAACTCGGTGAGACCATCGCAGATCGCCTCACAGTCCTTAAGGCTCAGAAGGCGTTTCTCAGCAAGCATTTGTACGTGCGCGATAGAGGCTAGGACATCATATTTGACCAATCGTGCGTCAAGACTGTGATCATCTCCTGCCGTAAAGTTCAAAATGCGCTTATCTAGCGAGGTTCCTTTATCCCATAATCGTGTCATCGGATTTAACCTTGCTGCTCAGCAGGGCTGAGATTCTGGATATCGTTTACGACCAACGTTCCCAGGCCTTCATTTGTGAAAACTTCCAATAGCAGACTGTCCGGGAGCTCATAAGAGATGACGTGCACACGTGGGACACCCCCTGTGAGAGCCTGCTCGATTGCAGCAGCTTTCGGCAGCATACCATCCGTAAGTCGACCTTCGTCTCGGAGCTTATTTAACCCGGCAATGTCAAGATAGGAAATCACAGAACGAGGATCATCCGCCGATTCTAATATCCCGGGTGTGCCTGTAGCGAGCATGAGCTTTTCGGCTTCCAAAGCCACTGCAATTGCGGCGGCGACTGTATCCGCGTTGATATTCAATAATGTCCCTGATTCGTCTGCGGACAGTGGGCTAACGATTGGAATAAGATCATTATCTAGTTGTTTTAAAAGGATGCTGGCGTCTACTTCGTCAATGTCACCCACGAATCCATAGTCCACAGTTTTTGTGGAGCCATCATTAATGGATATTGGGGGGCGCTTGTGTGCCTTGATAAGTCCGGCATCAACACCGCTGATGCCAACAGCTGGTATTTTAAGATCCCTACAAGCAGCTAATAGACGCGTATTGATTTGTCCGTTCAGCACCATCATCGCAATTTCCAGCGAACTCTCATCGGTTACGCGTCGACCTTCAACAAACTCGGTGGAGACCCCAAGCGCGTTGGCAAGTTCTGTGGATTGAGGGCCTCCGCCATGTACCAGCACAACGCGGATCCCGACACTATGCAGGATGCCAACCTGTTCCATGATCGTGCGTGTTCCCTCAGGCGTGGTAAAAGCATCACCTCCCGCCTTCAAAACAAAGACCTTGTGCTTAAACATCCGAATATACGGTGCAGCCCGTTTCAGCGCGTTCACGGCAATAGCCCTCTCATTTCTACTGAGTCGTAACATGATCAGCTAACCCTTCAACATTTGATGTAGCACAGCCATTTGCGCCTTCATTCGATTATGAGCTTCCTGTATGACCACGCTGCGAGGCCCGTCGAGGATGCGATCGGCTACAACAACGCCGCGACGGACGGGCAGGCAATGCATAAAACGGCAATCTTCGCGGGCGTTGTCAAACCATGGTTCATCGATGCACCAATCCATCAACTCTTCCCGCAAAGCTTGGTCACCTGGACGGTTGCCGTAGTGAGACGTTGAAGACCACGATTTCGCATAGATGACATGGGCGTCTTCCATGGCCTCCTTCTGATCAGTGGTTTCCATGACACTACCACCGGTTTCGTTAGCTATTTGGCGTGCTTTCTCCATGATGGGTTCTGGCAGCTCAAAGCCAGGGGGTCTCAGTACGACCACATCCATCCCTCGTTGCGCGGCCATCTGAACTGTCGATGCCGGGACCGCGAGTGGTAGGGCTCGTGGGTGATAGGCCCACGAGAGTACGAAACGCCCGCCTTGGGCTGGTATTTTCAAATCGTTTAGAGTTTTCCAGTCTGCCAGACTCTGACAAGGGTGTTGAATAGCGGATTCCATGTTAATGAGTGGAATGTCTACCAACGAAGCAAGGTTCTCAAACTCTCGGTCTGTCAGATCATCTTCAAGGTTTCTGCGTTCGGCAAAAGCACGTATGCCGAGCGCATCGCCGTAGGATGCAATTACAGGTACTGCCTCGCGCACATGTTCTGCGGCGGTGCCGTCCATGACAATTCCGGGGCGAGCCTCTAGGCCATGAATGGACATTTCGGGGGAGATGACGAACGAGCCACCTCCCAGGCGTGACATCGCCGCTTGAAACGAGGCCAGTGTTCGCAAAGAAGGACTTAGAAACAGCAACGACAACACCTTCCCCTCTAGTGCACGGGGCTCCGGGTTACGTTCGAGTCGATTGGCCAGCTCCAGCAGGGAACCGATTTCATCAGTCGAGAAGTCAGTTAGATTATTGAAGCGGTTCACTATTTAATTCCTCAAGGGTTTGTGCCAGGTAATCTACATGGCTCTCTTCTAGGATGAGGGGGGGTAACAAGCGCAGTACATGCGGATCGGCACTTGTTCCCGTAAGAATTCCTTTTTGCAACAGTGCATCCCGAACACTGACCGCACGTGGAACTGTTTTAAGACCGATCAAAAAACCAGCGCCCTGCATACTAGTGATTGGACCGCGAATGCATTTCTTTTTGATTTGTGCAGAAATCTCTCGTACTTGGTGCAGCAGATTATCTTCTTCGATGACCTCGAGGACGGTTTTGATTGCGGCACAGGCTAATGGTCCGCCACCGAATGTTGAACCCATAGCACCAGCCCCAATATCTGCAGCTAAGGCGTCGGTCATGAGTAATGCCGCACAGGGGAAACCACCCCCCAGCGCTTTGGCTGTGGTCAGCAGGTCAGGTCGTATCCCGTAGAGATCAGCACCGAAGGGTGTACCTAATCGCCCGACTCCAGTTTGTACTTCATCGAGTATCAGAATCGCTTCATTCTGATCGCACGCCTTACGCGTAGCCTTCATGAACTCCAAGGAGAAATCGAACGCTCCAGCAACGCCTTGGACTGGCTCTATGATAATGCCTGCTGTATCACCGTCCACGGCTGCGTGTAACGCAGCTACATCATTTCGGGGGACGAATTTCACATTGAACGGGGCTTGAGGAAATCCGTACCAGCTATTTGCTGCCTCCCAGGTTACAGTAGCTGCAGCCGCAGTACGCCCGTGAAACGCATGTTCCACTGCGACGATGGTTGAACGCGAAGTTACCTGGAGCGCAATCCTCAAGGCATTCTCGTTAGCTTCTGAACCGCTGTTGACAAAAAACACACGTGTGAGGCCCTCGGGGGCGAAGGCAGCAAGTTTATCCGCAGCTTCGTTTCGAGTTCGAACGGTTACTAGATTACTTTGAAACAGCAATCTCTCTGCTTGCTTATTAATAGCCTTCGTGAGACGTGGGTGTCCGTATCCTAGGGATGCAACCGCATGTCCGCCATATAGGTCCAGTATTTGGCGACCAGATTGATCTTTAAGATGGACGCCCTGACCCACAACTGGCTCGAAGGGCAGCAACGGATAGACTTCGCTCAGGTTGGCAGCTCCCTGACTCATCATACCCATCCCGCGGGGGCGATCAGCAGCCCTTCCGAATCCGGCCATCCCGTAAGGCGATTTACCCACTGTATAGCCCCTCCCGCGGCGCCTTTGACTAGGTTGTCTAGAACGCAGCAAACCGCAATCGAATTTTCATCAGTACTAACATTTAGAATCGCATTATTCGTGCCGACGATATCCTTGAGGCGTGGAGGTGAGGGGGAGACATATACAAAACTTGAATCTGCATAAAACTTTTCAAACGCGGCAATTACCTCGTTTTCTTTAACTCCCCCCGTGTACTGTGCGAATACGGTTGCATGTATTCCCCGGGCGAATGGTCCTGACTGTGGAACGAAGTGCAGCATGATGTCTTGTCCTGTGCATGCCTCTGCGAGTTCACAGATTTCCGGGTGGTGTCGATGACGCAATGGTTGATATGCAAAGAGATTGCTTTGGCGCATGGGGTGATGTGTCGTGTCACGGGGGGTACGCCCGGCCCCAGTGCTACCTGTTATCGCACTAACGAAGAATTCCGGTTGAGTAAGTTTTAGTGAGAGTAAGGGGACAATCGCAAGCAATATGGCTGTTGCGAAACAGCCGGGCTGAGCCGCATGAGGGGTTTTGAGGTCGCTCAGATGTTCGGGAACAGCACAGCTGAACGATGCTAATCGGTCTGGCGCAGGGTGTTTCTGCCCATAAACTTCCGCAAAGCGTGTTGCTGACGAGTAGCGAAAATCCGCAGAAGCGTCGACAACTGTCATTTGTAGACCGATATGCTCTGCTGTATTAAGCAGTCGCTCTATCAGACTAGCAGAAGCGCCATGGGGTGCGGCCGAAAGAACAATCCAGTGGGGTGATTCGGCCAGCCCATCAATAGCCTGCTGCATGGAAATAAACTGCTCGGTCGGGTAAGCGGTGGCAAGGTGGCCAAATGCTGAAACAATGGATTTCCCATGGCGGCTGTTCGATACAGCACCTGCGAGAGTCAGTCGCGGATGTTGTGCGATCAAGCGCAGTAGCTCACCTGCCACATAGCCTGACCCACCTAATAGAATAACTGGAAGTGTCTCACTCATGACGCGGCCTCTGTTAGCTTGGATTCAAGACCTATTTGACTCTGAATTAAGTCGCCCAGATCAGCGCCATGGGTTAATGCATTGGCAGCGCGTACCTTCACTCGCCGTTCAACAATCTCGATACCAACTAGATTATCAGTGGCGGGCCCTGTAACAGCGACGGGTTCAATATCGAACTCCTCGCGGAGAAGCTTTACTCCTCCCCACGCGCCTACAGGATCGTTCGCACACAAGACAACGGCACTCAGCGCAGGGCGCACTTCCGGATCGAGTAGAATTGCTTCAACCCCGTAAGCGCCCAGTATCCCATCACCAAGCTCAAAGACAATGACGTCCGGGGCTTCTTTGGCAAGTCCTAACATTAATTTCCGGGTCAGCTCAGGCGCATTATCGGACGTCGTGCATACCACGCCATGGTCTGTAAATATTCCTGTGTTTCGTGCGCCTGCATCTTCCATGGCAAGAATGTCTCTTTGTAGAGCAACCCCGGTTGCTTTAAAAGCGTCGACAGTTAGTCCGTGCTGGGAAAATCGGCTTATTACGGCACAGGCAGCAGCAGTTTTTCCCGAGTTCATGCATGTTCCAGCGAATGCCACTACGGGAGTACCGTGCAAGTCTACAGTTGATGAATCGTCTATCGGCGCGTTTTTTACTCGGGCGGGGACCCCGATTCGCTCGCCTAGAAACGGGAATTCCAACACGACGCCGAGCACACGACAATCGAAAGGTTGGCCCTGGTTTGGATTAATGGAATCACACACCCCAAGCACCCCACCCAGATTAAGCAGTTGTAATATGTCGCCTGGCGCGAGTTGTTTGGGAATGTGCCCAGAGTAGCCAAATAAGGCTTTTCGATGACCGAGCGCGCCTACAATGACATCGCCATTCTTCACTTGAGCCATACGTCCACTAGTTAACTCAAGTGTGTTGTAGCGAGACTTATTATTTAATACCTCGGCTGCAATGAGGACACCTTCTTCACAGGGGATTTCCGAACTGACACGAATTTCCCTACCAATTTCTGTGGCGAGTGCAACAGAGGCCACTTTGTCAACGACAACGGCACGCATGTTCTTAACCTCTTACTTACCTTGTGCCCGGGCGTACAGCATCCCAGGTAGTGCCAGAACCCTAGAAAATCCCACCGCATCTGAAGCGGTCCACTCACCAGCAGATTCCCCATATTGACCACGGCTCGCAGCCATAAGCGAATAAGGTGACTCCACACCAGTGACAAATAGGTGTCCCGGTCGTAGAAGACAGTGAGCCAGCCCGGTTACTTGTGTTTGGGAGGATTCGAGCAAAGCTTCGATATCTCGGCACACAGGGTCTAATTGTTTCCCTTCGTGAATAAAATCGCCGTAGGCTTGGCTAACCTGATCTTTAATTCGTTGCTGCAGTGCTGAGAGCGTTAATTTTTCCAATTCCCTGTGGCACGTGAGCAGAATTTCCGCCGACGGTGCTTCGAAGGCAACGCGACCCTTCGTGCCCAGGATGGTGTCGCCTAAATGAATCCCCCGCCCAATTCCAAATCGAGAGCCTATTGTTTCAAGTTTTTCGATCAACTCTACTGGGCCACTCTCCTTTCCGTTTAGAGATGTAGGAATACCACACAGAAACTCTATTGTGAGTTCTTCCTGTGGAGTAGGCGTATCCAATGCACCAGCGCTAAGAACCCACGCAGATTCTGGAATGCTTGCAGCCGAGCTTAGGGTTTCTGTACCTCCAATCGTTACACCCCACAGACCGCGGTTGATGGAATAGCTAGATCCTGTCAGCGGTCCAGGCAATTGGTGGCTTTTTAGATAGTCAAGTTGATCATCTCGAGCCCAGGCGTTATCACGTACCGGAGCTAGTACCTCAAGTTTCGGCGCTAGCGTTTTGAGAACAATCTCAAAACGAACCTGGTCGTTTCCCGCAGCAGTACAGCCATGGGCTACTGTTCCCGAGCCTAGTTTTTTTGCCAGATCAGCCAAACATTTCGCTTGAATACCTCGTTCTGCGCCAACGCAAAGTGGGTAAAGCTGGCCGCGCCGCACATTTCCCATTACTAAATATTTTAAGACGTTGTTAAAGAATTCATCACGGGCTTCTATGAGGATATGATCCACTGCCCCTAGAGAGCGTGCGCGTTTTTCTAAAGCTGCTGCATCCGCGGTTGTCAGACCGCCAGTGTTTATGGTTGCCGTGACCACTGGACGCTGGTGAGTCTCCGTGAGCCAAGGCACACAGAACGAGGTGTCTAGGCCTCCAGAGAAGGCAAGCACTATGGGAGAATTATTTTTTGTCACAGTGTTATACCCAAGTTTATTATTTAAATTACCGTTACTTTTAGTGCATCGCGTAGCCGGGCACCTAGGCGTCGTTGTGATGCTGTGCTGGTTGTTGCAACGAAAATAGTGTCATCACCCGAAACTGTGCCAACAACCTCCGGCCAACTGATACGGTCCAGCATGAGGGCGACGCGTTGGGCAGCACCAATAGCGGTTGTGATCACTAGTAAATTAGGCCCCGCCTGGCGGATGTCCCTAACAAATTCAGCGACCAGCTCCAGCGTCTCCTCGTTATTCGCAATGCGGTTCTCAGGCAGGCTGTATCCATTCCTAAGTTTTGCCGCCCCTAGGTAGCGAAGATCTCGGCTGACGCTGGATTGTGTAGCATCGTATCCCTGTGCACGGAGCAGCCGGACTAGTTCAGCCTGACGCTGAATAGAGTGTAGTGCCAGGAGATCAGAGATGGCTTGGCGGCGACCTTGTTGTTGATCTATAGCAGTAGGCATAGAGGAACTACTTAAATAAAATTGCGCATATAATATATATTATGTGCAAATAATGCAATTAAAGCCTATGATTCCGTTAGTAGAAGAAAGAAAATGCATACTCAAGGGCAATAAAATGATTGACCAACTAGAAACATTGGAGATCGAAACTGGAGCTAACCCGACTTGGAGCGTGGTCTGGCTACACGGTCTGGGGGCGGATGGGCGCGATTTCGAACCGATCGTGCCGGAGTTTGATTTGCCCGAGGCAGTACGGTTTGTCTTTCCTCACGCACCGATTCGCCCGGTCACTATCAATGGCGGCTATCCTATGCGTGCTTGGTACGACATTTTTTCTCTGGAACGGGGTGGGCTTGAAGACGAAGCCGGGATCCGAGTCAGTGCCGCCCAGGTTGGCAATCTTGTTCAGAGCGAGGTAGATCGGGGCATACCCATCTCTCAGCTGGTTCTAGCCGGGTTCTCCCAAGGCGGCGCTATAGCTCTGCACGTGGGATTGCGATATTCGCAGTCAATTGCCGGAATAATAGCGTTATCCACGTACCTTCCATTAGCGGAGACACTTGCTATGGAAAAATCCTCTGACACTAAACGCTTGTCGATCTTTATGGGACATGGAACGGAGGATGTCACCATTCCCGAGTTCTATGGCGCACAATCAAGAGATCAGTTGCAATCGGAAGGCTACAAGGTGGACTGGCGTACTTACCCAATGGGTCATTCGGTCTGCGAGGAAGAAATTTTACATATCAACGGGTGGCTTCGAACGTGCCAGTGCGTCCCATATTGAACGAATAATCACTTTTACCTGCACGTATGCCATCGGAGTTATAACAGCGCTCGAAAAATTGTACCTCTCCTGTTTTTGAGATGAGAATTACTGTTGATGAGCGTGTTCCAAACTGTTCATCCTTAATAAATACGCGAGTTTGACGCCAATCCGGTTCTTCCTCACTCAACCCAACATGCTGCGGGGTTTTGTTTTCGAGCATCTCAAAGAGGCTATCCGCCGGGTTGTTCATAGCTAAAGCGGATGCAAGCACCGATTCGGCAAAACGAACCTTTGGCCATGGCGTACCCAATGGCGCGTTGCTTAAAGCATAGATACCAGGTATGAGCTGTCGCCCCGCTGTCTGATTACTAAAATAGTGGCAGTTAGTATCGTCGAAGATTAAGAGGTTATAGGGACCATAGTCTTCGGACTCTGCTTGAAGTTGCGAAATGAATGAATCAGCGGACCATCTACTGGCAAGATAATTTGTCACGAGTTGCCCTCGAGATTTTTTAAATGTTTTTCCTTCTGATGTTGGCACATTGGTTACGGCAGCCAGTCGACCACGCTGATCGATGGCCAACCATGTTCCTCCAGCAAGTAAATCACGGCCGCCAAGAATGCTCGGATGGTCTGTCCACCAGTTTGCAGTGGTGGTGGGTCGCGCGTGTAGCTCATCTCGATTAGCGGCAAAGACTAATGGATAGTTTTCTGAAATACCAAAGGCAAATGTAACGAGACACATAGCAATCAAGTTTTCGCGATAGGAATATCATCGGATGTGCTGAACCGGGGGAGGCTGTGTGCCAGGCAGGATGGGCGCTCGCTCCGCGGGGTAGCGAGTAGATTGTAAAAATAACTCACAGAGAACCTCCATGGTGGGCTGGTTCAGCTTGAAAGCATGGTTGCCTAATTTTACCAACCGCAACTATTAGGGCTACTTTTAGCTGACTAGGTGAGTAGAATGTTGTCCCTTTTAGGCTCGATTGGTCAATAACTTCAGGTACGGATATTGCACGCTCTTTCTATCAAGCAGCTTCGCAAGGTCTACGCTAATGGTGTGGAGGCGCTTTCAGGCATCGATTTGCAGGTAAAGGAAGGGGATTTCTTTGCGCTGCTCGGGCCCAATGGCGCAGGCAAGACTACGGCCATTGGTATTGTTACATCTCTGGTCAATAAAACCAGCGGGACCGTCTCGGTATTTGGGTACAACCTGGATAAAGAACGCGAGGCTGCGAAGGCCTGTATTGGGGTTGTGCCCCAAGAGGCTAACCTTAATGTGTTCGAAAAGAACGAGAATATTTTAGTCAACCAGGCCGGCTACTATGGTGTACCACGACCAGTGGCTAAGCAACGTGCGGAGAAGTATCTAAAGGCTCTCCATCTATGGGACAGGCGGGATGATATTGCCCGGAATCTCTCTGGAGGAATGAAGCGGCGCCTGATGATCGCGCGGGCCCTAGTCCATGAACCGCGTCTCTTGATTCTCGATGAGCCGACTGCTGGCGTCGATATTGAAATTCGTAGGTCCATGTGGGATTTAATAAGAGAGATTAATGATGTTGGTATGACAATTATCCTAACAACACACTATCTTGAGGAAGCGGAAAGTCTTTGCCGAAACATTGCGATTATCGATGAGGGACGCATTATTGAGAACGACACCATGAGCAGTGTGATCAGTAAACTGCAAAGGGAAGTGTTTGTGTTGACACTGGAAGAATCTATTGAGGAGGCACCTGTTTTAGATGGTTACAAGGCGTTTCTACGTAATGAGCACGAGATTGAAGTTGAGGTAGAGAAAAAGCAAAGTCTCAATGCGCTCTTTGAGATCATATCCGATAAGGGTCTCCACGTATCCAGTATGAGAACGCGCTCGAATAGACTGGAGGAACTCTTTATGCGTCTCGTCGAAGGTAAAACACAGAGCAGATACGATACCGAAAGGAGTGAGGCTGAGAGATTGGTCCATGATCAAGCTTCCTCGCGGGGAGAATCGAACTAATGTCGCGCGAACCGTTTATGCTGCCCAAAGCGCTGACCCATGATCGTGTTGAGGAGCCCGATCTTTTTCGCATTAACCTGGTTGGTCTTACGACAATCGTGGTGAAAGAGGTCCGCCGGGTTCTGCGTATTTGGATCCAAACTATTGTTCCGCCGGCGATTACGATGACTCTCTATTTTATTATTTTTGGAAGTCTTATAGGCGGGCGTATCGGTGAGATGGGCGGGGTGCCCTACACTACTTTTATCGCACCAGGGCTGATTATGATGTCCGTTATTACGAATTCTTTTGGTAATGTTGTCTCGTCTTTTTTCTCAGGCAAGCTACAGCTTCATTTGGAGGAAATGCTGGTCTCTCCATTATCGTTTACTACAATCATAACGGGGTATGTTGTAGGTGGTGTTGTTAGAGGGCTGGCTGTGGCAGTGCTCGTCACTTTTGTGGCGTCTTTTTTCACTGAGCTTAGTGTTGCTCGTCCGCTGATCACTATCTCGGTGGTTGTGTTAACGGCAATGGTTTTTTCTCTCGCCGGGCTACTTAACGCGATTTTTGCACAGAGTTTCGACGACATAACAATTATTCCAACCTTTGTGTTGGCACCATTAACCTATCTTGGTGGAGTTTTTTTCTCTATTTCCCTTTTGTCTCCTTTCTGGCAGAAGGTTGCTTTAGCTAATCCCATTCTTTATATGGTCAATGCTTTTCGGTACGGGATGCTTGGATCTTCAGATATTCCTATTGGCACCGCCTATGGAATCATACTAGTTGCATTGGTCGGGTTATTTTTGACCGCACTTTTTCTTTTGCATCGTGGGATCGGAATCCGAGCGTAACAAACGTATTCATGATAGATACACGCATGGCACTTTTAGTGCCTGTTAGCCTTATGCCACACCTCTAAGGCCTGGAATATGGAACGGGATATCCCAAAAAATTAGATGTAACGAGATTACTCCACAACGGTTATTGTTAGGAGTTCTGACAGGAGTGGTGGGTCGTGAGGTATATGGAGACGGTCCCCTAATACTAGTTGTAACGTGTGTGTCCCCACTTCAAGCTCGAGAGAAGCTTCCGTTTGGCCCAATCCGAAGTGAATATTCTGAGCGTTTGCTGGAACTGGCAGATTCTCGTTTGCTAGTTCTGTATCTACGAGAAGGTGGTGGTGCCCAGTGTTCGGCAGATCAATACCAGCCGGGGCTACTCCCGCGCCTTTAAGTCCAAACACAATGCTGACTGGACTTGTGAGTTCATCGCCATTGGATGGGGCAATGAAATAAACCATCGCACCTTCTGGAGACGGAGTGCGAGGCATTGCTATTGGTTGTGGGGCGGTT
>JAZAGZ010000005.1:0-22780 GCA_036231525.1 Pseudomonadota bacterium | reverse complement strand
CAGACGGCTTTTGTATCTGGCGGCACGATTTTTGCCGGTGATTCCTTTCGTTACCATTTTATCAATTTGTGATACCGCGATCTTGTAGCTGGCATTTGCGGCGTCGCGGTCACCCTTCTCAATTGCCCCGAGAACGTTTCGTAGCACGGTACGCAGGCGCGAGCGAAGTGTCATGTTATGTGATCGCCTCTTCAGGCTTTGTCGCGCACGCTTCTTTGCTGACTGAATATTAGCCATGACTTCCTATTAATCGAGCCGCGGTTATAAAAAAGCTTGGAGGCAGGCTCGGAAAAGGGCGGTATTATTGGGAGCCCCCCGGCGCAAGTCAAGTTGGGGTAGCTTGAGTGGGAGTAGTTGCAATTGAAGCAGATACGGAAACTTGTCCGGCGAGGAACGTTATGACCGCATCAGACGAGGGTCAAAAGAGGATTAATGAATCCAGGAGTTTGATCCGGCACACCTCCGTCGTGAGTACGATGACATTGCTATCCCGTATAACTGGGCTCGCGAGAGATATCGGTTTTTCTCGCTGGTTTGGTGCTGGTGCGCTTATGGACGCGTTCTTCGTAGCATTCAAAATACCCAATTTATTAAGGCGCTTTTTTGCGGAGGGCGCCTTTTCGGCAGCTTTCGTGCCGATTATCTCCGAGTATCGAACAACGCGAGGTTTGGAGGAGACTAAGGAGCTTGTAGACCGGGTGGCGGGCACGCTGGGACTGGTACTTTTTGCTATTACTGTCGCCGGGGTGGTTGCTGCTCCGATCTTGATCATGATTTTTGCTCCTGGATTTCTCGATGACGATGGTCGTTACGAGTTGGCCCGGGACATGCTCCGGCTTACTTTCCCTTATTTGTTTTTTATCTCTCTAACAGCACTTGCAGGAGCTATCCTGAATGCTTATCGCAGTTTTGCTGTACCTGCTTTCACCCCGGTACTGCTGAACATTGTGTTGATTGGTTTCGCGGGATGGATTGCGCCTCACATGGAAAACCCGGGACTCGGGCTTGCAGCAGGCGTATTCGTGGCCGGTCTAGTACAACTGCTCTTTCAGTTGCCTTTTTTGCTGCGTTTGCAGCTTTTGCCATTGCCGCGGTGGGGCTGGGGGTATGTCGGGGTGCGGAGAGTGCTAAAACTGATGGCACCAGTGATTTTTGGTTCCTCAGTTGCACAGATCAACATTCTTTTCGATACACTGATTGCTTCATTTCTCGCGGCCGGCAGTATTAGTTGGTTGTACTATTCTGATCGCTTAATGGAGTTTCCATTGGGCGTATTTGGTATTGCCCTAGCAACAGTTATATTGCCAACGTTGTCCGAGCAGCATGTTACAGCCTCAAAAGAGGCTTTCACCGCAACACTCGATTGGGCTTTGAGATTGGTTCTTCTCATTGCTTTTCCTGCCGCGCTGGGGTTGATTGTGTTAGCAGAGCCGTTGTTGATAACAATTTTTCATGGAGGTGAGTTCACCGCATTTGACGTGAGTATGGCTGCTGCCTCTCTTGTCGCGTACGCACTAGGTTTGGTGGGTTTTATCCTGGTCAAGGTTCTCACCCCAGGTTATTTCGCTCGCCAAGATACGAAAACGCCTGTGAGAATCGGTGTTTTTTCTCTGTTATTGAACATGTTCCTAAATGTTGTATTGGTAATAAGTTTGGTCAGAGTGGGTTTCTACGCCCCTCATGCAGGGCTTGCTCTAGCCACAACGCTTTCAGCGTTATTCAATGCAGCTCTATTGCTCCGAGGGCTTCGGAAGAGCGACGTCTATCGCCCTCAGCCAGGGTGGAGGCGATTGATAGGGCAGGTACTTGTGGCAAGTGCGGTTATGACCTGCTCGATCTTCTTGGCTCTAGATCGCTTGGGAGACTGGATACAGTTCGGCATTTTTGAACGCATCAGCGCACTTGTGATCTGCGTGCTTATCGGTCTTGGTGTGTATTTTGGTACGTGCTTTTTGTTGGGTTTGAGAGTCAGAAGCTTTCAGAAAATACCTATGGCGAACCTATAATCACGACCTTATGCCCTAAAGTGTCTTACCCGACTATGCATTTTTACCGTTACATATCTCATTTGAAAGAAAGGAGTTGGAAGCCCCGGGTGGTCACTGTGGGAGCTTATGACGGAGTACACCTTGGGCATCAGGAAATCCTGCGTCAACTTGAAGTTGAGGGGAAGAAGATTGGTGTGCCTACCTTGGTATTGTCGTTCGAGCCTATCCCGAGAGAATTCTTCTCTCCTGACAAACCTGCGGCCAGATTGACACGTTTCCGAGAACGATACGAGCTTCTAAATGGTTTTGGTGTTGATGAATTCTTTTGTCCGCGGTTTGATAGTCTCCGGGATCTGTCTCCAGAAGAGTTCATAAAAGATATCTTACTGGCAGGACTTAATGCGAGGCATATTGTTGTTGGTCATGATTTTCGTTTTGCTGCGGAGCGCCTTGGGACACTTGATGATCTCAAGACCGCGGGAATCAACTGTGGGTTTGGTGTGACAGAAGTGTCGGCGGTATACCGAGAGAATCAGCGAGTTAGTAGCACAGCTATTCGTAATGCACTTAAGGTGGGTGATTTAAAGACGGCTCGTGCGATGCTGGGGCGAGAATATTCTATGTCGGGGCGTGTGGTTCGCGGCATCGGTTTGGGTAAACAGCTCGGTTTCCCCACCGCAAATGTAAATCTTAATCGGCGCCAAGCCCCGGTGGATGGTATCTTCGCAGCTCGGGTTACCGGGTTGGCCGAAGGGCCGTTGGAAGGGGTTGCCAGCATTGGCACGCGTCCAACAGTTGGTGGAGTGGAACCTCTATTAGAGGTTTTTGTTTTTGATTTCGACAGAGATATATACGGAGAGTACATCACCGTACATTTCGTTGAGCGTCTGCGTGAAGAGCGTAAGTACCCTGATCTAGGAAAAATGACGAGACAGATGCATAAGGATGTGGCTGATGCACGATCTGTGTTGGCGGCTTAAGGTGGATGGCTGATTATAAAAACACATTAAACTTGCCGAGCACAAATTTCCCGATGCGCGGTAATCTTGCTCAACGGGAGCCTGCGATGCTAGAGCTTTGGGAGCAGCAGAACATCTATGGGCAGATTCGTGCGGCAGCAAAAGGGCGCCCGCAATTTGTTTTGCATGATGGGCCTCCCTACGCCAATGGGGATATTCATCTTGGACATGCGCTTAATCATGTATTAAAAGACATAATCGTGAAGGCGCGCACCTTGGCGGGGTTTGATGCGCCTTACGTCCCTGGCTGGGATTGTCACGGTTTACCGATCGAACATCAGATTGAGCGCAAGCGAGGCAAAGTTGGCGATAAGCTGAGTGCTCGAGAGTTTCGAAGAGCCTGTCGAGAGTACGCAACTAATCAGGTTCATCGTCAACGCGCGGATCTGAAACGACTAGGTGTGCTCGGCGATTGGGATCGCCCCTATATCACGATGGATCCGACTTACGAGGCAGAACAACTTCGGGCATTTTCGAAGTTTCTGGAGCAGGGCTTGATCTATCGGGGATATAAGCCTGTGCATTGGTGTCTCGATTGTCGTTCAGCTCTCGCTGAAGCTGAGGTGGAGTATCAGGATAAATATTCCGATGCAGTTGATGTGCGGTTTTCGGTGATCGATGCATCAGGGTTTTGTGCAAGGATTGGTGTGCCATCTCTGGATGGACCGATATCGATACCCATTTGGACAACGACACTATGGACGTTGCCAGGTAATCGCGCTGTTGCATTAAACGCGGCATTGGAATACAGCCTTGTCGAGACAAATCTTGGGCAAGGCAAAGAGTTTCTCCTTGTAGCAGACGACATGTTAGTTAGTGTCAGAGCGCGATATGGATTAAGTGATGCGGTGGTGTTGGGAGCTTCTTTAGGAGAAGTTTTCGAAGGGGTTGAGCTTCAACACCCTTTTTACGATCGCGTCGTTCCGGTCGTATTGGGTGAGCATGTTACGACCGAGGCGGGCACGGGCGCGGTACACACTGCACCAGGGCATGGCCACGAGGATTTTGCGCTTGGAGTTAAATACGGATTGCCCCTGGACTGCCCCGTCAATGGTAACGGTAAATATCTTGAGAATACCTCGGTGTTTGCAGGGGAGCATATTGAACCTGCAAACAAGCGTATCGCTGAATTATTAGAAGAGCGTGGGATGTTGTTGCATATTGAGCCCATCACTCATAGCTACCCCCATTGCTGGCGGCATAAGACCGCAGTTATTTTCAGGGCGACACCTCAATGGTTCATAGGTATGGAGCAGGGCAGGCTCAGAGATAGGGCGCTGGCCATAATCCCAAGTATAGAGTGGACTCCGGGGTGGGGCGAAGAGCGCATTCGAGGCATGGTTGATAATCGACCTGACTGGTGTATCTCGCGGCAGCGGACCTGGGGCGTACCTATTCCACTTTTTGTACATAAGGAAACAGGCGAGATGCACCCGAACTCAGTGGACCTAGCACTACTAGCTGCTGATCGGGTAGAGGAGCATGGGATTGATGCTTGGTTCGAACTGGATCCTCAGGAGTTTTTGGGTGATGAAGCTGACATATATGACAAAGTCACTGACGTCATGGATGTCTGGCTTGATTCGGGATTCAGCCACCACATCGTAGGCAAACTGCGTGAGGAAGTTTCGATGCCAGCAGATCTTTATCTTGAGGGCTCTGATCAGCATCGTGGGTGGTTTCAGTCGAGTCTGCTGACGGCAGTAGCAATGCATGATCGGGCACCCTATAGAGGTGTACTTACCCACGGTTTTACCGTGGATGAGCAGGGGCACAAAATGTCTAAGTCCCTAGGCAATGTTATAGAACCAAAGAAGGTATATAAAACGCTCGGCGCAGATGTCTTGCGCCTCTGGGTTGCCGCCACGGATTATCGCGCTGAGATGAGTGTTTCAGATGAGATACTAAAGAGAGTTTCCGATGCGTACAGGAGACTGAGAAACACGCAGAGATTTCTGATTGGTAATCTGCACGATTTTGAACCGGAGAAGCACAACGTGCCGCGGTCGGAAATGATTTCATTGGATCAGTGGGTGCTTGATCATGCCTGTGCTCTCCAAGAGGAGATTGTTTTAGCGTATGAGCGTTACGAGTTTCACCACATTTACCACAAAGTACACAACTTTTGTGTTGTGGAAATGGGAGGGTTTTACCTTGACGTTATCAAAGATCGCCTTTATACGATGCCGCCTAATAGTATTGCCCGCCGCTCTGCACAGACTGCCATGTATCACATTTCAGAGGCGATGGTTCGGTGGTTGGCACCGATTTTGAGTTTTACGGCAGAGGAGATCTGGCAGGCTCTTCCCGGCAAACATGGAGACTCTGTATTTCTGTCGGCTTGGCATTCTTTCCCCGATACAGAGGGGCCAACGACGATCGATTGGGAAACTATACTGAGTGTTCGTCATGCGGTTTCAAAGGAGCTTGAGCAGTTGCGTATAGCAGGTGACATCGGCGCTCCTCTGGATGCTCATGTCGATCTCTACTGCCCTCCGCAGTTGGAGTCAGTTCTTTCGGCATTAGGTGAAGAATTACGATTTGTATTTATTACTTCGGAGGCAAAGGTACATGCTGAGTCTGAGTGTCCCCCTAATGCTATCGCTACAGAGTCAAACACTGCTTCGTTCTGGCTCATGCTGTCACGCAATGAAGAGGTAAAGTGTGTGCGGTGCTGGCATCGCCGAGATGACGTGGACCATCATGAAAAGTATCCTGATATTTGTGGTCGGTGTGTGACTAACGTGGAGGGACCGGGAGAGACTAGGGTGTATGCATGAATTTACCAAGGACTGCTCTTGGTAAATGGCTTTGGCTGGCTCTCAGTGTAATCGTTGCCGATCAGTGGACTAAGTTTCTAATCACATCAAATTTCAGTGAATTTGACTCGATAACCTTACTCCCAATTCTTGATTTTATGCGTCTTCACAACGAGGGGGCAGCGTTTAGTTTATTAAGCGACGCCTCTGGGTGGCAGCGATGGGTATTTACCATCCTTGGGTCCGCTGTCAGCATCTTTATTTTCCTTTGGCTCCGCCGTCTACCAGTTCGCGGACAACACATGCTTGCTGCTGCGCTCACACTGATCATGGGTGGAGCGTTGGGGAATGTGATTGATAGGATATTGTGGGGACACGTTATTGATTTTATTCGCGTTCACTATCAGCAATGGTATTTCCCAGCGTTTAATATTGCCGATTCCGCTATAACCGTGGGCGCAGCGCTCTTGATACTAGATACTCTGTTGTATCGCGACCAGCCGGCAGACAGCCGGAAGCAGCCCTCAAAGAAGAAAGTGACCAAGAAGAAGGGCTCTCAGAAAAAAACTTCTAAGAAGAAAAGCCCTAAGAAGAAAAGCCCTAAGAAGAAAACTGTTTAAGGTATAAATTCTTTTTTGTGAAGCGGGATGCGCGTATGTTAATGAAAATACTGATAAAAATGGCATATCGGTTAGCCATCAAATCAGCTTGAAGAACTGCCAAATTCTAAAAGGACTAGTCTTTTGTACCACACACGACGTGGTCGTTGTAAACGGCAGGGTGTGGGAGGTATACTCCACAAGTCACTGATTTATAAGGGTGCTGAGCCGTGACCCGGGATGAAATCGCACAACGTTTAGAGTGTTCTGGTGTCTTACCCACCACACAGCGGCTTGATGTGGGCGAAGTTATTCTAAGCTCACCACAGCACGCATCGGCTGATCAGATTATTGCGCGTATCCGAGCTAGTGGCTCGAAGGTGTCTAAAGCCACCGTCTACAACACTTTGAAGTTGTTTTGCGAGCGCGGACTTTTGCGAACTGTCCATGTTGATCCGACCAGGCAATATTATGATCCTACCATTGAGCATCACCACCATTTTTACAATGTAGACAGCGGCGAGTTAACGGATATGCAGCCTGATGCAATTACGTTACAGGTCAATGCGGCATTACCTAAAGGCACGGAGCATGCTGGAGTCGACGTAGTCATTCGAGTACGCGATTCGCGTGACTGATCCCAGACTAGGTGGGTGGAATTTACTGATAGCCATCAGACTTATTTAGATGCATATAATGCCGTCAGGCGCATGCGATCTTCTTCTGAGAGGCCAGTTACTGCAGCGATATCATTCCTAGATCGTAGCTGGTTTCGGTAGCGGGCGAAGAACTCTGGGATATCCCCTCCGAATCCAAAAAAATACATAACATCGATGTAGTTTGGCGAATGACCAAGACCAAGCGCATGACCGATTTCATGAAGACATGTGAGATAAATGATCGAATCTCGAAAAAGCGAATCATTTTTTGCGCGTCGCCCAATATTTTCTCCTAGAGCATCAGTGTCCGGTCGGATAAAGACAGCAGCCCCGCGTTGGTTATCTACGACTAAAGACCGCATCTCTCCATATTGACCAAAGTTTGCTGGGACTCAATAGATTCGGAGTAAAGCAGTTGATTCAGGGCTAGGGACAAAATGAAGTTTGTTATTAGCGCTTCGTTCCCATGCCCGCAAGGCCCAGATCGCTAGTTCGCGATCAGTTTCACGGTAATAAGAAGCGGTTGAGCCTTCTGCAATGAAGTAGGTAATTGGGGCATCTGTATTGAGCGGTGCCAGTTCTACTGATTCTTGTGTCTGCGCAATAGCACAGTACATGTCCAAAATTACCAGGCAGATAAATCCAGTGATGCGCTTATTGTGGGGCATCCTGTGATAGTGACACATTTGATTACGCGTTATCGATTGCCCAAGAGATGATGATCGTATCACTCTATGGAATTCAAAAGAGGGCTGTAAGATTCACATCATGCTAATTGCGCAAGAAGTCTAAGTGACTGATAATGCAGGATCAACTTGCCGAGCCGGTGTAGCTCAGTCGGTAGAGCAACGCATTCGTAATGCGTGGGTCGGCGGTTCGAATCCGTCCACCGGCACCGTGAAAACAAAGACTTAACCTTACTGTTGCATCTACGAGCCTTGTCCAGTCAGCCCCATTTCATTCGGTTTCACTGTATCCTTTTAATCGGAAGGCGCAGAGGGTTTGGGTGATGAGGAAAGCGGTTCTCGAGAGGTCAGAGCAGGCAGCTGGTAGTACAGCACTGTTTCATGTTATCGATCCGCAGGTATTCAAACGACAGCTTTTGGACGAGTTATGTGATCTTGCGACACGAGTACGGACCATCGCAAAGCATCCAGCAGGAGCACGATTTCTTCAGGACATGTTGCCTCATCGGCGTGCAATGCTCTACTTTACGCAACCTTCAACCCGGACCTTTCTTTCTTTCAATAACGCTTGTCATATCTTGGGAATGCGTACAAGCGAGATTCGTGACCGATCTACTTCATCGGAAGTTAAGGGTGAAAGTTTTGAGGACGCCATCCGCACGTTCAGTTCTTACGTCGATGTCATCATTATGCGATCCAGAGAGCCCGGCCGTGCTGCCCAAGCAGCCCAGCTTATGGATACGATTGCTCGCCCCATACCAATAATTAATGCGGGTAGTGGTAGAGATCAGCACCCGACTCAAGCGTTACTCGACATTTACACACTTGACCGTAGTTTTTCTGAACGAGGGGGGATAGACGGTAAAGTCATCGGCATGATGGGCGACCTCAAGCGTGGTCGGACTGTGCGTTCTCTGTGTTATTTGATGAAAAATTACGTGTCTATGCGACTAGTCTTTATTGCACCTAGCCACTTTACGATGCAGGATGACATAAAGGGATACCTCAGCGAGCAAGAGATCCCTTTTGCCGAAACGGAGCGGCTTGAGGATGTGTTGCCCGAGCTAGACGCTCTCTATGTCACGCGTATGCAGTCCGAGTGGGATAGCTCTGACGAATCTAGCGATATTGATTTCACACCATTCGGTGTTGGGGCGAAAGAGCTTGGTATTCTTAAGCCGGAAGGTATCATCATGCATCCTCTACCTCGCGGAAATGAGATTGATCCCTCTATAGATTCTGACACGCGAGCGATGTACTGGCGCCAGGAGCGTAATGGAATGTGGATGCGTGTGGCAATATTTCTGAAAATTTTCCAACTTGAGAAAAGTATTCAGCAACTTGATCCGGAAGCCTTTTTGATTCAGAAAACTGATACATAATAAACGGATAGACAAGCGGGATATCCGCCGGACTCACGGTGATTAGGCGCCCTAAATTGTGGTTATGCCGGATCAGTTGGATTTTCAGGGTACAATACGTCGTCTGACCGCTCCATTGGGGCTACGGCATTTAGTGTAGTGCCCACACCCTCTTTTAAGCGGTTCTATACCATTTAAAGGAGATGTCGTGGGTAGGAAACTTTATGTCGGCAATTTGCCGTACTCAGCCTCTGAGCAGGATCTTTTGGAAAAATTTGGAACATGCGGGACAGTTGAATCCGCTAAACTGATTACCGATCGCGACACGGGTCGTAGCAAAGGTTTTGGTTTTGTGGAAATGGCGAGTGACGCTGAAGCGCGGGCTGCGATTGATAGCTTTGATGGCACTGACTACGACGGTCGGCCAATGAAGGTTAATGAGGCCAGGCCTCAGGAGAAGAGGTCCGGAGGTGGAGGTCGTGGCGGATACGGCGGCGGCGGCGGCGGCGGTCGCTGGTAACCTTAATCTATTCATTAAAAATTAACTGATTACCGCCAAACTTTGAATTGGTGGTTTAGTTGCTGGCGCATGAGCAGAGATGACAACTGAATTCCCACCGATGGGCCACCCATATGAGATTGTATCGGTACGGCAAGCGGATGCTCCGCCAGGCACTGAGGGTTCTGATTGGCATTATTATGAGATCACTCAGGGCAGCAACACAATTCAAGGTTATCGACAAGGAAATCTAAAGGCAGTAACTCAGGCGGTGGAAGAGATTGTTACTCAGCTGAATGAACGGCAATTGGGGAAACGTGGACGCGTAAATTTAGTGCCAACACCAAAAAAAACCAAAACGTAACAGCAGTAACTTTTGGCATATGGTTTTACCACTATGCCTAATTGTCGGGGTTGGTACCCTAAGACGGACTGGAGCTTATTGCATAAGAGAGGGCGGCATACCGGGATCATGCCTATATCTAAGTCTAAAAGTTTAGAAGAGACTGTAGCTGGGAACGGACTATTACACCGACGAGTGTTTTTAGCTCAAGGTGCTGCGCTACTTGGTGTGGGCTCCGCAAATCTATTAGCTGCTCGACCGGTCCATGGGCAGACCGCTCAAGATATGCCTCCCTGGATGCGGGCTCCGGGGGTGGGTATGAGTGGTTATGGTAGCCGTGCCAGGTTTGAAGAGCAGGTACAGCGGACATTAAATCGTCCAACTGGTACCGGGGCGTCCCGTACTCCGCTGGAGCATCTCGAAGGAATCATTACACCTAACGCACTACACTTCGAACGCCATCACAGCGGCATCCCTGATATTGACCCTGCTGCTCACCGGCTTCTCATCCATGGGTTGGTGGATAGGCCATTAGTCTTCGACATGGATGCGTTGTCTCGTTACCCAATGGTTTCACGGATCCAGTTCATCGAGTGCTCAGGCAATAGTCGGGTGGCCGGGCTCATTCCAGAGCCTCTTGCAACTAGCTGTGGCGAACTACATGGCCTTGTTTCCTGCAGCGAATGGACGGGGGTACCACTCTCCATTCTCTTGGATGAGGCGGGCGTTGATCCTGATGCTCAGTGGATGCTAGCTGAAGGTGCAGATGCCGCTGCTATGAGTCGCAGTGTTCCTATGGAAAAGGCGATGGATGACGCAATAATTGCCCTCTACCAGAACGGCGAGCGGTTGCGCCCGGACAACGGTTATCCGATGCGGCTCTTTCTACCAGGTTACGAAGGCAATATGAGCGTGAAGTGGCTCCGCCGAATTAAGGTGACCACTGGGCCCACTATGACAAAAGATGAGACTTCCAAATACACAGAACTGCTTGCCGATGGAAGGTCACTTATGTTTACGTTTCCAATGGAAGTGAAATCTGTGATTACCTCACCTTCCCCGGGGCTTGCTCTTCAGGGACCGGGCCTATATGAAATCTCTGGACTTGCTTGGTCAGGAGTTGGTCGAATTAGCAAAGTGGAAGTTTCAGCAGATGGAGGCGCGACGTGGGGAGAGGCGGCGTTATCTGAACCCGTTCTAGATAAAGCTCTGACACGTTTTCGTATGGCGTGGCAGTGGAATGGTGGACCAGCTGTGATAAAGAGCCGCGCCATTGACGAGACGGGTGCGATTCAGCCAACGCGAGATGCGCTTATTGCGGAGAAAGGTATGAACTTCGCTTATCACTATAACGGGATACAAGCCTGGAGCATTAGTGCTGACAGTCAGGTAGCTAATATCTATGCGTAGTTTTTTTCTAACCGTAATAGCCACGTTTACTCTGCACGTTTTCGCTCAGGAAGGTCCAGGTCTCGGAGTGGAGGTGAGCGTGTCGGAAATTGCCACCTGGGACATTAGTATCGGTCCTGATGGCGCTGGATTGCCTGAGGGTTCTGGTACGGCGGAGGAGGGAGCTGCCATCTATGTTACCCAATGTCTCATCTGTCACGGTGAGGAAGGTGAAGGCCAGTTGAACGACCGGTTGGTGGGCGGGCACGGTACCCTTGATCAATCAGCTCCGGTTAAAACTATAGGTAGTTATTGGCCATATGCGACCACTGTGTTTGATTACATTCGTCGTGCTATGCCATACCTGCAACCACAATCACTTACAAGCGACGAGGTGTATGCACTGACCGCGTATATTCTTTTTCTGAACGGGATTATTGAGGAAGATGAACGCATTAATGCGCAGGTATTACCCGAGGTTGAGATGCCTAATCAGGCGAATTTTATTTTGGCTTACCCATAACGGACACGCGTCATTTCTGGATTAACAGACATCAATAAATCCATCGACCATCGCTTTTAAAATAACATTTTTCGATCTCCGTGACTTAACTTAAGTGGAGAATGACCATGATCAGAAAGCTGTGTTTCGTCCTCTTTCCTATCCTATTTGTTACTAGTAGTGCCTTTGCACAGGATGCACGAAGGGTCCTGCAGGCAGCTGCCCAGACCATGGGCACTACGGATCTCAGGACCATAGAGTTTTCCGGGGCAGGGTGGTATGGGCAGGTTGGACAGAGCGCTAATCTGAGTGAAGATTGGCCTCGGTTTGAGATCACCGAATACACCCGCGTAATCAACTACGATGCTGGAAGCTCTCGTGAGGACTTGATGCGAAGGCGAGGAGCCTATCCGGCTCGTGGAGGTGGGCCTCCTTTTTCTGGAGATCAACTCATAACGGAATTGGTCAGTGGCGAGCATGCCTGGAATTTGCAAGGGGAGACAGCTGTACCTCAAAGGCGAAACTATTTAGATGGGGTTTCTGCAGCGGACTTTCGTCGGTTGGACATACTGTTGACACCACATGGGTTCATTAAAGAGGCATTAGACAGTCATGACGCCCAAGCTCTCACTGTACCGATTGCTGGCTCGTCTAATGGGGGTCTCTCCCAGGGCGGTAGAACGGTCACGGTGATCTCTTTTACAGCCCTTGGAAAGTACAAGATCAATGGCACCATTAATGATCAGAATCTGGTTGAAGTTGTAAGTACCTGGGTACCGAACCCTGTCTACGGCGACATGCTGTTCGAAATGCGTTATACGCAGTACGAAGATTTTAATGGTGTAATGTTTCCCACTGTGCTCCACGAGCACCAGGGTGATCCGGTATTAAACCCGGCACACAATTCTATGGAGATCAGGGTAACGAGCGTTCAAACGAACATAGACGTACCAATTATCTCTGTTCCCGATGTAATTCGTGGCTTTAACCCGCCAGCGATACGAGCTGAATCACAGGAGCTTGCCGAGGGCATCTGGAAGATCGCGGGTGGTTCTCATCACAGCGTACTTGTCGAGTTCAATGACTTTGTAGTGGTGGTGGAGGCTCCATTAAATGAAGCACGTTCATTGGCTGTGATTGAGGAGGTTGAGAGACTTGTTCCTAACAAGCCAATTCGCTATGTCGTAAATACACACCATCATTTCGATCACTCTGGTGGTCTTCGTCCGTACTTGGCTCAGGGGGTGACTGTCGTAGCTCATCAGAGCAGTCAGGAATTTTTTGAGAATGTAGTTTTTCATCCGGGCTTGCGAAGTTTACAGCCTGATAGGCTATCGACGTTCTACCCGATGTTTACCGCCAGCCGTCGACCCGCCCCTATTGAGGGAGTCAACCAGAAGTATGTTTTGAGTGATGGCAATCGAACTTTAGATCTTTATCCTTTAGAGGGACTTGCGCACGCTCAGACGATGTTGATCATTTATCTCCCACGAGAAAAGATCGTTATCAATGCTGATATGTATAACCCAGCTGCTCCAGGAACAGAGTTTCCTGACTTTCGATTACCTAATATGCAGACGCTGGCGCAGAATATTGAACGTCTAAATCTGGATGTTGAGCGACATGTGGGTATTCACGGGCAGACCTCATCTCATGAGGAGTTTCTCAGAGCGATTTCTGAGACTTGAGACTGTGTGATGACAGGTAGCTTATTCCAGGATTGTGATCAGTAGGGCTGTGAGGCAGCTTAGTACGGCGGTGAGGTAGCTAAGCTTGATGAAAAGCTGCTTTACAGTGAGTTCTTGGTTGGAGTCTGAGACATGGAGATTGTTTAGGGCTTCGGCGAACTGATCTGTGCACAACCTGGTAGTCACTTCTGATGTTTTTGGATCGTTTGACAATGGTGTGGCACCATATTTGCTGCCGTGTTTAGTTATCGTGACTGGCACTTTTCGATTCCTCTAAATTAGTAGAAAGTTCTAAAGGAGCCGCATCAGTCGTGGCCGCTAGTAAGTGTTGGTCAATCCGGATTGTTGCAAGACGCGTTTCATCGAGTATTGCATTCTCTAGTTCTACTTTTAATGAACTCTTGAACTCCAGACTCACGGCTTTGCTGTAGGCTTCCATCTGTGATTCGAAGAGTGTCTGGTATTCTTGTACTTGAGCGGCTTCCTTTGTGCCATCAACGATGATTTCTTCCATGGCTATGAGCGGTCGGCTTGTGAATATCAAAGCGATCCACAGTGCGATGTAACGCAGTGACTGTTCCGTCTTGTTACCCAGCCTGTTGTACGTGATTCTCATTGTCCTGTCCGTAAATTCCATTGTCGTCTTGCCTTAAAAATTCCAGTGTTGCCACGAAGAACGAGGCTTACGATTTTTCGTTGACATCGCAGAAGGAATTTTTATCGTTTGATGTGATATTGGTGTAACAGGCTAGGGTAAATGGGCATAGGATTTCTTAATTTGGCGCGCGACTGAGAGCCGGAAGCGTTAGAATGACTATCGCGGAGGCCATTACCTTCGGGCAGAATATGAAATCGCGGAGAGAACCAATATGAATACGCTTACACGCTGGGCTGGGGCCATTTTCCTTTTGACGGTGACCAGTGTCGTTTCGGCACAGAGTTGGGGTCCGCGGAGTCTCGAAGAGCTTAAAGAGGAGACGTTACGAAGGGCCCAGCATGGTGAGGGTCCGATCGGGATTGTGAAAATGGAAGATGCGGAGCGCGCAGTCGCGGCACTTCACGACCTTGAGCGAGATACTTGGGCGAACGCTTGGGCAGATATTGGTAGGGAGTATCTGGTACGCGCTGAGGCTGCATCTTCACCGGAAGAGGCTCGCGAGAATTATTACTATGCGTGGCGTTATTTCGATGTGGGTCGCTGGCCGACGGAGAAACATTCGGATGGCAAGCGTGTGTCTTACGAAGCAGGGGTGGCTGCATTTCGAGAGTACGGTTTATTACTTGACCCACCTGTGGAAACGGTACGTATACCATTTGAGGGTAAGGAGATCGTGGCCTATCTGCGATTGCCAGATGGTGTAAGACCAGCACCATTGGTATTCGGGATGAATGGCTTGGATTCGCGCAAAGAAGGGGTCATGGCTGGTAGCGATGCGTACATCCAAAATGGGATTGCCGCATTTGCTATTGATATGCCTGGTACCGGACAGGCTCCTTTACTGATTGATGTTGGCTCTGAACGAATGTTATCTGCAGCGTTGGATTATCTCGTAACACGGCCGGAGATAGATGCTTCTCGAATCGTTGTGCAAGGTCGAAGCTGGAGCGGATATTGGGCTGCGGTGATGGCTTACACAGAGCGCGACCGCATTCTCGGTGCTGCCGTGCACGGGGTGGGGATCCATCACTACTACCAACCTGAATGGCAAACAACGGCAGTCAAGAGTCTTGAGTATCTCTTCGATCTATTTCCGGCGCGTTCCGTTGTTTACGGTGTAGATAGTATGGAGGACTTTCTGGCCTATGGTCCGCGACTTTCTCTGGTGGAGCGTGGCCTAATTGACCAGCCTTCAGCGTTAATGTTCTTGGTCAATGGGGAGCAAGATACCCAACAGCCGATCAGTGATCTGTATTTGATGATGAGGCATGGCGATCCTAAGGTTGCTTGGGTAAATCCTGATGGTGGGCATATGGGACGTTCAGAAAAGTGGTCAGGCAGGCGAATCCAAGCGGAAGTGGTTCGGCCCTGGTTGATGCGTCAGCTTGGCGTTGAACCGAAAAGATAGGGCTTAAACAAAGTGAGGCGGCTCCAGAGTTGGAGATTCTTTCTGTCAGGTGTCGATAGCATCTGATAGTCGGCTGTATACACGTCTGGCGTTACCCTCAAAGATCTTTTGTCGATCCTCGTCACTCAGTGTCGTATTACCTAAGATGTACCGCTTGGTATCATCGAAATAGTGGCCTGTTTCTGGGTCAATACCACGTACGGCGCCCACCATCTCTGATGCAAATAGAATGTTATCGACTGGTATCACAGCAAGTAATAGGTCAATGCCAGGCTGATGGTATACGCAAGTGTCAAAAAATACATTGTTGAGCACAAGTTCATTCAACGTAGGGCGTTTTAACATATCTGCGAGGCCTCGAAAGCGCCCCCAGTGAAACGGAACGGCTCCTCCACCGTGGGGGATAATCAGCTTGAGATCTGGAAAATCTTTAAAGATATCCGAGGTCATCATCTGCATGAAAGCTGTTGTATCTGCACTGAGGTAGTATGAGCCAGTCGTATGGAAAACTGGATTGCACGCAGCGCTAACGTGGATCATGGCGGGCACTTCCAACTCGCACATTTTCTCATAGATGGGATACCAGTATCTGTCACCAAGAGGAGGTGAGGTGAAATAGCCACCTGTCGGGTCAGGATTAAGGTTGCAGCCAATGAAACCCAGTTCGGTGACGCAGCGCTCGAGCTCCGTAACTGAGGCGTCAAGAGCTGCTTCTGGTGACTGAGGCAATTGGCACACGCCGATGAAGTTGTTCGGGTAGAGTTGGGTTAGGCGATAGATCAGTTCGTTGCAGTGAGCTGTCCACGTCTGGCTTGTAGATTCGTTACCGATGTGATGGCCCATTCCGCTCGCTCGAGGCGAGAATATGGTCCTATCTGTTCCGCGCTCGCGCTGGAGTTTGAGCTGGGCTCCTTCAACACTTTCTCGGAGCTGATCGTCTGTGATTTTAAGAATGCCCCTTTCGGCCTGATGAAGTGGATTCTTTTGCAGATCGGTTTTTTGCTGGTCACGATATTGGCCCAGCTCTGAGGGTTCGGTGGTGTAGTGTCCGTGGCAGTCGATAATCATGCTGGTCAGAAATACTTATGTTTATTTTGTGAACTTCTTTATATCACCCTGAAGCCTGAAACGTCACCGTTGGTTGATGGATTCAGAAGAACATAATCGGTTTGTGACAAAACTTTCACCTCCTTTCGGCGATCTTGCGCTCAATTCAGATTTATTTTCGATAGAATTCGCTCGGCTTATAGGTTGGTACAGACAGAATGACCTCAATATGAGAAGTCGGAATTCATCACAGCACTTCTTTTTGATGGCGCTGGGTCAGTGGAAAGTGGCTATCGCCACTATTCTGCTGGGACTGTGTACACCGTTCAGTCTCGCCCAAAACAGCGAAACCGCGAATACCCCTGGTGGGGCCTGGATGGTACAACTGGGGAGTTTTAGTGAGGAGCAAAACGCCCAACTACTCGCCGATCGTGTGGCAACGTTTGGCTTAACCGGTCGTATATTCTCCTCTATCTCCAACGGGCGCCCTATATTCAGAGTCAGAGTAGGTCCCACATCAAGCCGCCAGAGTGCTGCTGCCGTTGCAGCGTTTTTAAGTTCAAACGGATTTGATCAGCCCTGGGTGTTAAATGAACCGGGACAAGTTGTGGCGCATGCTGCTGAGCCCTCACTGGCTCCATCGAGCATTCAAACCATAGTTCCCACGTCTCCTGGTGCCAGCCCCACTCTAGAGCCTCCGGTCCAGCCTGCTGAGTCAGGTACGCCCACCGAATCTCAGAGGCGTTTTGAGCAGATTCAGATTGCTCAGCAAGTGGGTGATCTGAATATTCCTTTTATAGAAAGGGAACCCGAGCTTGCTGACTTTCTAGGAATGGAAGCTTCACCAGAAATTGTTGAGATGATGGCTAGAGCAGAGGGGTTTGTGCAACGCATACCTACCGACGGAGCACCAGCTAGCCAGAGAACGGCTGTTTACACTGCCTACGACAATAGGAATTTTTATGCCATTTTTCTCGCATTCGACAACGAGCCAGAACAGATTCGAGCAAATTTGTCACCGAGAGAGAACGTTGATAATGATGATCGTATAGAACTTTTGATTGATACGTTTAATGATCAACGTTCTGCCTATGGATTTGCGACAAATCCACTAGGGGTGCAAAGAGATGGCCGCTGGTCTGAGATTGCTCAGCAAGGCAGGTTTGACACCTCTTATGAAGCGGTTTGGTATTCAGACGCTCAGGTCACTGATTCTGGATATATGGTTAAGATTACCGTTCCTCTGCGGACACTACGATTTCCGGACACGGATGAGCAGACTTGGCGGATTATGTTTGGACGTAGAATTCCAAGACTGAGCGAACTTTCTTACTGGCCACGTTATTCTTCGACTATTCAAGGTCGTTTGAATCAGGCCGCAATTGTGCGGGGTGTCCGGGAAGTTTCTCCGGGTCGAAATATCCAATTAATCCCATTTGCCTTCGCTCGAAGTTTCGATGTGTTGGATTCAAATGCGGTCGGCGGACCCGCGTTCAACGATAGTGCGGAGGAAAATATTGGGCTTGATGCGAAATTTGTGTTCCAAGATAGCCTCGTTTTTGATGCAACTCTAAACCCAGATTTTAGTCAGGTTGAGTCGGACGAGCCTCAGGTTACGTTGAATGAGCGATTCGAAGTACGGTTTCCAGAGCGTCGACCATTCTTTTTGGAGAATTCTGATTACTTTGATACAGAGTCGACTCTTATATTTACGCGCCGAATCATTGATCCGGAAGCAGGGCTTAGATTAACGGGGAAAATGGGGCCTTGGGGTATCGGTTCAATGCTCATGAATGATGAGGCGCCGGGACAAGGTCTCGATCTTGGAGATCCTATGGCCGGGAAAGCGGCCGATATTAGTATTTTGCGTGTGTTCCGGGATATTTCAGAACAGGGTCGGATGGGGATGTTGTACAACAGCCGTGGGTTTGGTTCGGAGCTTAATCAGGTGGCAAGTATTGATGGACGTTTCAATCTAAATCCTAACTGGACGACGGAATTGCAGTTAATTGGTACGCAATTCGAAGATACTGAAGTTGAGACCTCGAACGGGCGTCAAGCTAATATACGTCTTGATCGCAATGGTCGGAGCCTGGCTACCCATACTCATGTAATCGATACGACTGAGGGTTTTAGAGCGGATCTTGGTTATTTTAATCGCAACTATATAGCTAATACACGATCTACTCACGGATGGATGAGATATACATTTTGGCCCGAAAATAGCTTAGTGAATAGTTGGGCACCGAGGTTGCAGACAAATCGAGTCCAGGATCAACAAGGTATGCGTCTTTTTTCTCAAGTCAGTTCTCGTTTAGAGGTGAGCTGGGATGGAGAAACTAAACTTACTCTTGATTATCAGGATCTTAGAGAGCGGCTTAGACCCGAAGATGTTTCTGGGCTTGTTCTCAATAAAGATTTTGATCAGAAGCGATGGGGCGCTGATTTTGCAACACAGGTGTTTTCAACGGTGGGGTTTGGTCTTGGTTTAGAAGGCGGGGATGCGATTAATCTAACGCCAACAGTAGGAATGGAGCCGGAGTTAGGTGATAAATTCAGCAGCGAGTTCACCTTGCTTTGGCGTCCCATCGACCGACTCAGACTTGATTTGACATATCTGCATACAGAACTTGAAGATCAGGGAGGAGCTGGCAATATTTTTACAGATAAGATTCTGCGGACACGTTGGAATTATCAGTTTTCGAAAGAACTTTCACTGCGTTTGATCGCACAGCACGAGATGACAGAGCCGGGAGTTCTTACTTCTCTCAAGAATGAGGAGAACCTTAATTTTGATATCTTAATACGTTATGTCATAAATCCTTGGTCAGCTCTCTATCTAGGCTATAACACAAACTCAAGCAACTTCGAGTTGGTAGACACAGAAATGGGTACTGAGCTGCTTCGTACAAATGATTTACAACGCGATGGTGAACAATTCTTTATCAAATTCTCCTATCTTCTTCAGCCCTGATTTTGACGTCAAGCATGATCTGGATAATCGGGTTCCCCGGGTAACAAAAATTTGCGTTCATCGTTCTTTTTGATCAGCCAGGGCCTAATTTTTATCACCGGCTCTCGCCAACGGTTACGAGCCCAATCCCGCTGAGCATCCGACGTCGAAAGGTTTGACAGGATCTCCAGATGTTTCATGTGGGGGAACGGTAGATCTATCTCACCGGCTGCATGAAGCTCTAACGCTTCGGCTGGTTTTAGCCAGCGACTATTGACCAATTCTTTGCCGTCGTGTTCGGGGTTTTGTCCTGGTGGGAGATCTGCTAGAAAAAAACGGGTTGAAAAACGTGCTTTAAGAGCCAAAGGTGTTTCCCAATGGCCTACGTAATGCAAGCGATCAACCGCGAGCTTAATATTCCAGCTAGATAGGAGTTTTGACCAAACCAGATTACCTGAAATAAGGTTTTGTCGGATTTCTGCTAGCGATGTTTGCCCATCTCCCTTATCTGTGACCCAGCTACCGTTAGAATCGGTTGCAAGAAGCACACAGGCCTCCTCAAAAAGTTCTCGCAGGGCTGCGCTGTAGTAATCTAAACCACCAGAGGCCAAGGATAGTCTCTCATTAGCTGTGCTGTGGTTCAGCCCGCTGCAGTGATGGTGTACTGATTTATCCTCTGGGTTAAGCAACCCGCCTGGAAAGACGAACGTCGAGGCAAAAGTGGCACGTCCATGACGCTGCCCCATGAAAATTTCAGTATCGTCGTCTTTATCGCGTATGAGAATCACCGCGGACGATGCTTTCGCAGGTTCCACACTGCTTTCCGTAGAGAATTTCTAAAAATAACCCTAAAAGCGTCTAAATTCTTCTAAAATCGTCTAAAAGATTACAAATAGACTGATATGATTATCGCTCAAGATATTGAAGCTTATCCGGGATTTCTCTCCAGTCATCGGCATCTTCAGGGGGATCCTTGGCTTGTGAGATTACTGGCCAATTCTTGGTAAGTTCCGCATTTAACTCGAGAAATTGCTCCTGCCCGTCCGGTATCTCGTCCTCGGAGCAAATTGCCTCCACAGGGCATTCTGGCTCGCACAGGGTGCAGTCAATGCATTCCTCGGGGTCAATCACTAGCATGTTCGGGCCCTCGTGAAAGCAATCAACCGGACAAACCTCAACGCAGTCCGTTAACTTGCACTTTATACAACTCTCAGTAACGACATAGGTCATATTTCAGTCCTCTCTATGCACTCGGTTTTCCTCGGCGGCGGTATTGTAGCCTCAACAACTAATTTGCGGCCAAATTTTATTTTACCATTCTCCTAAAAAGAACCTTCCAATGAGCTTTTTATATTTTGGAAAAATGTTCAGAACGCTTTCCGGTAAATCTAACTGTCTGGTGTGGAAAGAAAAATGGTGCTGTGGGCAGTGTCCCTTATTCCGCGGAAATCTCGATTTAGATTCTTAGAATTTCTATGATGCATATTAAATCAATGAGACCATCAAGTGATTAGGAGGAACGCTGATGAGTGAGGTCGACGTTAAGTTTTGTAGCGATCTGGCGATCATCATGGTGAACAACCCCCCCGTGAATGCTTTGTCACAATCTGTGCGTGCGGGTCTTGTTGACGCAATGGAAGAGGCTGATGGTAGTCGCGATGTCAAGGCTATCGTTCTGACCTGTGTTGGACGCACTTTTTTTGCGGGCGCTGATATCCGTGAGTTTAGTCAGCCACCACAAGCACCCCACCTTTCTGTGGTTGTTGAGCGCATTGAAGAAAATGAGAAACCGGTTGTTGCAGCAATTCATGGTACAGCTCTCGGTGGTGGGTTTGAGATTGCTCTTGGGTGCCACTATCGGGTAGCTCCGCCCGATGCTCAGATAGGTTTTCCTGAAGTGACTTTGGGTCTGCTTCCTGGCGCAACTGGGACTCAGCGTTTGCCACGTCTTGTCGGCGTGGAACGTGCGCTGGACCTAATGATCTCCGGTAGGCCTATGGACGCGGTGACTGCGGAGACAGAGGGGATCATCGATCAGGTGCTCGAAGATGAGAATTTTCTAGATGGAGCCATCACATTTGCACATAAGGTTGTGGCCGAAAGTTTAGAACCTAAGCGGGTGCGAGATCTCACCGTTGAGCTTGTTTCTCGTGGGTTTTTTGATAATTATCGAAAAAGAATCAAGCGCAAAACACAAGGCCTCATATCCCCGGAGAAAATTATTAGATGCGTAGAAGCGTCTATTGAGATGCCTTTCGATGAAGCAGCAGTTCAGGAACGAATATTCTTTGATGAATGTAAGGCATCTCCGCAGTCGAGGGCGCTGCGGCATATTTTTTTCGCAGAACGGGCGGTTGCAAAAGTTCCCGGGATTCCTGTTGAGGTTTCTCAGCGCGAGATAAAGCGGGTCGCAGTGATTGGTGCGGGCACCATGGGCGCAGGTATTGCATATAGCTGTCTCACAGCTGGTTTGAAAGTTGTCTTGCTGGACAATAAAAATTCAGAGCTCGAACGGGGCTGCAGCACGATAACAGGACTTTATGAGCATGATGTCTCCCGTAGTCGGATCGATGATTCAAATATGGAGGATGGATTAGCGCGTCTGGAAACAACTCAGGATTATGATTCTGTCGCTGACGTGGATCTTGTAATCGAGGCCGTATTTGAAAATATGGCTATAAAAGAGGAGGTCTTTCGTAAGCTAGACAGTGTATGTCGCCCGGACACAATTCTGGCGACAAACACCTCGACGCTGGATATAGATCGAATTGCGGCGGCGACGGAACGACAGGAGGATGTAATTGGCCTCCATTTTTTTAGTCCTGCCCACATCATGCGTCTACTGGAAATCGTGCGTGGAGCTAAAACTGCAGATGATGTGATAGTAACCTCACTTGCGTTTGCGAAGAAGCTGCAGAAAGTCGGGGTGGTTGTTAGAAACTGTTTTGGTTTTGTTGGCAATCGAATGCTTTACGGTTACGGTCGGGAAAGCCAGTTTCTTTTGTTGGAAGGTGCACCTGCGGAGCAGATAGACGGAGTTCTTCAAGAGTGGGGGATGGCTATGGGCCCTCATGCTGTGAGTGATCTTGCCGGGCTCGATGTTGGTTATAAGGTTCGCCAAGAGAGAACCGATCTACCTGATGATCCTCGTTTCTATCGCATTGGGGATCTGTTGGCTGAAGCAGGACGATTTGGGCAGAAGACCAGTAAAGGTATCTACCT
>JAZAGZ010000004.1:0-25109 GCA_036231525.1 Pseudomonadota bacterium | reverse complement strand
GCATATCGTCGCCAACCTGGTTTGCATAGCTTAACTCTTGTTCTGTTCCGATTGCCCACCGTAGTTGCTGACGAGCCTGGATAGATTTGTCACATAACTCTAGTGAGATTTCCCGTGCATGGTACACGGGTGAAAGCCACGATGGAGCGCCAGCGGGCCTGCGCTCGTCTGCAAGCGTTAGGCACAGATCAGGTCTTGATGTGGGGGTGAGCATCCCTTCGGGCGTCAGGGCCCAGGACTGTCCTTCCACATCGGTGCATGATTGGACAAAGAGCTCTCCACCTTCACTTATCTCGTTGACGGCTATACACACATCGTATTCGGACATGCGCACCCTGTCCGGCACAATCCATTCAAAAAGCATATCTTCATTGCCTTCTACACCGTATTTGCAGGTATGAACTCTTAAGGCGGCGTCTAGATTGATGTTTTCACCGTAACCGGCAACGTCAATGCAGTAACCTCGGAAATCATCATCCACTGGTTGGGCGGTTCTCAAAAAGACGCCTTCTGAGAATACCGGCATAGGCAGACTCAAAGAGAGTAGCGCGGACATTACGATTGACCGAAAGGAGACACGATTGCTCATTATTTTAGATCCCCACTTAAAGTTATTCGTGAGCTGAATGCTTGTTCATTATACAGTGGTCAGGGGCTATGACCGACCCTAAAGTAATACCAAAAACGGGACAAAGGGGGCTTTCCATGCCGACCTGCCGACGCTAGGATGCACCGCTTAATTAAATGGGTCTGGAATTGCGTCAATGCCGCGAATTATATATATCGAGCCTGATGGGACTCGCAGGGAATTAGAAGTTCAGGTGGGCTACTCCGTCATGGAAGGCGCCACGATGAACGGTGTAGAAGGCATTGAAGCAGAATGCGGCGGCGCGTGTTCGTGTGCTACGTGCCATGCATATATAGACGAGACTTGGTTGAGCAAACTTCAGGAAATAGACGGTATGGAGGATGCCATGTTGGAATCGGCTGTTGAGCGTAAATCCAACAGTCGGCTTACGTGTCAGATCCAAGTTAGCGAAGAGTTGGACGGGTTAGTTTTAACAGTTGCTCCCGCTTATTGAGCAAAAAAATCTTGATAATGTAAAACAAAGTCCAGCGTATGTGGTTCGGCGTGAGTTAATTGCGCTGTTCCTGTGAGTCATCTAGGTCTTTCGCAGATTTTAACGGGGGCGATACGAATGATTGAGCAGAAAGGATCGAACAAATTAAGAGTGACTGCGGAGGAGGTGCGCAGCGCCTGTGAGGGGATGCTACGGTTGCAACTCTATGCGATTTTTACAAAACCGGTCAACGGAATGAAACCTGTGATGGAAATGCTAGAACGGCATTTGGAGTACCAGATTTCTCTCGAGAAACGTGGAATCATGTTTGGTGCGGGGCCGTTTTGGACTGAAGACGAGCAAGAGTGGTGCGGCGAAGGCATGGTTGTTATTCGCGCTGAGAATTTAGCTGCAGCTAGGGCTATTGCTGTTGAAGATCCGATGCATGCTTCGGGAGCTCGCGCCTTTGAAATACGACCATGGCTAGTCAATGAGGGCAGCATGACAATAAAGTTGAGCCACTCAACACGCAGCTTTGACATAACGTGAGGGACCACATAGCTTGCACAGAATATCTTTTCTGGGGGCACAAGCTTAAGTTTATTTTTAGAGTCCCGATCTTCCTTAGTCTCTCACCGAAACCGAGTTCGATCAGAACCCAACTTTAGGATCTTTCTGCGCGATAGTTACTCCGGAACGATAGCGACTGCCTCAAGTTCCAGGATAAAACGTGGCCCTGTCGCAAGACGTGGTATCTCAACAGACGTGCCCGCCGGACGATGTTCTCCAAAGTAACGACCCATGACCACGTTGATCGCGTCTTGGTTAGCATCTTGATCTACCATGAACCGGGTCATTTGAACGATATCACTGAGCTGCCCACCCGCTGCTTCCACAGTTGCCTTTAGATTCTCCATAGCAGCTTCAGTTTGCCCAGTGGCACTGAAGTCTAGATGATCGAATTCCGACGGTATGTGGGGATGACTGTGGTAGATAGGCGCGGCAGTTATACCGGAGAAGTAAACCGTCTTTCCGGAGTTGACCGAAATCGCTGGTGTGTATGGCATGTTGTAGCCTAGTTCGACGCCCGCAGTATGAACGTACTCGTACCGCTCACCGCTTGGAATAAGCGATAGGGAGGGTAGGGTGCTGCAGGCTGTGAGTAACGTCACGAGCGCAATGATTGAAATAGCGGCGCTGGAACGATAGGCGTGACAAATCCTAAAGTGGTTCACTTTACGTTCTCCTCTAGTTTTTTGGGTTAGAACTTCTGCCGTCTTATTTGCCGATTCTGTTTCTTAATTATCCTAGTGTTTTGAACGGCACCTTCAATCTCTCGGCACTCTACATAATTTATAGAACCCCAAGCAGGGACGGTACGATCAGAGACACTATAGGAACATAAGTGATGATAATCAGGACGCTCAGCAATACCAAGAGCCATGGTATTGCTGCACGAATGACTTCTTCCATGGGCATTTTTGCGACGCTTGCTGTCACGAATAGATTGAGTCCTACAGGGGGCGTTACTAGTCCGATCTGCATGTTCAATACCATCATGACCCCTAGGTGAACTGGATCAATCCCCATCTGGGTTGCAATGGGGAAAATGATTGGCGTGAGAATCAATACCACCGAGGTAGGTTCCATGAAGTTGCCAAATACGAGCAGCAGAATGTTTACCACGATAAGAAAGCCCCATGGGGGCAGCCCTAGACCAACGATCCATTCGGAAGCGATCTGTGGGATTTGTTCGGTTGTGAGTACAAAGGCAAAGAGGTACGCGTTTGCAATGATAAACATCAGCATCGCGGTAGTTTTCGCACTCTCTGTTAGGACCTGAGGTACGTCTTTTAGCTTGATGTCTTTGTAGATAAACACGGCAACCACGAAGGCGTAAACAGCAGAAACTGCTGCAGCTTCAGTGGGAGTGAAAATCCCTAAGTAGATGCCCCCGAGGATGATCACAAGGAGAATAAGTCCCCAGAATGCCTCCAAGCCTGTGTGAATCGCTTCTTTAAGACTCACCTTAGGCTGGCGTGGTAAGTTTTGACGGCGCGCGATCACCGCGATCGTGATCATCATGGCTATGGTTAGAATTGCACCGGGCAGCATGCCCGCAATGAACAGATTACCGATGGACGATTCAGTAACGGCGCCGTAGATCACCATGACAATTGACGGCGGTATAAGAATGCCCAGGGTGCCAGCATTGCAGATGACGCCCGCAGCGAAACGTTCCGAGTAACCGGATCTGATCATTCCGGCAATCATGACGCTGCCTACAGCAACCACAGTGGCTGGTGCTGATCCAGAGACCGCCGAAAAGAAAGCGCAGGCCAGTAAAGCGGCCATGGCCAGCCCTCCTCGGAAATGACCTACTAGGGCATTAGCAAAATCAATCATGCGTTTCGCAACACCGCCTGTCGTCATAAATGTTGCTGCCAGAATGAAGAACGGTACAGCGAGTAGTGGATAAATCTGTGTGGTGTGGAAGAAGCGTTGTGACAGAGACAGCAGGCTCTGGTCGGCGAAAAGGAGAATAGTAGAGATGCTAGCTAGACCCAGTGAGATCGCAACGGGCACACTCATAGCCAGGCAGATGAACAGGATTGCCACTAGAAATAGCGCACTCATGATGGATCGCCGTTTGGTGTTTTGTTCGTAGTTACCGCTGTGTGATGTTCTGCCGACAGACCCTTAACTTCACCTTTACTAATCGCCCAACCGAGTTCAACAAACCTGTATGCAAGTAGTGCAAATGCTACGGGCATGATCCCAGTCAATAACCAACGAGGCAAAGGGATGTCTCGGGCATTATTCCCCAGCATGATTAGCCGATCGACGAAGATACTCGCGCCGTAAAACATGAATCCGCAATAGAGAAGACAAAGTATGATGGCCGCTAGTCCCATGGTTCGCCGCCTGGTGGGAGACATTTTTCGAGCAATGATATCAACCGCTATGTGGCTCTGAGTGCGGACACCGTAGGACATACCGACTAGGACCAACCATGCGAATACGTAGGTTGTAGCTTCTAGAGACCATACCCATCCGGTCCCAAACTCGCGTAGTACTACCTGTATGAAGGTGAGCAGAGTCATTATCGCCAGCGCGGTGGCCATAAAACCCTCTTCAAGATGATTGATGACGTTCCGGATACGCGCGCCGGTGTTCATGAGTCGTTAGCCCGAGTGATATTTAGAGTGAGCTGGCCGCTTCGATGCGTTCAGCGCCAATGTTTACTTCGAACTGTTCCCAAACGGGTGCCATCGCTGTTTGCCACGAGGTTAGTTCGTCATCAGTGAGTTCGACTATTTCGCTGCGGCCGGACTCCTCAACGTAACCCCGGGCTTGTTGGTTAATGACCTCCGCCTGCGCATTCCCCCAGGCAGTAGCTTCCGCAACGGCTTCCTGTACCCCTGAGCGGATGTCGTCCGGTAGTGATTGCCAGAAGGTTGGATTGACTGCGACTAGATAACCAATGTACCCATGATTCGTTTCCATTACGTACGGCTGCACTTCATAGAACTTCGATGAGTAGATATTCGACCAAGTATTCTCCTGAGCATCAATGGCACCCGTTTGAAGTGCCTGATAGACCTCGCCCAGTGCCATCTTTTGCGGGTTTCCCCCTATGGCCTGAACCTGCGCTTGGAGAACATCGGACTCCATGATTCGAAACTTTAGGCCGCGGGCATCTTCCGGCATGCGTAAGGGATCGGGTCCGGAGAACTGTTTCATACCGTTGTGCCAGAAAGCCAGCCCCTGAAAGCCTTTATCAGCGATCACATTAAGTAGATCCTGTCCAGCGGGACCGGCCTGAAACTCCTCGACTGTAGCTAGGTCTGGAAACAGGAACGGTAGATCAAAAATCTGAAATGCCTGTGTGAGTCGATCAAACTTTGAAAGTGAGACCGCGATCATCTGAATCTCTCCGAAGGCGAGTGCCTCGAGTGAATCGTCATCGTTCATGAGTTGGCTCGAGGGATAGATTTCCACGGTTACTCTGTCAGGGAAGCGTGCTTCTGCGAGTTCCTTAAAACGTTGTGCAGTCCGGCCCTTTGGTGTTCCAGGTGCTGTAACGTGAGGAAATTTGATGAGATAAGTTTCCGTGGCCGCTTGGCCTTCATCAGTCGTATTACCACAAGCACTGAGTAGGCCTACAAACATTACTAGGACTCCCAGCCGCATCGCAGTGTGAAAATCGCTCAGGTCACGCATCTTTCTTTACCTCTTGTTTCTGCGGGCACTCCATCATTGGGATTCCACTCAGACCCGGGGTGCCGGGACCCCATTTTATTCTAGTTTTAGGAGGCGGTGCGCTTTTAGTCAGCCTTGATTATATTTGCGTGACTGCGCCCTCGCTTTCCTGCAAACGATTGCATAGAATTCTCCCAGAGTTAAAGATCCTGATCAAGAGAAACCGTTTGTGTGAGGACCTATTTTGGCTGAGTTGACATGGGATGTCTGGGTAGTCATTGCTCTAGGCTTGGCGGCGGGTGGTCTGACAAAAGGTATCACTGGTCTAGGGTTGCCGGGTGTCGCGGTCCCGGTCATGGCTAGTTTCCTCGGCGTTGAGCACGCAGTCATGATTATGCTTTTTCCTACTTTGATCACGAACGGGTGGCTTGTGTGGAGGCTCCGTGATTGTTACAGGGAAGTCCCTGAGCTTCGAAGGGTTGTTTTGATGGGGTTTCCCGGCGTTGGGGTCGGAGCCGCAATTTTATATCTGGCCAGTGACCAATTTCTTGCAACGGTTCTCTCTGTGTGGATTTTTGCGTATCTCGCTTTGCGGTTTTTCCGTCCGGAGCTAAGACTTTCTCCACAAGCTCGTCGTCGATTTGCATTTCCGGTGGGATTCGCCTCAGGCACCCTTCAAGGGTCCACTGGAATTTGTGCGCCCGTCATCGTGCCTTACGTAGATGCTCTAGGAATCTCACCCCGAACCTATGTCTTTACATTCGCAGCTGTTTTTATGTCTCTATCTTTTTCGCATCTCAGTATCCTGTGGATTGCTCGGGCATATCCGTTAGAGCAACTTATGGAGAGTCTGCTTGCTGTGATTCCGGCCATGATCTTCGTTCCCATCGGAAGCTGGTTACGGAAGTACCTTCCATCCAGCATTTTCGGCCGTATGATCCGAGTCTTCTTGTTCGTAATGGCTATACGCTTATTTTACACGGCTTGGATCAGCTAATTGTGGGGCACACTTTTCAGGCATAAAAGCGCGCTATCCCTTTTATCCTCGAATCGCCGCCAGAACGCGTTCAGGGGGCAACGGTAGATGACGGATCCGCGCTTTGGTTAAGGCAAGGACTCCATTAGCTATTGCTGCCACTTCGGGACCGGGCTTTTGGGCTAAACTACTCTCGCCTTAACTATATGGGGTGTTTGAAAGAACGCCGTTGTTAGAAACGCCGGAATTAACTACGATAACCACACTGCAATCGTTTGCAAAAAACTGGATACTGCCCATGCCTACATATACTTACGAATCCATTCCCGCTGACGGTGGGAAGCCAGAGCGGTTTGAGATCGTCCAAGGCATGGAAGACGCTCCGTTGGTTGCGCACCCTGAGACAGGCGATCCTGTCCGGCGGGTTATTACGGGAGGGTTAGCCGTCATGGGTAAGCCTATTCGTCGCAGTACGGTGGTGAACAAATCTTTGCCAGCGGCTACTCCTTGTGGTTGTAGCCGAACCGCATTAGCACAGGTTACACGGCCTGCAAGCCAGGGGCCCCGACTCACGACGACTGCACATCATAGTCATGGCGGTCGGCCGCATAAACATTGACTCGGGTTAATGAGGGTCCTGTCCATTAAACCAAGACTCGGTGATTGGGAGACAATTAACCATGCCAAATGACGACAATGCGAACACGATAACGAGCGCGATGTCTCCAAATTGGAACTGGACCCGGCCTATTGCCTCGCCAGGACCTATGGCGGTAGATTTTGAGGAGCGCATCGACTTCGATCGGCTGCGTAGTTATCGAGTAGCGAGAACCCGTTGGGCGTTACAGAAATCTGAACTGGGCGCTATTCTATGTTTCGACAACAATAATATTCGCTATATCACTGGCAGCGTGATTGGCGAATGGTCGAGAGATAAGATCTGCCGCTACGCTTTGTTCACGGGAAACTCCGAACCTTATCTCTGGGATTTCGGTTCGGCAGCAACCCACCATAGACTGTTTGCCCCATGGCTGGATCCAGATCGGTGCAAAGCCGGGATGCTTGGATTGCGTGGTTCTGTTGCAGAAGAAGCTGGTCTATTCAAGCAAGCCGCCGAGGAAATTAAGAAGCTGCTGCAAGCTGAAGGTGTGGCGGATATGCCCCTGGGAGTTGATATTTGTGAACCACCCATGATGTTTGCATTGCAAGCAGTCGGACTCGAGATTAGAGATGGGCAACAGACCATGTTGGACGCACGTCAGATCAAGAGCATGGACGAGATCGTACTGTTAAACATGTCAGCCGCTATTGTGGACGGAGCCTATCAGGGTATTGCGGAAGCCCTCAAACCGGGCGCACGAGAAAACGAGATGGTGGCTTTGGCTAACAAGCTCCTGTACGAGAATGGTTCCGATGATGTTGAAGCTATTAATGCAGTTTCCGGGGAGCGCTGTAGTCCCCATCCACATAATTTCACTGATCGGATGTATCGCCCCGGTGATCAAGCGTTTTTCGATGTGATTCAGTCCTACCTTGGGTACCGAACCTGTTACTACAGGACGCTGAATGTAGGTTCATCAACCCCTGCGCAAGAAGATGCTTATCGTCGCGCCAGAGAGTGGATTGATGTGGCCATTGAGATGGTGAGGCCCGGGATGACGACCGACAAGATTGCAGCGAAGTGGCCAAAAGCGACAGAGTTTGGTTTTGCTAATGAGATGGAAGCTTTCGGGCTTCAATTTGGCCACGGTGTTGGGCTCGCATTACATGAACGGCCGATTATCAGTCGCCTAGTATCCTTCGAGAATCCGTTCGAGATAGAAGAAGGCATGGTTTTCGCGTTGGAGACTTACTGCCCGGCTGCGGACGGTAATGGTGCAGCTCGCATAGAAGAGGAGGTTGTTGTGACTCCGGACGGTTGCCGAGTTATCACGCTCTTTCCTGCGCAAGAATTATTTATTGCGAATCAGTACTAGTACAGTTTCATATTTCTCAGTCGCGAAAAATGCCAATGAAGACAGAATTATTTATTGGAGGTGAATGGTGCCCTTCATCAGATGGTGCAACATTTCCTATTGAGGACCCGTCAACAGAAGAGACCATAGCTGAAGTGGCTAGTGCAACAGTGGAGGATGTCACTACGGCTGTTGAAGTTGCTCATGCAGCCGGGATTGATTGGGCAAGACGTACGCCTCGAGAGCGGGCCGAAGTTCTCCGGGGGTCATGGGAACTTCTGCGGTCGAGACGCGAGGAAATTGCTGAATATATTGTTCGCGAAAACGGCAAAGCATTGCCTGATGCATACGGTGAGACGGATTACGCAATTGAGTTTTTCCGTTGGTATTCAGAAGAGGCTGTCCGAAACTATGGTGAAATTTTGACATCACCGTCCGGCGGCAACCGGATTGTGGTTTTGCAGCAGCCCATCGGAGTTAGTGTCTTAGTAACACCGTGGAATTATCCGGCAGCTATGGCAACACGAAAAATTGCACCTGCTATCGCTGCGGGATGTTCGGTGATTCTAAAACCAGCGTCGGACACACCACTCACAGCATTGCTTGTGGCAGATATTCTGACCGAGGCTGGTGTGCCACCGGGTGTCATGAATGTTGTGCCTTCTCGGCGTTCTGGTGAAGTTGTCGGTGCTATGTTGCACCACCCTCAAGTACGCAAGTTGTCGTTTACAGGCTCCACTGAAGTTGGTCGTGCGCTACTGAAGGAAGCGTCTGACTGTGTGGTTAATTGCTCTATGGAACTTGGAGGCAATGCCCCATTCCTAGTATTTGACGACGCTGACATAGATGCTGCAGTTCAAGGCGCTATGATCGCAAAGATGCGTAATGGTGGAGAAGCCTGTACGGCTGCCAACCGTTTTTATGCCCACGAGTCCGTGTATCAGGAGTTTACTGAGAAGTTTGCTTCGACGATGGCGGCGATGAAGGTTGGGCCCGGTCTTGAACCTGGTGTTGAATTGGGCCCGATGGTGAATGCTTCGGCCATCAAGGATATTGATCGTCTGGTAGAGGATGCAAAGGGCAAAGGCTCGACGGTGCTTACCGGCGGCGCACCACTGGATCGGGTTGGCTACTACTACCCCCCCACGGTGCTGGGAAGCGTACCCAATGAGGCTGATATTCTAAGGGAAGAGGTTTTCGGACCGGTGGCACCGATAGTGTCATTTAGCGATGACGATGAGGTTATCGCGGCAGCTAACGATACCGAATACGGTTTGGTGTCTTATCTCTACACCACCAGCTTGAAGAGGGGGATGTCCATTTCTGAACGTTTGGATGCCGGGATGATCGGGTTAAACCGGGGCTTGGTGTCTGACCCCGCAGCGCCGTTTGGTGGCACTAAGCAGAGCGGTCTTGGTCGTGAAGGTTCCCACGAGGGCATGCTGGAGTACATGGAGACAAAATATATCGCTGTGGAGTGGTAGTTGTGATGGCCGGATCAACGCGACCGTTCTTCTTTATTTGTTTGGTGGTGGGGTTTCTGCTGGCGAGGTTGTAGACCCCCTGATCACCATACGTGGAGCCAGGCGAAGCTGTGTCGCTGGCACTTCCGGATTCTGCATTCGCTCCAGGAGTAAGAGGGCGGCCTGTACGCCCAACTCATCAAGCGGGATATGTAGGGTAGTGAGTGGCGGATTAAAACGATCCACATATGGCATATCGTTGAATCCGGTAACGGAGATGTCTACTGGACAGTTAAGTCCATGCGCATGCATGGCGTCGTAACAACCCAACGCCAGTAAATCGTTAGCTGTGAGAATGGCAGTGAATTTTTTCTCGAACCTCATGATGTGTTCAAGGGCTGCTTCTCCCGCGGGTTCGGTATAGGCTTTTGCATTTGTTATCAAGTCACGATCCACAGGTAAGCCGAACTTTTTTGACGTTTTGAGAAACGTTTGATATCTCGTATAGCCAGTAGAAGTGTTTTGTGGCCCGCCAATATAAGCGATGCAACGGTGGCCCAACTCTATTAAGTGTTTTAGCGCAAGCTCTATGCCTAGCTCATCGTCGTTGATCACGGCCGCGACGTTATGTGTGTCAACCGTACGATTGACGAGTACCAGAGGGATACCTTCCTCAATGCAATCGTTAACGATGAGATCCTTTCTTCTGGCAGCGGCCAGAATAAGCCCGTCGATTTGCCGGGCTTTCATATTCTCTATTATTCCTTTTTCGCTACGTTGTTTGCTGCCGGAGTCAGCTAGGATTGCATTGTATCCATGTGCATCTAACGTGTGTTCCACGCCTCTCACGATTGGGGGAAAAACCGGGTTGGTTAGATCCGGTATGACGATGGCGACTGTATAACTTTTCTGTGTTCTTAGGCCCGAGGCTAACGGATTACGACGATAGCCTAGTTCGTCAGCGATACGGGTGATCTCTGCCGCGAGATCCTCTGACACCATTGAACGTGTAGCGGGGTTTAGTACTCTGGAGACTGTCGAGGGATGAACGCCTGCACGGCTCGCAACATCCTTGATATTGGCGCGGTGTTTAACCATTGATCAATCACAGGCGTCGCAGGCCGAACAAGCCAAGGGTTTCAGGAGGATATTGGCTCAGAGGCTCTTGCATTACGATGGGAGATCCTTGTATTCTCTGCAAACGATTGCAGACCATTATAAACAAAGAGTTGGAGCAGTAAAGGTGGCTAATTCAGAGAGTTCTATGAAGCAATACACAATTGGTTGGATTGGGGCTGGTCGCATGGGATATCCCATGGCAAAGCGCTTGTTGGAGGCCGGTTGTGATGTATCAATCTACAACCGCACCCGTAGCAAAGCGGAGCCCCTCACCGAGTCTGGAGGGAAAATCGTTGATAAACCGAGTGAGTTAGGTGACCGCGACATCGTTTTCACGATGGTATCGGCCTCGGATGATCTTGTTGCTGTGACCTTCGGGGATGATGGTTTGTTTACCGGTGATTCAATGCCCAAGTTGCTGGTCGAATGTTCTAGCGTTTCCGAGGAAGCTTCAGCTCAGGTGCGCTCACAAGCAGCCGAACTTGGTGTAGACATGCTCGCTTCTCCGGTCAGTGGGAATGGTAAAGTTGTTAAAGCAGGTAAGCTTACAATCGTGTCGTCCGGTCCGCGTACCGCCTTTGATATTGCTGAACCCTATTTGAACGCTATTGGCCGTGGCGCGACTTACGTCGGTGAAGGTGAGCTTGCGCGCATGGTCAAGATTTGTCACAACCTGTTGCTAGGAGTGTACACCCAGTGTCTTGCTGAAATTACCGTACTTGCTGAAAAGGGTGGGGTGTCGCGTCATGATTTCCTGGACTTTATAAATGATAGCGTGATGGGGGCGATGTTCTCTCGCTATAAAACCCCCACGTTTGTTAATCTCGACATGACGCCGACATTTACACCTGAGTTATTACGCAAGGATTTGGATCTTGGTTTGAAGGCCGGAGAGCAACTTGGTGTCACGCTACCTGTGACCCAGCTTACTCGGGACATGGTTCAGAAGACCGTCGATGCTGGACATAGTGGCCGTGATTTTGCGGTACTCCTTGAGGAACAAGCAAAAGCTTCCGGCTTGGAACTCAAGCCAGAAAATGTCGAGGTTAGCGACGGTTTATAGCGGGAGAATAGAATCGCGCGCTCTTCTGGCAAGAAATTTGGAACACTTGCGGCGTTAGGCCCCGGTCTATTGTTGGCCGCCACAGGTGTGGGCGGCGGGGATCTGGCAACCGGCACATTTGTGGGAAGTCTTCTTGGCACGGCCGTGCTCTGGGCTGTGGTTTTGGGGGCGTTCCTGAAGTTCGTAGTCACGGAAGGGCTAGCACGTTGGCAGTTGGTCACCGGGGATACATTCCTGGAAGGGTTAGTCCACAGAGTGGGCCCCCCCGTACTCTGGGTTTTCCTGCCGTTTCTTCTCCTGTGGTCGTTTTTTGTTGGTTCAGCTCAAATGAGTGCTTGCGGAGTGGCACTTTACGCGTTGTTTCCCGTTTTTGAAGATCCAGATCAAGGAAAAATCGTCTTTGGAATGGTGACCAGCATTATTGGAATAGGCTTGGTTATCCGAGGGGGATACCGGTTATTCGAACAGATAATGCGCATTTGTATTGCAATCATGTTTGTGACCGTGGTGGTTACCGCGGTGGTACTTTGGCCTGGAACGGGCGTTGTTTTGCAGGGGCTTTTTATACCCACGATCCCCGACTTCGATGGAATAGGACTGACATGGACAGTGGCACTCATCGGTGGTGTGGGGGGTACGCTTACGGTGCTTTGTTATGGCTATTGGCTGAGAGAGGATGGGCGTGTCAGTTCGGATGATATTTGGGCTTGCCGCATCGATCTGGGGGCTGGCTATGTTATGACCGCAATTTTCGGTATTGCCATGGTCATTGTAGGAAGCAATGTGGAGATTGAAGGGCAGGGTACGACGATGTTGGTGACGTTGGCCGAGCGCCTAGAGGAGCCACTCGGCGTGTGGGGAAAATGGTTATTTCTAATTGGCGCTTTTGGTGCGGTTTTCAGTAGTTTGTTAGGGGTCTGGCAGTCAGTACCCTATCTTTTTGCCGATTGCTGGAGGCTCTTGTTTTTGGAGCCAACAAATGTGGCTGAAACCTTCAAAAAAGAAAAGGTAACCCGGATAGAAAAGACGAAAACATCATCGACAATGATCAACGTTATCGGTGTGTGTGTCGCAGTGGTTTTGTATATTTTAAGTAATATGCTTGGGCTACCTAATATGCTTGGGCTATCTTCTAATGGAATGATGGCAGTTATTATCGGAATTTGTGGCGGCTTTTGTTGGCTTCTCACTCATGGCGTTCTAGAAACTCCCCCTGCCCCTGCTGAGCATAAAAAGACAGCGGCGGAATTTGAGGAAGTCAAAATAGAACGAGTTAATTCTAAAGCTCCATTTATGATAGATACCAGTGCACTCCCTTACAGGAGCTTTCTAGTTATTCTTGGTGTAGTCCCGATGGTTGGTCTTTTCTGGGGGTTTCAGCAGGTACAAAAACTCTATACGGTCACAGGGGCCCTATTTTTCCCATTTCTGGTTCTTGCTTTACTGATTTGGAATGGGCGTTCGGATTGGATTGGGGTGCAGTTTAAGAATCGTCCGATAACCACTATCGCACTTGCTGGTATCCTGCTCTTTTTCACCTCCCTGGCCGCGCGCACAATATTCGGTATTTAATTAAGAGAAGTAACTCGAGATGTTCTACGAACCCAAGAATGGTCACGGGCTAGTGCGCGATCCGATAAAGGCTTGTGTCGTGCCAAGACCTATTGGCTGGATTTCAACAATCAGTCAGGAAGGAGTGTGTAACCTTGCCCCCTTCAGCTATTCAAATTTAATGGTTACTGCACCACCTATATTCATGTTTAGCTGTAATGGCGCACATCTAGAAGGAGATGTGAAGGACAGCGCGCTGAATGCCCGTGAGACAGGTGAATTTGTCTACAATTTGGCGACTTGGGAGGTCCGCGATGCTATGAATACTTCATCGTCCCATGTCGGACGATCTGAGGATGAGTTCGAGTTGGCGGGCCTTACTAAGGCGCCCTCTATACTCGTGAAGCCACCCAGAGTTTCTGAAGCGCCTATTAGTCTCGAATGCCGGACCTGGAAAACAATTAACCTACCTGCGACAAAACCTGAAATCCAAAATATTATGGTGATTGGTGAAGTCGTCGGTGTGCACATTGCGGATGAGGCTCTCAAGGACGGGCTAGTTGATACAGCTGCACTGAGGCCCGTCGCACGTCTCGGGTACTTGGACTATTCAGTCGTCGACGAAGTTTTTGTAATGCCTCGTCCGAAATAGCTACTTTGTTGAGGGAGGTTCTCTATGTATAGCTCTATTCGTTGCGGACGTCTTGCTATAGCGGCATTGATTGCTGGCTGCATCCTGATGTTTACGTCATTTCTGGTTCAGTCTGCCGATGAAGATGACGTGTTAACGGCGCGTAATGGTATCGCCAGTCTTGGTAAACGTTGGGATCGTGAGGCAATGGCAGTGACCTCGGCCCTGTATATTGAATTGCAACTCACAACTGGCGACCGATCGGGCGTGGAGGTGACGGTGGATGTCAGCTATGGCCCCCATGAACTGCAAACTGTGGATGTCTTCACACCGGTAGAGAGACCGGATGAATTGGCGCCCGTCGTTATCTTTGTGCACGGGGGAGGGATGGTTCGTGGTAACAAGACTATTGCAAACACGGATCTTATATACAGCAACATACCAACGTTCTTTGCCCGCCACGGCATCGTGGGAGTGAATGCAAACTACCGTCTTGTGCCCGAAGTGCAATGGCCATCTGGACCGGAGGATATTGGAGGGATGCTGACGTGGGTTAGGGAAAACATTGAGGGTTACGGAGGGGATCCTCAAAAAGTATTTCTAATGGGTAACTCGGCTGGAGGCCGTCATGTGGCGAGTTATCTGTTTCATGGGCCCTCGCACTTCGCTGATGGACCCGGTGTGATTGGCGCGCTACTAAGTTCAGGGTCGTACAGATCGGGTAGTTCGGATGCACTGCGAAGCTACTATGGAGAAGATGCCGCCGTTCGCGCTGAGCTTGTGCCGTTAGGCCTGGTTGATTCCTATGATGGACCCGAAATACCGATCTTTATGTGGAGTGCGGAATTCGATCCAACCATGATTGAAGCCCCGGTAGCGGTTATGTATGCAAGGCTATGTGCGAAGTACAGTGACTGTCCACGATACACTCAGTTCCAGGGACATAATCATGTCTCACATATCATGAGCATCAACTCTGCAGACGAGACGGTTGGGCATGCGTTGCTGGAGTTTGTAAGTTCAGTGACCCATTAGTCGTTCGGATTGGTTTTGGTGGATGCGCCGGATGTACGATTTGCCACGTAATTAAGGATTCTCGGCCATAATTCTTTGGCTTTTGATGCTCAACTGAGTCATGCGATCTGCTTCTTCTCAACAGTTAAAGGCATTTATTGAGCACTGCCTTGCTGCAGTAGGATTCTCAGAACACGACGCGGGGACTATTGCCGCATTAATTTCTGATGCTGATCTGAATGGTTCCGATGGCCACGGGATTTTCCGTTTACCTCAATACATCAAGCGAATTCAAAACGGTGGGATAAATATTCAGCCGAATATTCATCTTGCTGAAGATAGGGGCGCTATGGCGTTGGTGGACGGGGACAATGCCATGGGGCATTTGGTGATGAAGTACGCCACCGAACTCGCAATGCAGAGAGCAGTTAATCACGGTGTTGCGTGGGTTGGTGTACGGCATAGTAATCACGCTGGACCCGCTGCGCTTTACGCAAAAATGCCGCTAAAAAAAGACATGATCGGAATATATGTTGCGGTTGGGAGTGCAAATCACCTACCACCATGGGGTGGTACCGAGATGTTACTCAGCACAAACCCAATCGCAGTGGCTATTCCCACGAATGAGGAACCACCGATTGTGCTTGATATGGCGACCACGGTGGCTGCCTATGGAAAAGTAAAAACAGCGGCACAACGGGGTGAACAGATCCCGGAAGGCTGGATGATAGATAAGCTTGGCAACCCATTGACCGATCCCTCTCGGGCGGGGGAGGGGTTTTTACTTCCGATCGGAGGCCCAAAAGGGTATGGGCTCTCGTTGGTATTTGGTTTATTGGCGGGCACCTTAAACGGAGCGGCTTTTGGAAAGGATGTTATAGATTTCAATGCGGATTCAACGTCATTTACCAACACAGGTCAGTTCATAGTCGCCCTATCTGTCGAGGCATTTACCGATACAGATATGTTCAAAAATAATGTTGACGCTGCGATTCGCAGTATTCGTGGGTCTCCCACCCTGCCAGGATTCAATTCCGTGAGAGTGCCAGGTGAGCGGAGCTTAGGGATTCGGCGGCAACGTGAAAAGTGCGGCATTCCAATTCCCGATAGTTTGTACGATGTACTTAACGATCTCGCAAGCTCTCTCGATACGAGGTTTCTTTTCGATTCTTGATTTACCTTGAGCTTTTGTACAGTGGTTGGCGTGGTGTCACCAGTGTTAGTAGGATTTGTGTGAAACCATGTGAGCTTGTGGTTGATACATAGGTTAGGGGACAATTCGTCCATGGCAAATTTGGTATATCAAATCAGACGAACGTCGTTTTTCTGGACTGTTGCGGCTGCTGCCTCACTTGCAGCTGGCTGTAGTGGGCCGACAGAGCCAACGTATACCGCAGATCCAGTATTTTCTGATAGCTCAAATGGCTCTGGGTATTATGAAGGTGAAACCATCACCCTGATTATGGGGCTTGATGCTTCTGCTGGCGGAACCACCGTCGGCCGTCTTCTGGCAAAACATCTAGAACTCAGTCTGGAGGGGAATCCCAACGTCATCGTCAAAAATATGCCCGGCGCATCGATGATGTCCGCTCATATTTTTGTATTGCTTAAAGCACCGAGCGACGGTACCACGATTTATTATGGCCCCCGCTCTTCTCTAGGAGAGCTGCTTAATTTTCCTGGACATTCATTCAAGTACTCCCAGTTCACGGTGCTAGGCGGTGTTCAGCTCGCGCCCTTGGTGACTTACGCGCGCAAGGACGTATTGGAAGGGGGAGTGGATATCCCAGCTGATATTCTTCGCGCAGATGGGCTTATTTTCGGTGGTATTTCGGCCGAGCATGGGCGCATGATTGCTAGCACTATGGGACTGGATCTGATTGGTGCGCAGTACCATTTTGTGGGTGGTTACCCCGGTAGCGGCAAGATCCGTGCGGCGGTATTAAGTGGCGAAGTCAATATGGCAACGGATGCAGCCCATGCGTATCTGAATGAAGTAGTGCCCACGCTGGAACAGCAGGGACTGAACGCCCCCTTGTTCAGCTTGCCAGTTCTCACTGAGGAAGGTTCTCTCGTAAAGAGTCCTCTGGTACCGGACATTCCTACTGTGAATGAGCTTTACGAAGAAATTCATGGAGTGCCTCCGTCAGGGACCAACTGGGATGCTATTCGGACGATGATCGAAATTGATCAGACCATGCAACACGTATTCCTAGGACCACCGAACATGAATCCGGAGGCTGTGAGAACTTTTCGGGACGTGATTGGACCGGCTATGCTTACAGAAGCATTCAAAGAAGAAGCTGCTCGGATCCTGAGTTATGTGCCGGATGCCGTGGGTGCGGAACGTGCAGCACAGATCCTAGATGCCACCGCAGATGTGACTCCCATAGTGCAGTCCTTCATTGAGGAACAAATCGCACGTAACAACGGTTATTAGTCAACACCTTCACTCAAAAGAAGGGTCAAGGCACCAGCAGACGGTGTTTTTGCGCCCTAAAGGATTAACCAGTCCGGTGTGCCCGCGGGTAACACCGATTGGAGCCAGATAGCCAAATAGGATGGGTGGAAAAGTAATCCCATCACCTGTCCATAGAAGAAAACCAGAATAGCCCACCCTGCTAGGGCGTAGCCAAACGCGAAGCGTTTCTGGTAATGCCCCCAACGTAGAAGGTAAGCACAGATAAATAGCGGCATGGCAAGTTTTTGTCCAACTATCACAGTCAACAACAAAATACTTATGAGGTAACCAAAGAACGGTAGCGCCTGAGCAAGCAAAGCATCCTCAAAGGCCTCCCTAAAGGTTTTTCTCCACATCCCGGTGTTTTTCTTGGCCGCTAAAAGGAGCATTAAGTCTTGAACGATCACCATGAATGAAAGTACGGCCCCCGGTATCGAAATGATCAGAGGGAACTGGCGTACTGGCGGGGTCCACGTAAGTGAGGTTATGCCTGCCCAGACGAAAAGGATAAAGAGCACGATCGAAAAGGATAACGAAATGGCAGGATTACGTTCCGTAGCTTCGCCGGAGGCGGGTTTGCCTGACATCTTTTGTTTTGCAACCCCGCGTGCAGCAAAGAACAACGTTACAACGATGATAAGCATCAGAAGTATTACGATCGGTCGGTTCAGCCAGCCGACTCCTTGGTGAACACGAGTGCTGATCTGAAACGAACCCTCGAGTATGCCCCCGAGTACCAGGGCGAGTATTACTGGTGGTCTTGGCCATCCTCCGCGTTTCATGAGGAACCCTACGACACCGAAGAAAGTGCAGCTTACCCAGTCTCCCATTGAGGAACCTCCAAGCCATGCCCCCATATAGACGAACAGCAACACCCCAGGCACCACCATGTGTCCTGGTAGCAGCGCGACTTTAGCCACTTGTTCGACCGTTCCCAGTAGGATGACGGTTGCGATCACGCTCGCGAAGGCAATCATCCAAACGAAGCTAAACGTCATGGGAAGCTCTGTATCAAGCATGCTTGGTCCCGGTCGTAGCCCAAGCATAATTAGTGCTCCCATCAATACGGCAGTTCCGACACTGCCGGGTATCCCCATTGTAACTGTGGGAATCATTGCGCCTCCTCGAAGCGCATTGTTTGCAGCTTCAGGAGCAAGCACGCCACGAATATCACCTTGTCCGAATTCAGACTGGTCCTTTGCTCCTTGCATTGCATGACCGTAGGTAACCCAGCCCACGATGGAAGCACCAAGACCAGGTAGCATGCCAACGTACGCGCCAATTACGCTACAGCGCAGAACTAACCACCAGTGTTTCAACGCATCTCGGACTCCAATCATTAGCCCATGGCGCGTATCGCGAGTCTCGCCAGTTCTCGCGATGGAGACATTTTTGATAGCTAGCTCCATAATTTCTGGTATGGCAAAAAGGCCTAGCAGCACGGGTATCAGTGGCAATTGGTCTAGCAGATAGAGGGTGTTGAACGTGTATCTTGGAATGGCTTGGGATTCAGGAAATCCAACCATCGCTAACAACAGTCCGAACATGGCTGCAGCTACGCCCTTTACGATAGACCGTCCGGACAAAGAGCCCACCATGGCCAGTCCTAGTACCCCCAACATGAATGTTTCCGGTGATTCGAATGCAAGAATTACAGGTAGGATAAGTGGCAGTGAAACGCCGAGCGCGATCGCTCCGCACACCCCACCGATAGCAGAAGAAGTGAACGCAGCTCCTAACGCTCGTGCTGACTCACCGCGTTTAGCCATAGGATATCCATCGAGAACGGTTGCTTGAGAGGCGGCGGTGGCTGGAATCCCGAGCAGTACTGAGGTAATCGCACCACTAGTGGACGTTGATGCCCATGAAGCCAGCAGTAGTGCGAAAGCTGACACCGGCTCCATGCTAAAAGTAAAGGGCAACAGTAATACTAAGCCAATCGCGCCCCCCAACCCGGGGATTGCACCCATAAGGATCCCAATCACGCAACCGAGTGCGAAATATGCCAGGACATGCCACTGAAAAATCAGTCCTAGTCCAGATATTAGGGCTTCCAACATAGGTTGAAGCATTGATTACCTTTGAAATTCTTTGTTCTTGACCTGGCGGGGAGGGGATAATATCACCCCCCTATCTGGCTAGAGACGAAAAGAATGGCAAAACCAATTTCGCTGAAAGTATCGCTGGGTCTGGAGCAGGCAAGCGCTATCGTTGATGAATCACTGCGCTTGGCCCGGGAAAATGATTTGCAGCCTTTGACTATTGTGGTTCTTGATGCCGGAGGGCATCAAATTGCTCTAAAGCGAGAGGACGGTAGCGGCATCATTCGTGTACAGATCGCCTGCGCTAAAGCGTACGGCGCGCTAGGTATGGGGAAATCGAGCCGGGATCTCGGTGATCATGTGGCAGATCGTCCTCTGTTCGGCAATTCTCTGAGCGTAATTTCTGGTGGGCGGTTCGCAACAGTACCAGGTGGGGTTTTAATCTGTGATTCAGATGGGCTTGTTATTGGAGCTGTGGGTGTTACTGGTGATACATCGGCACGGGATGAATTCGTTGCTATCGGAGGAATCCGGTCTGTGGGCCTAATTTCTTCCCCACAAGAGTCTCCCGGAGTTGGATAGCCTTTACGGTTACATCGACTCGGGTTTATAGCTGATCGGTATACTTTAGATATTCTGCGTTTATGGATGGGAAACGGTGGTGAAGAAGCGTCCGAACTGGTCTAGTGGCAGAGTCGTCACGCTGGAGCATACCTCGGAAATCCTCAAAGAGAATCCGTTACGTGATCCATACGTGCGCTCGCTAGATGTCTGGTTGCCCCCTCAATACGATCAGGGTGTAGGGCAGGGTCGTGGGAGACGGTTTCCTGTGTTGTTCGATCTAGTGGGATACACAGGTTCTGGTAAATCCCATACTAATTGGCGTAACTTTGATGAAAACTTGCCTGAGCGAGCTGCCCGCCTGGTTCACGAAAAGCAGATGGGGCCATGTGTACTTGTTTTCCCAGACTGCTTTACGGCGCTCGGTGGTAACCAGTACATCAACTCTTCGGCCTTGGGACGTTATGCTGACTACCTAACAAAAGAACTCGTCCCATTTGTCGATAGAGAATTCCGAACACTCGCGTCTCGAGATCACCGAGGCTGCTTCGGTAAGTCATCGGGTGGTTATGGCGCTATCCTCCATGGTATGAAGTACCCTAGGTGCTGGGGTGCAATTGCAAATCATTCGGGAGATGCATACTTCGATTTCCTATATCGGTGCGATTGGCCCAATACCCTAAATGTACTTGCAACGCACAGGCGGCGTGAACGCAAATCGGGCCTGATTAGTGTTGCAAGGGAAGAAGAAGGGTGCGGAGAGGGATTTGATGACGGACGCATACGACGTTTCTTAAAAAATATTTGGGAAAAAGAAAAACTGACTGGTGCAGAGGTGCATGCCCTAATGATGGTAGCGATGGCAGCTTCTTATGACCCGGATCCTAATGCACCGAACGGATTCCGGATTCCTTTCAATTTGGAAACTGGTGAGATTATTCATGCGCGGTGGCGAGAATGGTTGAAGCATGATCCTATCAATCTTGTAGCTCGTCACAGCAAAAATCTGAATACACTACATGGTATTTTTATTGATTGCGGTTGGATGGATCAGTATCAAATTCATTATGGCGCTCGAATTTTATCCAAGCGACTAATTCAGAGCGGTATTGAACATCGTTATGAGGAGTTTGCGGATACACATTCCGGTATTGACTATCGTATGGATAAAAGTCTTCCGTTTCTTTATCGTGCGTTGAAACCTTGATTCTCTGCTTTACTGAATGCTAATGAAACGTGCTCAGAAATCCCGTTTTTTTGTAATGCTCTCGATCATGCTCGGTGCGATCCTGTGTACAGTTTTTTTTACGATTATGAGCAGCAATAGCGATCAAAGTTGGCGAACCGCAAGCCGAGCTCCTGTAGGGCTAGCTCCGGATCCTGCTACTACCGAGGAAGCGGTAGTGCAAGTTTATGCGGCGCGTGCTGTGCGTTGGAGAGGCTACGTTGGTGTTCACAGTTGGCTTGCAATCAAGCCACATGGTGCAGATGCCTTTACTGTCCATGAAGTTAACGGGTGGAGGTTACGACGAAACGGGACAGCAGTTGTTTCAAGTAACCGGCCTCCCGATGGTCGATGGTTCGGTAATGCACCGGAACTCCTGGCAGAATTACGCGGCGAAGATGCCGGGATTGTCATTCAACAAATCGAAAGTGCCGTGGATGAATATCCATTTGCTGATCAGTATCGGGTCTGGCCAGGACCTAACTCAAACACTTTTACGGCATTTGTGCTCCGTAAAGCTCCACAATTAAGGGTTGATCTTCCAGCGACCGCGATTGGAAAAGACTATTTGGGAGATCAGTTCATAGCAGGCGCACCGAGTGGTACGGGCATACAGTTAAGCGCCCTCGGGCTTCTAGGCGTGCTGATAGCCATAGAGGAGGGCTTGGAGATCAATTTGCTCGGGCTCACGTTTGGGGTTGATCTTTTAGACTTGTCTCTTAAGGCCCCGTTTGTGGGCCGTATTGGAACCGCTATTACTGGAATATTGCTCGGGTTGGTTCTCGTTGGTTTTATTATTCTATTCCGACGTGCATCCTAATCATGGTTCATTCGATTGACTACCCATGCTAGATCCGTATATCACATGTGCACATTATCCGGGTGACGTTAGAGTATGACCATGAGCAAAATTTACGGGTACGTGTTTCTAGTCACCATATCTATGGCAGTACCTGCTTACGCTCAAGATGGCGTGGACATCGAGGAAGAGGTGGTTGTTTCTGAAAGTGAAGCTGAAGAGGTGGTGCTTGATCCCAATGTTCCTCAATCAACCAGATCGGCGTGTTTCAGCGTTAGGCGGATTAATAGCTTTTCCGCGTTTCACGATGAGTATATCTACATTCAGGATCGGGGTAGTCGGCACTATCTCCTCACTATGCATCGAGGTTGTTTTGGTTTGCGTAGTGCTCGGGATATTGCGATACGGAACCACACAGATCGCGTATGTTCCAATAGTCAGGCAGAGGTTTCTTACAGGGGGCCAGGGTCCCGTTTGGAAAAGTGTTTTATACGCACGGTTGAAGCGGTAGAGGATAGGGCTGCGGCCCGGACCCTTGTGGAGAGTCGTGCGCGGCGTTAATAAATTAAGTATGAAGACGTTCTCTCCAGCGGCAGATCACTAAAAATATGGGAGAAAATTATGCGTAAATTTACCTTTGGCGCAGGTGTTGTTTTAGTCCTTGCAGCCTTCGTCTTGGGACGTTTGTCTGCACAGGGTTCGGCAGCAGGTCCAGAGCCCAGTTGTACGATGTGTCCGGCAGCCTTTGTTCCAAAAGAGGAACTAGAATCCTATGAAGCCATTTCTGTCGCTCAGTCTCTGACTGATCAGCAGGTACGATCCATCGATATTGGTAATGCTAACGTGCAAATAGCACTTGCTCGAAGAGGGGCCTTAGATATGCCTAACCCACGTTCTGTAGCTGAGCATTCGCTGGTCACAGAGGTGTATTACGTGTTGAGCGGGTCAGGGACGAACCGACTTGGGCCAGATCTGGTCGATAGACAGCAACGTCCCGATGACAACAGAGCGGTCCAGTTTTTGAATGGCCCCGGGAGTAATTCGGTTGATATTCGCAACCCTCAGGAGGTTGAGCTAGAAGCTGGTGATGTCTTGGTCATACCAGCCGGGACCGGACATCAATTTACAAGGATCAATGACCATATCACCTACCTTATGGTTCGGGTGGACCCTGACAAGGTAGTCCCTCTGATGAATGCTTCGGATTCGGAAGTCTACATAAGTGAAAATCTTCCGTAGCGGGTTGAACGGGGTTTTTAGCGCTGTCGTTCGGCGATTGCAGCAAGGCCTTCGTCGAGCCTGGCACGATCGAGCCATAGCCCTCTAACCATTACGCCAAGAGGACGGCTAACGGTTGTAATATCCTCTAAAGGGTCCGCCTCGACGAGAATCAAGTCTGCCGCTAGGCCGACACTTACTTTGCCAAATTCTTCTTGAGCATCAAGGAACTCTGCGGAGGCAATAGTGCCTGTGCGGAGCACTTCGAAGGACGTAAGTCCCGCATCCATAATGGCTCGAATTTCGTGATGGATCGAGAAACCAGGTACGTTAAATACTTGTGGCGCGTCCGAACCGAGCAACAGCCCGGCTCCCTCATCATGGAGTGCTTTAATTAGTCGTTGTCTAACTTCCAATAGGCGTGAAGGACCATCCGGCATATTAATCGTGCTCACCAAGCGCTCCTTGGCTTGCACCCATTGCTGGACCATGGTGGGGGGCATGTATGCCATGTCCTCACGAGTAGCGAGTTCGCGGGCCGGGATCGGTGAGATCCGCTGTTCAAAAAGTATCTGGGTGGGCACCACCCAGACGTTTGCATCTCGCGTTTCTTTAGCGGCTTGAAAAATTCTGTTTTCATCGAACAGGTCCAGAAGACCCATTCCGTAGTACCCGTACTGATGGGCTGTGAGATCAATCTCTGGCGGCACTAGGTAGTGGGGATAACCATCCATGTGATCGACTGAGGCCTGTCCCGCTGAAAGCGCACGCGCAAGCCCCACGTCTTCGGGTACGTGCCCGGCCAGCGGCATGCCTGTTTCATTCGCGGTCTGAACAGCAGCGTTGTACTGAGCAAGGGTTATTCCGGGGTGAATTTTTACGAAGTCATAACCAGCCTCGGACTGTTCAAGTACGATTTGCCTTGCGTGTTCAGGAGAGTCGACCCTGCCACCTCGGAGCGACGGGCCAGAGGTTAAAAGGCGAGGTCCAAGGATCTCATGCCTCGCAATTTGCGCGCGTAGCGTCAAATGGGCTGGCCGACCCAGCATGCCACGCACGGTGGTAACTCCGTTTGCCAAATACAAGAAAAGCACATCTTCTAAGTACTGTGGATCATCGGCGCTAGGCACATGGGCATGCATTTCTGTTAGACCAGGCATGATGTACTGGCCTTCAGCTTCAATGAGGATGGCATTGGTTGGTACGAGGATTTCCCCGATGGCCCCTATAGCTTCGATACGGCCACCGGAAACCACGATAGTTTGATTTTCAATTACCTGATCGGTATCCATAGGGATAACATGAACACCTTGGAAAACATAAGTCTGAAGCTCTTGGGAGGCGGCTATGGAGGAAATAAGAAGAGTCAGAATTACAACGTAGCGTAGCATGGCATTCTCTGGGCAGTTTTTAGCTTTTGGGTAAGTGGTCGCACTTTTTTATTCGCAAGTAGTTGCGCGAATTTTCTCTACATTATATAGATAGTCGGAAATCACTTACTGATTTGATGGTGCTGGAGGAGGTCCTGCTCAACACAAATCGGTTTATGGAGGTTAAATGACTCACGCAATTCGTATCCACGAACATGGCGGGCCTGATGTTCTCCGATGGGAGGAGGTCGAAGTAGGGGTGCCGGGTCCCGGCGAAGTTCGCTTACATCAGACTGCAGCCGGGTTGAATTTCTTGGATGTATATCAACGTAACGGCTCCTACAAACTACCCGAGCTGCCAACAGCGCTCGGCATGGAGGCCGCTGGTGTTGTTGAG
>JAZAGZ010000003.1:0-10340 GCA_036231525.1 Pseudomonadota bacterium | reverse complement strand
ACATTCCGGTAACGGATCCTACAACGAGTGCTATGCTGCACCAGTGGCCAAGACTAAGCGTATCTATACTTGTGATTCCTGTGGCGCCCAGCACCTGAAGTGGCAAGGGCAGTGCCCAGATTGTGGAGAGTGGAATGCTCTCTCAGAAACGCGGCCGTTGTTACGCCAAGGGGGTTCCTCTGCTTCTAATGGATCGCCAGCCGAGTCCACAATACTAGACAGCGTAAATATTGCTAATGTGGAGCGCAGTAGTAGCGGCTTGTCCGAACTTGATCGGGTGCTTGGTGGGGGGCTGGTTCCTGGCGCAGTTGTGCTTATCGGCGGTGATCCGGGTATCGGCAAATCCACGCTACTCTTAAGCGCTATTGCGAATATTAGTCTTACAAAGCAGGGGTGCTATGTGACTGGCGAAGAGTCCTTGGACCAAATCGCGCTTCGAGCCGACCGGCTGGGGGTGGGACAAGCCCCGGTTCAGCTTTGTTCAGAGACCTGTGTCGAAAATATTATTGCTACATTGATTTCCGACCCCCCGGAAGCTTTAGTTATCGACTCCATCCAGACACTTTTCAGCGATCGGCTGGATTCTGCGCCTGGTTCGGTAGCGCAGTTGCGTGAGTGCGCGGGGCAGCTCGTTCGGTTTGCCAAAGAACGAGATGTGGCCACAGTTCTGGTCGGTCACGTCACCAAGGAAGGTACGTTAGCAGGCCCAAGAGTGTTAGAGCATATGGTTGACACGGTGCTCTATTTTGAAAGCGATCTGGGTAGTCGGTTTCGAATCATCCGAACAGCAAAAAACCGTTTTGGTGCCGCTAATGAACTGGGTTTTTTTGTAATGAGCGAGCAAGGTTTTGCGGAAGTCAAAAATCCTTCTTCAATCTTTCTCTCTAGGCGTACTGAGTCTGTTCCCGGTAGCGTTACTCTTGTGACTCGGGAGAGCTCACGGCCGCTGTTAGTGGAAGTTCAAGCTTTGGTGGATGCCACCCTAGGGGAGAATCCTCGGCGACTAGCGCAGGGCCTTGACGGACAAAGGCTCGCATTGTTATTGGCCGTACTTCATCGGCATAGCGGTGTTTCTCTTGTCGGCAATGATGTTTTTGTAAACGTGGTTGGAGGGTTGCGTGTAGCTGAAACAGCATCTGATCTCGCCGTCTGTCTAGCAGCAGTTTCAAGTTATCAGGAAAGATCTATACCTGGAGACTTGGTTGCGTTTGGTGAAGTTGGGTTAACGGGCGAAGTGAGACCTGTGCCGTTTGGTGAGGAGAGGCTCGCCGAAGCGGCAAAACATGGTTTTAAGCGTGCAATTATTCCGACTCCGAATCAGTCTCACACCTCCAGCCCTTTAGAGATCATTCCGGTGAATCGTTTGGGGCAGGCATTAGACATGCTTGACTGACTTCCCGGCAGTACTTGTAGAAGTCTTAAGAGGAATCTGGGGCTGGTGGTTTTTCCTGGGCTGTTTCTGTGGGTAAAGACATCCGCACTTTTTTTACACCATGCTCAGCAGTCTCCAGGATCTCAATGGGGTAGTTTCCTATAGTTAATCCGGTTCCCTCCGCAGGAATGGTTTCGAGTAACTCAATAATAAGACCATTCAATGTTTTGGGTCCTTTAGTAGGGAGTTCCCAATTCATCAAACGGTTCAGTTCGCGAATATTTGCACTCGCATTGACGATAAAACAGTCATCGCTTTGTTTGCTTACATCGGGGCCTGTCGGGCCCGAGTCGGCATCAAGTTCACCTACGATTTCACGAATTACGCCCCCGGTCGTGATCAAACCCTGGACGTCTCCATATTCATCAACTACTAATGAGGAACGTTGTTTGACCAGCTGAAAATTAACCAGTTGTTTGTTTAGTGGAGTTCCTTCTGGAACGAAATATGGTTCTTGGATTTCGTCGAGTAGGCGCTGCTCTGTTAGGGTACCTTCGGCCAGATCCGGTAGCACTCTTCTTAGCCGGACTAACCCTTCAATGTTGTCGAAATCATCTCTAAAAACCGGAAGGCGGCTATAGGGACTTTCTCGGATGATAGCCAGGTTTGTCTCCCAAGGTTCTTCCAGATCAATTCCGACGATTTCTTGGCGCGGTACCATCACATCGTCGACGGTGATGTCATCAAGATCTAGTATGCTCAGGAGCATGCGTTTATGACGGTCGGGCAGGAAAGCGGCCGATTCCGCTAGTACGGAGCGCAACTCGTCCGCGCTCAGAGAGTCCGATCGGCCGCTGTCGACACGTACCCCGAACACCCAGAGTAATGAGTTGGCTACCAGATTGATCAGCCACACGAACGGGTACGCGAGCTTCATCAGGGGGTAGTAAATGATGGCCGCGGGCAAGGCGAGGCTCGAAGGATGCAGCGCCGCAATCGTCTTCGGGGCAACCTCAGCAAAGATCAGGATCACGAAAGTGAGGATCATGGTGCCGACGATAATGGCTTCTTCGCCGCCGAGTCGGATGGAAATCACTGTCACCATGGCAGCAGCTGTCAGATTGACCGCATTATTACCGAGGAGGATGAGGCCCATGAGCCGGTCTGGGCGTTCTAACAGTTTTTCTGCGAGTTGTGCAGGTCTGTGGCCCGACCGGGCACGATGCCTCAACCGGTACCGGTTAAGGCTGACTAGGGCGGTTTCCGTGCTAGCGAAGAACGCCGAAAGAAAGAGCAGAACAATAAGCAGGCCAAATAATAGACCTAACGGGGCATCGTCATTCAAAAACGTCGGCCCTCCGGTGACTGAACATGTGCCTAGAGTGGCTGAATATTAGATAGAGTGTCAAGGATTCAACCAAATCTTTTGAAATTTAGAGGATTTTCCGTGCCTCAAGAGACATGATGTCCTGTTCTTAGTATTACCTCAGTAGCTACAAGCTCTTTTCAAGCATCCAGTTTTAGTATGTTTTAAAGTCTGACCCAACTTGAGTTAGCCTATTTAGACGGTAGCGAGCCGCTTGCTTAGGTAGCATAAGCTTGTTTTAGCAATGGGTGAGGCCGCCAAGGGCAGATTACAGGATCTGTTTGGAATACTGGGGGGAGGGGGACTAGGTGAGCCCATATACTGAGACAGTTATGCGAGGGCTGCGTACCTCCCAGCCCTTCACTTCGCTTGTAAAAACAGTAGAATGCGCGTTCCGCGTGTGGTCGCTCTATTTTTAGAATCAGGTTTTCAGTTATGGTAAGTATTCGTTTGTCACGGGGTGGTGCCAAGAGGCGCCCTTTCTATCACGTTGTGGTAACAGATAGCCGTAATCGGCGAGATGGTCGATACATTGAGCGATTGGGCTATTTCAATCCTATTGCAACGGGCGGTGAAACTGAGTTGAGCATTGATCTTGAGCGAGCTGACTACTGGATCTCACAGGGTGCGCGTCCCTCCGATCGCGTGGCGAGTCTAATTAAGAAATCCCGGGGCAGCGAAGCTTCTTAACAGCTTTGTCCCGGTGAGTCCGCAATATGAGCGGGACACCTCGAAAGCAAGTCATTTTAGGCCGTATATCTGGTCTTATGGGTATCAAGGGCTGGGTCAAGGTCCATTCTTATACTGAACCAAAGGAAAATATCGTAGGTTTTCGGGACTGGATTCTTTGCGCCCAAGGTACCGAGAGCCGTGTAAAGGTTGAAGACGGTCGTCTCCAAGGGCGAACAGTAGTGGCGAAGCTCCAGGGGGTAGATGATCGTGATGAAGCTGGGACGCTAATTGGCGTGGAAATAGCGGTGGCAAGGGAGGATCTTCCAGTCTGCGAGTCTGGCGAATACTACTGGACAGATCTTGAGGGTTTCGATGTCCGTACGCTTTCTAACGAGGCATTGGGGCATGTAGATTTTCTGTTTAGCACAGGAGGTCACGATGTCATGGTTGTTGCGGGTACGCGAGAACGCATGATTCCGTTTGTACAAGGACGGATTATTCGCAAGGTGGACCTTGATAGCGGCGTAATCACCGTAGATTGGGATCCGAGTTACTAGGCTAGGTTTTGGGGCTGTCATGTATCGGATTAGCGTGGTCTCACTTTTACCAGAGCTCGTAGAACCAGTGAGCCGCGTTGGTGTGGTTGGTCGGGCGTGTGATCGTGGTCTACTTTCGATCGAACAGGTTTCGCCAAGAGATTTTGCCCTGGATCGACGACGTACCGTGGACGATAGACCTTATGGCGGTGGACCCGGAATGGTGCTTAAGTACGAGCCGCTCCGAGACGCGATTCGGACGGCGCGTGGTCGTCTGCCAGAAGGTAGCGCCGAATGTATCCTTAGTGCTCAGGGCAGACCTTTTGATCAGGAACTGGCGCAGAAGTTGGTGGCGGGTCCAGGACTCTTGCTGGTTGCAGGACGTTATGAGGGCATCGATGAGCGCATTATTCAGGGGGAAGTTCATGAAGAGCTTTCTGTGGGGGACTTTGTGCTGAGTGGTGGCGAGCTTGCTGCTGCAGTAGTAATCGATGCTGTCGCGCGGCTAATACCTGGAGCACTGGGTCATGGGGACTCCTCCTTGGAGGATTCATATACGTCAGGCCTGCTAGGACATCCGCAGTACACGCGTCCTGAGTCTGTAGATAAGATGATGGTCCCGGAGGTGCTTGTTGAGGGGCACCATGAAGCCATCAGACGCTGGCGGTTGAAGCAGGCTCTCGGTAAGACTTGGTTACGGCGGCCTGATCTTTTAGAGTCCCGTACTTTGAGTGCTGAGGAGCAGGTGCTGTTGCAGGAATTTGCCGAGGAGCATGAAGAGTAGGGAAAATTGGGGCGGTGTTGAGCCAATCTCCCTATTTGTAAGGAACGTTTAATGGCGAGGCGAGGTGAGGTAGGTTACCCTCCCTTCCCAGGTTGAGAACGGTATCGGAGAAGTGTTGGGCTATGTCCAAAATAATCAGTGAAATTGAGCAGGATCAGCTTAAAGAGGATATTCCGAAGTTTGCAGCGGGTGATACGGTCATCGTGCGCGTTCGGGTCAAGGAGGGAAATCGGGAACGACTCCAAGCTTATGAAGGTATTGTTATTGCCAAACGTAACCGTGGGCTCAATTCCTCGTTTACGGTTCGCAAAGTTTCTCATGGAGAGGGCGTCGAACGGGTGTTCCAGACGCATAGTCCTGCGATTGCTGATATCGAGGTTAAACGTCGTGGTGATGTGCGGCGAGCTAAGCTTTACTACCTACGGGAGCGAAGCGGAAAGGCGGCGCGCATTAAGGAAAAGATCTAAGCTTTGGGAGAACCGGCGTGAACAGGATACGCGCCACATATTCTTCTAGGTCCTCCGCGCGAGCGTCGCGCGGTGTGATGGTGCTCCTTGCTGGCGCACACTTTCTGTTAATAGGGGGGTGCGTATCGTCCTACGTTGGGGGTCTCGCATCAGAGACTCTATCTTCTGCGATCCTTAATCAGAATGATCCCATTGTGGTGCGGTCCGGTTTGCCAGCTTACCTGCTGATTGTCGACGGCATTATTGTTCAAAATCCAGCCAGTGCGGGAATGCTGTCTGCGGGCGCAGAACTGTTTGCCTTATACGGGTCACGTTTTATAACGGATGAAGAACACGCTGCAGTTATGACGCTTAAGGCGAGGGGCTATGGGCAGCGAGCGGTTTGCCTTGTGCATGAGCCAGCCTGCGAATGGGAAGGAATGGACTATCAACAGTTTCTCACTGCACTTGGGGAGTTTGAGGGGCGGCAGGTTGAGCATCTTTACTCGTATGCAGTGAGTTGGCTCAGTCATCTGGAAGCCACTAGCTCGGATTGGAATGCTGTGGGTGAATTACCCTGGGTGCAGGCAGCCATGGAGCGAGTTTTAGCCTTGGATGAGACTTACGATAACGGTGGGGTACACGTTTATCTGGGAATTCTGCACTCCTTACGACCTCCTGCGATGGGAGGACGGCCTGAAGTTGCGAAGGCGCATTTCGAACGCTCAATCACGTTATCCAATGGGTTAGATCTGTCAGCTAAGGTGGAGTACGCAAGACGGTATGCGCGTATGATGTTTGACCGGGAGCTTCACGACATATTATTAATGGAAGTATTGAATTCGCCTGTTGAGGCACCTGGGCGAACGCTTTTCAATGTGTTGGCTAAGCAGGAGGCAGTGGAATTACTCGAGTCTTCGCAGGAGTATTTCTGATGGATATGATGAATGGAAATAGCCTTGATATTAGACGGGCACACCAATATTTTTTGATCCAATTGCGTTGGGTGTTAGCCCTGATGGTTCTGGTCACTACCGCGTACCAGGCACAAGCCATCGAGCTTAAAGTTGCCTCCGTAGCCCCGGATGGCTCCAGTTGGATGCGTGAGATGCGAGCTGGCGCAGACGAGATTCGTGATCGGACTGAGGGACGTGTGCTCATAAAATTTTATCCTGGCGGTGTAATGGGCAACGATAACCAGGTTCTTCGTAAGATACGCATTGGACAACTTCATGGTGGCGCATTTGCTGGTGGTGGTCTCGCGGCTCGCTACGCTGCTATTAATCTTTACAGCATCCCTCTTTTATTCCGATCGTTGGATGAGGTGGACTATGTTCGGGAACGCATGGATTCAAAGCTGCAGGCTGGGTTGGAGGCGGCTGGTTTTGTTACTTTTGGGTTTGTGGAAGGCGGATTTGCCCATGTGATGGCGAGTGAGCCTATCAGCGGAGGGATTGAGGACATGCGGCGACGCAAGATCTGGATTCCTGAGGGGGATCAAGTGAGTTTCCTGTCCTTAGAGGCCATGGGATTGTCTCCGGTAGTGCTCATGCCAACCGATGTTTTAACGGGCTTGCAAACAGGATTGCTTGATGTGGTAGCTGCTTCTCCAGTGGTAGCTCTTGTCCTGCAATGGCACACCACAGTGAAGTACATGATGGATCTGCCAATTGCATATTCCATCGGAATCTTCGCTCTTGATGCGCGTGTTTTTGGGCGGCTTTCTGCTGATGATCAACAAACTGTCCGCATGGTTATGTCGGGCATTAATAGGAGTTTAGATGCTCAGGCCCGTACTGATAATCAACAGGCTCGAGCAGTCATGGAAGGGTTTGGGATCGAATTCGTACCGGTTGATTCAGCGGATGTAGTGAATTGGCAAAGCACGATTTCAACCATATATCCACAACTCCGTGCGCGTGACGATATCGATGAGGAGTTTTTTGATGAGTTGCTTGAAACGTTGCGAGAGTATCGAGGCTCCACAAATTCTATCGCCAGCCGCTAACAAACGTTCGCGCAAAATTCTGAACGAAGTGTGAACACGCAGCGATACCGCTGGCTGAAATTAGCAGAGCGTTGGGGACAGAGGACCGAGAACGCTCTCCTGTTCGTACTGTTATCGGGATTAATTCTGCTTGCCTGCAGCCAGATTTTTTTACGCAATATTTTTTCGATGGGATTTCCGTGGACTGATGGCGCAATTCGTCTTGCTGTGTTGTGGCTTGGGCTAGTTGGTGGTATTGCCGCAAGCCGTGATCGAAAGCAGATTGCTATAGATATCGTCACCCGAGCGCTCCCTGTTAAAGTTAAGCGGATTACAGATATCATTGCCCATGTATTCACGGCGAGCGTAACCGGGCTACTCGCGTGGTATTCACTGCGTTTTGTTCAGGATTCCTACGCGTTCGGTGACACATTGTTGAGTGATTGGCCGGCGTGGATATTTCAGTTGATCCTCCCCATTGGGTTTGCCATGATCTGTTTCCGTTACGTTTTACGGGCTCTTCGTGAGTTCATCGGGCCCGATCTATGATTCTGACCGGACTCTTGTTAGCTGTGTTCATGTTACTAGGTGCGCCACTATTTTCAGTGATTGCTGCGGGCGCCATGCTTGGCTTTTATCGAGCTGAAATCGACCTATCAGTCATGGCTATCGAGTTTTTTGGCCTTTCTGAGATGCCTATTCTGGTTGCGATTCCATTGTTTACATTTGCGGGATTCGTATTGAGCGAGAGCAACAGTCCGCAACGCTTAGTACGCCTGTCAAATGCACTTCTGGGCTGGTTTCCCGGGGGGTTAGCAATTATTTCACTGGCATCCTGCGCTTTATTTACGGCGTTTACAGGTGCGTCGGGAGTCACAATTATTGCGCTGGGCGCACTGTTATATCCGGCGCTTTGCGAGGCGGGGTATGAGGAGAAATTTAATTTAGGGCTTATCACCACGTCGGGTAGTCTGGGGCTTTTGTTTGCTCCTTCATTACCCTTAATTCTCTACGGAATTATATCTGGCGTATCCATCGACAATTTATTTTTGGCGGGCATTATTCCAGGACTGTTTATGTTGGTACTACTCGCGGGTTACAGCTTTTGGAAAAATCGTCATGCCAGAAAATTAACAAAAGTGTCTGGTCGGGAAGTTCTAGCGGCAATCAGGGAGTCTATCTGGGAGTTGCCTCTGCCCGTGGTTGTTCTTGGTGGGATTTATAGTGGGTACTTCGCAGTCTCGGAAGCAGCTGCTGTTACAGCGTTGTATGTCATTTTTGTTGAAATGATCGTCCTTAAAGAGATTCCATGGCGTGAGTTACCTAGAATAATGAGAGAATCGATGGTATTGGTCGGCGCAATCCTGATGATTCTCGGTGTCTCACTTGCATCAACAAATTACATGATTGATGCAGGAGTTCCCGAACGATTGTTTGCGGTTGTTGACAGTTATGTTGCCGGACAGGCTTCTTTTTTATTCGCGCTCTTAATTTTTCTTCTAATTCTTGGTGCGATACTTGATATTTTTTCAGCAATAATTCTTGTTGTCCCTCTTATCCTTCCTGTTGCGTCGCAGTATGGCGTGCATCCTGTTCATCTGGGAATAGTTTTTCTTGCAACCATGGAGCTTGGATATCTCACCCCACCAGTCGGCCTGAATCTATTTATTTCAAGTTTCCGATTTGAGCGCAGTATTACGGAAATATTTCGAGCGACATTCCCATTTTTTATTCTTTTGTTGACGTCTGTGATTATCATCGCTTATTGGCCAGCATTATCACTTGTTCTATTGGACTGAGGTGTCCACAAGAATCGTATAATCTGGTTTTATACTTTGCGTGGTGGGCCTTATGGCTACCACCCAGTGTAGGATAGAACCCAATGGGTATAAGTCTCCAGAAAAAAGGTCTTAGTGGTTTATGAGTGTATTGAGGTTAGTAAAATCTCTATTCGCTGGAGTCTGGCGGGTACTGAACGGGGTGCGAAAGGGTTTGCATCTCGGGTTTTTGTTGCTGTTGTTCATTATTTTTCTGGCCAGCATTGTGCCTGACCAACCGCAAATTCCCCGTGATGCAGCATTGATCATCTCTCCTCGAGGTAGCCTGGTTGATCAATTGTCGGGTGATCCTCTAGAGCGCGCCTTCGCCGAGGTGAGAGGCACCCCGCTGAATGAGACCTTATTGAGGGATCTGGTTGATGCTTTGCGTGCGGCCAAGAATGATGAACGAATCGAGACCGTGGTGCTACAACTGGATGGGCTGACGGGTAGTGGGTTGAGTAAGTTGCAGGAGCTTTCTGGGGAAATTCTCCGGTTTAAGGAGAGCGGTAAGTCAATTATTGCGGTTGGTGACACATTTGACCGTAACCAGTACTACATCGCTGCCCATGCAGATGAGATTTTTATGAGTCCTATGGGCAATATTCCGATTGACGGATACAGCCGGTATCAGCCGTATTACAGATCAGCTATTGATAACCTCTACATTGATTTTCATGTTTGGACAGTGGGGGAGTACAAATCATTTGTCGAACCCATTACCCGGGACGACATGTCTCCGGAGGATAGGGAGGCCAGTGAGGTTTTTCTTGGAGCTCTATGGGATGCCTACCAGGCTGATGTAACCGCGGCCCGTGGACTGCCCAGTGATGCGCTACAAAGTTATGCGGATAACGCTATTGAATTGCTTACGGAGGCAGGTGGAGATACGGCGCAGATGGCGCTTGATTATGGGTTGGTCGATGAACTGCTGACCCGCGATCAGATTCGGGGGCGTGTTAGGCGTCTCGTGAATGGTGAAGAGGACGATGACGAGAAAGAAGACTATGCTCGTATTGGTTATGAGGATTACCTGAGGGCCGTTCAGGCAGGAGAGAGAGGATCATCATCTGAGGGGAACAGGATCGCAGTTATTGTCGCTTCAGGTACCATCCTGGATGGATCACAGCCACCTGGGAGTGTAGGTGGTGACTCTACATCAGCGATGATTCGCAGTGTGAGCGAAGACGAAGACGTAAAAGCTTTGGTGTTACGGGTAGATAGTCCTGGGGGTAGTGCATTTGCATCTGATGTTATTCTTCGTGAGCTTGAAGCGTTTCAGGATTCAGGGCGGCCGCTTGTCGTTTCGATGAGCAGTGTTGCTGCATCAGGAGGGTATTGGATTTCCATGGGTGCTGAT
>JAZAGZ010000002.1:0-24163 GCA_036231525.1 Pseudomonadota bacterium | reverse complement strand
GCTCCATGGGCCTCGTTGCCCATAGAAGGCTAGCGCTGCCTGCATCCTGGCCGATGGGTAATAGGCCATTAAGTTGGGGTCTGCTTCTGCGAAAAATCTGCGGTCTTCCGCCTCGAAACGGGCCCATTCGGCTGGGTAGCCCCGAAAATTGGCCTGAAACGTTGGCGTGAGTGCGGTTTCGTTTTCAATTAGTCGCTGTATGAGTTCCTCGGCACGGCCATCATCCATGTCTGCGTACATGTCGAGCCAATCCCGTTCATCTGTAACAGTCGGTACCGGGCTGGTCACGGCACGCCAGATGCCAGCTGAATGAGGTAGGTTACGGGTTGATCGCTCGACGGCCTCCCAAGGACCATAGATCGGTCCGTACGCGCGAGTGAAGACAGGTGTACCTGTTCTATCCGCCTCTTCGATAGCGGTAACATAGTACTCAAGCGGCATTGAGCCGTCGTTGAACATAAGAGCGTCAGCGCCGGCTTCGATAAAGGCTCGCGCGAGGTCTCGGGCTTCCTGGGCAGAGTGAGGGTCTCGCGCTGGTGTCAGAATTGTCTCCAGGCCCGTGCCCCCGTCGGGGATCCTGTTCAAGCGCGACAGCCCGGTGTATGTACGTGGTGCGCGAAGTATGCCGGCGTGTACCGCATCGCGATGCGGTATAGCGATCTCGCCGGAGTTACCCACGTCGATAGTTGAGGTGATCCCATAGTTCAGCATGACTTCGCCGTAGTACCAGTTATAACTGACTTGAGAATCCCATAGTCCAGGGAGGATGAATTTTCCACTTGCTTCAATGACAGTGGCATCATCCGGATAGGAGACATCACCTACTGTCGAGATGCTTTCTATTCGGTTGCCGCTCATCACTATAACCGCGTTGCTTATTGGTTCCCTGCCGTTGCCGTCAATCAGCGTACCCCCCTCAATGATGAGGGTCTCAACCTGTGCGGCCAGTTGCAGAGGGCCCATTCCGTAAGCGACAGCGAGGCCCAGGAGCAATGTACGGACCTTAGAGTTCTTCATGTTTCCTCCGGACACGTTTTTTTGGAGTTATTATTCGTACGATAATTTTACTTGGTTTATACAGGGCTCAAAAGCGCCTAGTCCTAAACGGTAAGGCGTAGCTGTGGTCTCGACTGATTTCATGGATAACGTTTGCACGGTAATGACATGAGTTCCGCTTTCCATAGTTAAAGTAGAATACTCAAAAATAAGATCGGTAGGTTTATTCTTGTCAGACTCTCTTCAAAATTCGTCGACCGTGTCATCATCTGGTGTAAGTAAGCCCGTACCCGATCGAAATAGAGCAATCAGTGTGATCGCAGGGCCTGCTATTTTCTTAGCGTTGCTCTTGTTGCCGTTAGGAGGGTTGCCCTATGAGGTGCGGTGCAGCATCGGACTGCTCGTTTGGATGGCATTATGGTGGATCACCCGGCCTGTCCATCTGGCAGTCACTGGTTTTCTTCCTCTGGTTACTGTTGCGCTCTTCAACTTCGCATCAGTAGACCGAATCTTGCCCGCTTACGCGGCAGAACTCGTTATTCTCCTGCTATCTGCGAATGTGCTTACTACTTGCTGGACGCGTTGGGGATTGGATAGGCGCATTGCACTCGTCTCATTGATAGGCGTTGGTACCAATACGACGCGACAGATCATGGCCTGGTTTGCCATAGGCATGATACTGAGCGCGTTTTTACCCAATACCATTGTTGCTGCGACCATGATCCCTATTGTCGTTGCTATGTTGAGGTTTATCGGTATTGAGGATTTGTGGGAAAGCAATCTCGGTACCGCGTTGGTTATAGCGGTCGCGTGGGGCACAAGTGCAGGAGGTGCGACGACACCGCTTGGTGGCGCGCCTAATCTGCTGACGGTTGAATATATCCAAGAAATGGTTACAGGGGAGGAGTTTCTCTTCGCAACTTGGGTGACACGATTTCTACCGCTGAGCCTCGCCGTCATGATCGTAACGTTTCTTTATGTAAGGGTCGCATTTAAACCTGAGATAAAAGAAGTAGAGGGTACTCGCGAGTTCTTTCTCTCTGAACTCAAATCTCTCGGTTCAATGAGCATTCAGGAGAAGTGGGGATTCTCTTTATTTATAGCGGCAGCATTTCTTGCGTTTAGCCGTCCTTTGTATGCAAGCTTGGTACCCTCGCTCACACCCGCATACGCTTTTCTTAGTTGCGCAATCATCTGTTTCTTGGTTCGCGCACAAGGTGAGAATCTTATGACCTGGGAATATGCTCAGGGAAAAATGATGTGGGGGCTGTTTTACCTTTTTGCTGGTGGCACGGCTTTAGGGCGTGTGTTGACGGAGACCGGAACAGCAGCTTATATCGCCGAGGCATTGTTGCCGTACGCCAGTGGGGGTGGGCTCGTTGCTGTTGTTGTCTTTGCCGGATTAACCCTTTTTATGACCCAGGTCACGAATAACACGGCAGCTATTGCGATTACCGTGCCGATAACTATCAGCACTTTCCAGAGTTTGGATTTAAATCCATTACCGTTTATTTACATCGTAACAGCGGTGGGCAATTGTGGCTTCATGTTACCAACATCCGCTGGGGGTCCTGCGGTTGCGGCCGGTTATGGTATCAATCTTAAGACTATGGCGATCAAGGGTTTCTGGGCTTGTTTGTTTGCACTGATTTCGGTTGTGATCGTGGGGTATTTACTTTCTATTTATTGGCCTGCTTTTAGTGTAGTTTGAGGCGTGGGTTTCACCACCGGGCTATAATTGCCGTTAATTTCGTTGCTTGGATGTTGTTCCGTCAAAAGGGGAAGGGCATGAATCGTATTTTGAGTCTGATTTCAGTTGTGTCGTTGTTTGTTGCGTTGATAAATCCTGTTGTAGTGAGTGCCCAGGATGGGTTGGTTTACGAGACAGATAACATTGCCGGTTCTGAAATACCTGTGACCTATCATCTGATTTCAACCGATGATGGACTTTTGACACCGATCGGTTTACGCACGCCCATTGGTGATGGGCCTTTCCCAGCCGTGCTGTTTTCTTCAGGCAATGGTGGTGAAGGATTGGGGTACGTTAAGGATAACAGCCATAATCGTGGCTGGACGCTTGATCAATTTCTTGCTGCCGGTTATGCAGTTGCTTGGTTACGCTACCGTTCCGAAGTGGAGGATCCTGTTTATGATGGTTCAGCATTACTAGCCCAACCATGGTCAGGTCGCCCTGTGTTCAATAGAGCACCACTAGAGTACGACGACGCTATTAGAATCATTGACTACGTTCGGGCTCTACCCTACATCGATTCCGATAAGGTTGGGTGGATGGGAGTGAGCCATGCTGGTGAGATGCTGATGAAAATAGCAAGTGTCTATGATGGGCTAGCTGCCGGAATAGCATCTGAGCCTGCATCTGCAGGTTTTATGGCACGTGGTGAGGTTGCTTCAATCTCGGAAATTGGCTCAGAGGAATATGGCGATGATGGGCAGTCTCCACTTGAAACAGCAGACAGTTACGATGCTGAGAGCCTTCAAGCAGCGGTGAAGGTGACCCATGATGCGATCGATCGGGGAGTTGCTATGGCGCGAATTGAGCCGATTGGTATTCCGATTTTCGTTCAAGGCAGAGATCGTGATCATAACCAGCCAGTTTTCAGAGTTAACTACGAGTTGCTTTCGCAGGCGGGTAAGAACGTGGAGTGGAAGACCTACGACCATGACGTGCATGGTTTCGTATACGTGGGGCGCGATGCTGCGGGCAAGTACCAGCCAGATGAGGTTCAACTTGAAGCTGTTTCTGATTCTATAGCGTTTTTCAACCGTTACCTGAAGTGATGGGATTAATAGACCGTTGGAGTGATCGACGTGACAAAAAAAGTGATTGAAGAAGGTGTAACTACACGAAGAGAGTTTATCGCTACGATGTCGGCTCTTGGTGTTTCTGGACTGAGTCCCAATTCGTTACTGGCACAAACTCAGATGCCGCAGCGTCCCATCCCTGGAAAAGGGGAAACACTTCCCGTGGTTGGCCTTGGATCTAGCAAGGTGGTTTCCCAGATATCCTCTAACGGCATGGACCCTCTCGCCGCAGTGTTGCGGGCACTTCGTGATAGCGGTGGTCGTGTGGTCGATACCTGGCCCAGAAACCCTGAAAACGATGCCGGACTTGGCCAAGTTTTAAGTACGCCAGATTTTCGTGATTCCCTTTTCGTGACAACCAAGATTGATCAGGTTGGAAAGGAGGCCGGGATCGAGCAATTTCGCCAAACCCAGCGCCTCTACCGCAGAGAAACAATCGATCTTGTGCAGATATTCAGCCTAATTGACTTGGATACACAGTGGCAAAACCTCAAGGATTGGAAGGCGGAAGGGCATGCGAGATACATTGGAGTTACGGTTTCTCAGTACAATCTCTACGAGCAACTCGAAGAATTCTTGGGAAGAGAAACGCCCGACTTTGTGCAGATGAACTACTCCGTTACAGAGCGTCGAGCGGAAGAGCGACTGTTACCTCTGGCAGAAGATATGGGTCTGGCCGTTCTTCTTAATCGGCCGTTTATGAATGGAGCCTATTTTCGGCGTCTTGAAGGGCAGCCGTTACCTGAGTGGGTTGCGGAATTCGACTGTGAGAGTTGGGCTCAATTCTCGCTAAAGTACATTCTCTCTCATCCGACAATTACGTGTGTCCTAACGGAAACTAGTAACCCTCACCATATGGAAGAGAATGCCAGGGCTCCGCTCGGGCGTATGCCAGATGCTACGGCTAGGGCACGGATGAGGTCATTCATAGATCAGATATAAAGCGTACTGATTCGGCTAGGCGGGATGAATTGACGGTTACGATCAAAATATATGGTGATGTAGCTCAGCCGGTTAGAGCGGCGGATTCATAACCCGCAGGTCGGTAGTTCAAGTCTACCCATCACCACCATATTTTACAGGGGGTTAAGAGATATTAACCCCTTTCTTAAAAAGAGCTTGAGCCAAATAATGCGAATGAAAAAGGTTGTTGGCGCGCATCATGAATTCCATGATAAGAAATTTGTTTCGGAGTGGGCCGATCGTTTCATCCCAACACCTGAACGAGTAAAACTATTTGATCTTATTCTTTCAGAGTTAAAGTCTAGAATTTCCTCTAGTAGTTGTGTTGTTGAACTTGGGATTGGTCCCGGGTACCTGGCTAATCATATTCTTGCAAGGATGCCTGAAATGGAGTATTACGGCGTCGATTTTTCTAGCCCGATGCTTGATATTGCGAAGCAAAGACTGAAATCATATTTCCCTCGAGTGACCTATGTTCAGGCTGATCTCGTGAAAGATAGGTGGTGGGAAGATATTTCCCTGCCTATTGACGCTGTTATTTCTACTTGGTCGTTGCATGATCTTGGTAGTCAGGAGAATATCGAAGTAGTTTATCAAAGCTGTGCTGGCGCTCTTAAAGACGGTGGCGTTTTGTTGAACGGGGATTTCATCAAGCCTAGTGGGACAAGGCATGAATATGAGCCAGGTCGATTTGAAATTGAAAAGCACGTAGAAATTTTGCGTCGTACCGGATTCAATGCTCCAGAATGCTTAGCGTTATTTGAAGAGGAGCATGAATCGCCGACTGCTGCGCAAAACTACGCATGTCTTAGGGGCGTTGTATGAGTAAGCCATATTTTAGCGGTATCAGTAGATTAAGTTGGACAATTTACATATATCCAATTTTCCTCTCTAAGAGTCGTTTCAGAATCCAACTATTCGGGAGATGGATCCAATGAGTGAGCAAAGTATCCCTGCGGAACTACCAAGTTGGGTAGCAGATCATGTGAAGCTTTACCTTGAAGATCCTGAGAAAGGGCATATGTGGGACTCCACATCAAGGGGCGGGCCGGGCGTGTTGCCGACATTACTCTTGGTCACGATGGGCAGAAAATCCGGTAAGTCCCGTATGTTGCCTCTACTTTACCGAAAGGTGGACGCTGGTTTTGTTGTGGTAGCGTCAAAAGGTGGCGCGCCAAAAAATCCGGCCTGGTTCTTGAATCTTCTTGAAACGCCAAGTTGTGAAATTCATGTTGGCAGGGAACGCTTACGTGTTAATGCGCGCATCTCTGAGAATGAGGAACGCAAGATGCTTTGGGGGAAAATGGCGGAATTGTACCCGCCGTATGACGATTACCAGGCGAAAACGAGCCGCGAAATTCCAGTGGTTGTGCTCGAGCCTACGATCTAGCCACTTTAGGCTATGTTTGATTCGGAGAGATAAACGCAAAGACGCGGGTCTCGATTGACTCCCGTGGTCTCGCATTTGGGTTTGTGATATCAGCATCAAACGCTGTATGAATGCACCAGCGAGCCCGACCATCTTCCCGTGAATCGTATGTTTTAATCAGTAAAGCTTCATCTGTTTCCATGCCAGGAAAATAGATCCAGCGTTGTTTCGAGTCGAAGAGCGCAACGTAAATTTCCCCAATACGGTTTTTGGCACGGCGTTCGGCTCGAATAAGAAGCTCAGGCTGAACTGTTCGAGCATCACACATAGCTAGAGGAAAAGAGTCAACGGGTCTGACTGGGCGCCACACGTTGATGATGGCGAAGTGGTTTTGTAGCAGTGTTTTGGCTTTATTTCCCATAAGATCACGTACACGCTGAGGGCCTGACCGTGGGGTATAGTCATTATGGACAACGGTAGTGGGTTCGCGGCTACGCTTTTCCTTACGACGGCTACTATCACTCGAACGCAGAGTGTGATCGAAAACGTGTGTGTAGGCGGCCTCTGTGGCTGTTGTAACAAGCTCACAGCATTCCACGTCGTGCAATTGAGCGCGTTGACCCGTATCGTAGATGTCGGTGACAACACTTTTGTGTTTTACCAGTTGAAACCCTTGTTCGTGGACGCTAAAAGTCTCTAGTAGGTCACGTCCGTCCAGAATCTCTATCTCGCGTTTCGAGTAGTTACCTGAGAGATCTAGTCGTGCCTTGGCGCCGCCAACAGAAGGGCGATAAACAGGTGTTGAGCTATCTTTTGCTAAGAAGGTTAACGTTCCACGCGCGTTCATGGGTGTGGCAGTCCCGCTCTTCTGATCAGTTCCAGGGTGGGCGTCCGGTCAACCCAATGAGGTTTACCATACGTTGGCGCAGTTCCTCGTCAGGCAGTAGGCCTTGACCTGCACGTAGATTCTCAACTAGGTGCTCCGGACTTGATGTCGCCTGCAGTGCCACGGTGACAGCGGGGTGTGACAACACGAATTTGAGGAAAAACTGCCCCCAGTTCTCACAATCAAACTCGGCTGCCCAGCCGGGCAGGGCCTTTTCTGTCACGTAGGGAAACAAGGCCCCTGCAACGAAGGGACGATTTATAAAAACCGCCATTCCTCTGTCCATCGCTAGTGGGAGGATGGTTTCTTCTGCCTTCCGTTCGGCTACGCTGTAATTGATTTGAATGAAATCCAGCGGTTCACGTCGCATGATGGTTATGAAGTCCTCGTAAAGCTCCTCGCGTGACGCAGTGATCCCTATATATCGGTAGATTCCCTGTGCTTTCCGTTCTTTGAGGATAGGTAGTTGAGTTCTCCAGTCAGTCAGGCTGTGAACCTGCATTAGGTCAATCTGTGAAACGCCCATTTTTTTTGGTGACGCGTCCATCTGGCTGATGCCCTGATCTCGCCCTTCAGCACGGACCTTGGTTGCGACGAAAAGGTTGTCAGGTAAGTTAATCTGTCGTGCTACATAGCCGAAAGCAGCTTCAGATGGGCCATAGCCTGGTGACGAGTCTATGACTGTTCCTCCGTGCTGGAAGAAAAGATCTGTGACTCGTTTTAGTGGATCGAGTTCGCTGGGATCATCCCCTACGTTGAAGGTGCGATAGGTCCCAAGCCCGATGACTGGCAATAACTCTCCTGTTTTTGGGATGGCCCTTTGCATCAGACCGTTCTGTGCAATTACCCTGGCTGGCTTAATCGCTCCAAGTAGGCACACACGGCCTGCGTTCGCCAGGATCTGGCGCCTCGAGACCATGGTCGGCCCTATTGGCCTCGTTGTTGGCGGAATTCCTCCAGGCGGGCTTCAATTATTCTCAGCCGTTCCCCTTGTTGACCATTTCCGCCACCTACCTCTGTTCCATTAGGTAGAGTAATGAATGTCCATTCCACCAGGTTCGAACCGGTTCGCGATGGCCGTCCCAATATGCGAATACGATCCCCGGGTTTAAGTTGATCGTCCGTCCAACCGGCTCGCCTAAGGTTTATGATGCTATCTCCCTCCGCCATCCAGGCCTCTTGTGCGCCTTCAGCATTTACTGCGTTGAAGTAAATTCTTGCATGCGGATTAACTGCGCGAAATTCGGTTACAACACCGGTAATTTGCATTCGCTCGTCAACCAGGTAATGCGCCGCGGGGTTATGGTGCGCCGGGGCGGAGATTGAAACCAGCAGTGCGCCACAGATTAAGATTAAATCTTTGCCTGTCATCTTATAGTCCTCACTTTAAAATTCTCCAGATATTGACTCACAGGGGGCATCCAACAAATCAACTTCTGGAGTCAAGAGTCTAGTGCGTTCAAGTACCAGTGGTTCGTTAAACATAACTGGGTCGATCAAGGTGAACTCCATATGGAGCCTGCTACCATCCTCACTACGAGTGTAGCGCTCAATACTGCTAGCCTCGTCAGAGTTATGAATAGGTAAATTGTCTTCCGCAATATTAGCGCTTACGTTTATAGTTTCCACGACTAAAGTAGATCCCTCGTACCAGCCAATCGAATGTCCTAGTGGGCTGGGTGTTTCATTTTCAGGGTGACTGCGGCCATCTGTATAGATGATACGATCCGACGTCATATCTTCCCCTTTAATTGAAATGTGGTCCTCATATTGTTCAATGAGTATTGGGTCGTTATGTAATACAGTCCGGAAGGCCCCAAAGTATTCACACTGGATGGACGGATCGTCAGCATGATCATAGGTTAATGCGTATTCTTTGGCAGTCTCGGTAAAAAGTCCCTCAATGGCTGCTAAATTACGTCCTCGGATAGCTTGTTGAATATCTGCCGCTGACAAATGATCATTCGCCGGATCATGCAGGAGTTGATCAAGATATTCGTAGGTTTCTCTTGTGCAATTGCAGGCAAAAAGATCATCAATGGTCCAGTCTGGATGCGTGATCGCGGTAACTGTAGTGCTCCAGATCCCCTCAAAGGCGCTGGGCAATACCTCCTGAGCTTCTGAGAAGCGGACGCCGAGAGTAAGACAGCCTAAACAACTTACTGCGATGGCTGCACCCGCCAGGATAAGTCTGTGAAATCTCCCTAAGGCGGCCCGTATGCTCAGCGCTCTAATCGGGTTGACAACAATTTTCAAGGTTTCTCCTTAATTTGAGGTTGGTTTTCCTGCAAAGCAGATTTTACCTGCATATAAGTATAGAGTCTTTGCGGCAGTAGCACGGGTACCTTTTTATTGAACCTGAGGCTCTCCGGTTTCAGGGTCTTCTATACCAACCCATTCATAAGACGTCTGCATGCGGATTCTATTGTCATTAGCGTCGTATCGATATCGGATCCGCTTTCCGTCTTCGTCCAGGATACCCAGGGATTGTTGAAATAGCCCCGGTGGCGGCCAGTCTGCTGGTACGGTGCCTTCCAAAATATAGAGCCGGCGTGCGTGCAAATGGATTCCAATAAAGCTGCGCGATCCATCCACGCGGGTAATTTGCAGCTGGTGTCCTTGAATTCCGTCTACCGCTGCATAGGCGTCATAGGTGACCTCAGCATCACCCTGCTGCCGAAAGTTCCATGCGGCAAAGGCAATAGAGCCCCTTACGTCTGAACCTGCCTCAAATCCATTGCAATCGTATCCGGGGTTTGTACACCGCTCCTCATGCACTTTCTCAGCCACCGTATAGTCGACAACGGTAACTGTGTAGAGGCTTTCTGAATCATCGACGCTGTAGACGCGGGCCGGGAATGTAGCACCCTGTTCTGAAATGTAATCGATCTCCCGTATATCGGGCTCACGAGGGAAATTGACAATGAATCGTTCAGCCTCATTGACATACTTGATCCAGCCTTGTGCGAGAGAAAACCCTGGAAACGCCAGAGGTAATGTCACAGATATGAGTTTTGCTAGCTTTATTGGGCGCATGCTTTTCCCTAAGGGAACTTGTATCAGCCATTTAGTCGAATTCTTTTTCCGAGCCATCGTCCATCGTTATATAACCAAGGAGGCAGCCTCGAGAGCCGTCCTTAAGTGGATGGCACCTCAGAGAGAGGTTATCACCGACCTCGACACTATCCTGAGTCCAGCCATCTCTTCTGAGCGTGGTAACACTGGCTCCCTCTAGAGCCCATGCCTTAGTTGCGCCATCAGCATCCACCACCTCAAGATAAATCCAGCTATGTGGATTCATCCAGTGTATTTCCCGTACGGTACCCTCCAGAAACGCCCACTCTGTTTCTGAGTAGTTCGCGTGGGAGTGGTGCGCCCATGCCGGATAGACTGTGCTTATCATCACGGCTGTAATAAAGATCGCTATTCTGTGTTTCATTCCCCCCTCCCTAAGTAATAACGGGTTGATTGCTAGCTCGTGCTGCCCTCCGGATAGACTGGCACCGCAACGCGGTCGCCGAATACCGATTGGAGCCCGGTAATAGCGCAAGCTTCATCACCGCTGTCAGCGCCGCCGACACCGATAGCCCCGATCATCTGACCATCAACGACGATCGGCAGTCCGCCCGGCTCGGTATGCCACTCAAATAACAGGACAGAACGTGGTAGGCCGTATGGTCTGTTTTGTAGCCCCGCACCACGTGCCGATGTAGGGTCTCGACTTTGCAGCGCTGTTTGAGCCCTCAACATAGCGGCTTGGATATTACCGTTGACTTGCCCATCCATTCGTTCGCCATGAACCGGAACACCGGAAGGATCCAGAATGACAAGTGACATTGTTTCTCCGTGTTCAGTTGCCCATTCGCGGCAGGCCATAGCGACTCTTCTTGCTGCATCTCCGGAGATTTGAGCACCATTCCTAATTTGCGCTGCGGCAGCCCCCGAAACAACAAATTCAGGTGGAAGGTTTGATGCAGGTGCCGACTCCACTACAAATTGCGGCACAGGAGCGACCATTGGTGTTTGTGGGCGCGAAATATCTTCAACTAAGGGTGGTTGCGGTCCCAGGACTTCGATCATCGCTTTGTGAGCGCAGATTTCGTCGCTCCAGCCTTCCGCTATACGCGGCGCAGATCCACCGACACCGATCGCACCAATCAGTTGGTCGTTTACAACGATAGGTAAGCCTCCGGAGTTTGAGAACACGCCAAGCTCAATCTGCTGCCATTCTTCACTCGGGTTTCGGATCACACGGTTCATCCGTTCTTTGCTGGGGCCGCGTATTCTTAGAGCAGTTTGTGCTTTCATTTCCGCTGTGGCGGTATTCACCCAACGTTCTCCATCCATACGATGCACATAGACATCGTTGCCGTCATTATCAATGACATAAACGCTGATTGTTACACCACGCTCTTCAGCCAGTCTTTCGCAAGTCATGGTAATACGTTCAGCGGTTGCGAGATTGATCGTCGTGGTGTCGAGGATTTTTTCTGCTGCTGCCCCTGATACGACGAATTCAGACGAAATGTTCTGTGCGCTTACCCCAGTAGCTATTGCCGTTGCGATGGCCGCAAAAAAGAAGCTAACCCTTAGAATCTGCCTATTCATGTCTTATCCCTCTCGTAAATTTTTTGTTTTCTCGGCGTTAGCTCGAGGTAAGTGGTATGGAAAATTTTTATGAAGCCCGGCTATTTTGAGTTTCTAAGTTTACCGATCTTGGGGCGAGAACGTGTACTAAATTGAAAGGGTTAGAATGAGTCTAAACAAACATCTTCATTCATGCCGATTTCAGCCAATTTTTGTTTTTTCGAGACACCTGAGGGTCCGAACTGAGTAGAATCAGACTCTAGGTTTTGGTTCCCGCGTGTGGTGGGACACAACAAGAAGCAAGAAGGAGGATCATCATGGGTATTCGATTGGATTTAGCGACAATAACTGGCGTGAGTCTTTTGGGACTGTTTTTGCTGCCACTACAGAGTAGCGGCGAGATTACAACATTCCAACTTACAATGAGCGGTGATCAGTCGGTACCAGGGCCCGGTGATGAAGACGGGCAGGCAAGCGGTACCCTAACAATAGACGATGCCACTAGTCTGATTTCGTGGGATTTTACTTACTCAAATATAGCGGATCCTGCGGCTATGCATATTCACAGCGGTGCTGCAGGTGGGAGAGGCGGTGTTGCTGTACCTCTCAATGTGGAAACCAGTGGGGGCAACGGGACCCTTATAGGTTCTACGACAGCTGATGCTGGCAGTGTAGCGGAAATATTGGCATCTCCATCGGATTACTACGTCAATATCCACAATGCTGATTTTCGCCCTGGTGCGATTCGTGGGCAGCTTGGAGACTAACTTAGAATAACTGAGTGAGATTCTCGAAAGTTGCCACCGGAGGAAGGTTTTCGACAAATGAAGCGGTCCTGTTGCGGTGGGCCACAAGTGCAAAATGTGAGGTTGCGTCATGGCATTCGCGATAAGTATGGTTATTTCAACCGTAGCTTTATTGTTAACTCAGCCCGCTTTGGGGCATCACAGCCCGGCTGCATTTAATGGTGACGCCGTTGTAACTATCGAGGGTACTGTCACTCAATTCGATTTTAGGAATCCTCATGTTTACTTCTACGTTGAATCCACAGATGAGGCTGGTAATACGGTCGAGTGGGAGGTGGAATCAGACTGGACAACCGAGTTAAGCCGTATTGGCTGGACTGCGGATTCCTTACAACCGGGGGATCAGGTCGAGGTCACAGCCCATCCCGCAAGGAATCCGCAACGACACTATATGAATCTGATTTCTCTTGAGAAGGATGATGGCACAGTACTTACGTCGTGGGACCTTAGGCCGGATGAAGGACCCCCTCCTGCAGTCCAAGCTGCCGGCATCGCCGGCACATGGTTGCCCGACCGGGACTTTCCACGCTTTTTCGGATTGACAGCTAGACTTGCCAATGAGAGGGGCCAGGCAGCACAGAACTCGTTTGTGGAAACCGAGAACCCAGCCAGTGAATGTATTCCTCACCCCTTACCCCAACGGTTGGGGAATCCACATGTGAATGAGATTCAGATACTTGAGGACAGAGTTGTCATAACGGCGGAGACTGAGAGTCAGCCAAGAATCATTTACATGGATGGACGCGGGCACCCCGAGAGCGGTGAGCTATCTCATCACGGCCATTCAATAGGGTGGTGGGAGGGAGATGTCTTAGTTGTTGAGACAACCCAGTTTGAGCCACATCGCAGAGGGAACGGGTTTGCTATTCCATCAAGCCCGCAAAAGCGACTTACAGAAAGATATTATTTGAGTGAGAGTCGATTGCACCTGATTGTCGACTATGTATTAGAGGATCCAGAGTATCTTTCAGAGTCACTTATCAATTCTCACGAATGGCAATATGCGCCTCACATGAGCCTGATCCCTTTTAGTTGTGATCTTGAAGTAGCCAGCCGTTATCTGGAGGGGCTCACGGACGACTCATCAAGCGACCTTACACGCATGCGGACTACCTGCGTAGCTACTGGGCGATGCGAATAGTCCTCATCTAAAATCAAAAGCGATCATTCTGCGCCGGATACGAGCATCCGGATGGTGCCGTCCTGTCTTGAGGTAATGAACAGTTCGCCATCACGACTGCGACTGATGTGCATGTCTGCACGGTCGACCGTTGTGCCCATTTTTTCGCCCACTAATTCCCGTAACGTAACATCTGTGCGGTTTCCATTAGCCTCGCGAACGTAGAGTTGGATCTCTTCAACTGATCCTACTGTTTGCGGAATCCCATCGTCAGCCGCCTTCATTGCAGCTAGATCTGTTGCAAACAGACGTCCACGCACGAGTTCACCAAATACAAACTTGCCGCGAAGCGCAGAGATGCTGCCTCGGTAGGCGAATCCAGCCGTTATAGCCTGTCCTTCGCTGTGGTCATACATTGCCACGGGATAGGTAAATTCATCCTCTGTTCGTCCATCTAAAACATCCGTCGGAAGTGGGAACACTTCACGCAAATTTCCATCAGGAAAATAGACACCGTTGTTGAAAATTCCTTCACGTCGCATCCAGCCGTAGTTGTTTCCCTCATGAACGATATTGACCTCTTCAACTTGCCCCATACCAATGTCCCCGGCAAACATTGTTCCGTCGATTGGGTCCCACGATAAACGGTGAGCATTCCGGAAACCGTAAGCATAGATTTCACCAAACGTCTCGGGATTATTATCCGATGCAAATTGGTTAATTGCTGGAATCGTGTAGTCTCCGACTCCTTTTGTTCCGCCGGACTCAGATGGGCTACGCGGGTCGATGCGCAGGATTGCGCCGATCAAGGTGTCAAGGCGTTGTACCTGGCTCGGGTCACTAGCGTTTGGTCCACCCCCGTTGCTGAATCCTAAATCACTGCCACTTGTGTAGAGCAGTCCGTAGTCAGGGTCTTCGGGCGCTGACGTTGGATTGAATCCGAGGTAGCCGAATGGGTGGCGGAACCACTCAACAACGTGCCCGACGCGAAGCAATTCGCGTCGTGTACCCTCAAACATGTTCGCAGCGGGGTCAGCTGTGCGCCATTCGGTGATAACACTATGGTAGGTAATATCATCGTGATTGAATCCAGGCGGGATAAAGTCCGGCGTAGCGTCGTTAGGATTTCCTGTTTCGCCGTGTACAGTGTAGAACAATCCGTTCTGTACAAACTCGGGGTGAAACTCGAAACCAATAAATCCACTCTGCAGGGCATCGTAGAAACTACTCGAGAACACTTCTGCCACATTCACGTATAACGAAGGCTCGTTGTTGCTATTGAGTAGATACAGTAGTCCGCGCGAGTCGTTAGCGAAACGCCGTCCATCTGGCAGATCACGAACGAAGCTTACACGCGCCCAACCTAATACACGTGCATCATCTCCTGTCTGGTGTAATGTACGCGTATCCGGAAGTCGTGCAACCTCTCTAATTTCAACGCTCAAACCTCGTTTTGTGATCGCTGTCGGGATAGGGTCACCGATCTGCGCCTGAATCGCGCTGGCAGTCAAAAGAACTGTGGTGACAAGCAAGGTAGTTATTGTTGTGTGCGCACGCATAATCTCTCCTAACATACATCGGCCGCGATGCGAAGATATGTGAGAAGTATTAGCTGTCTACTGTCGCATGTAAAGTATGTTTTCACAGCTGAGCGGCGGAGTTGCTGAAATTTCGGCCAGGTGGTCGTAACCGCTCACGAACTTTTCATAACAAGCTATTTGTTAATACTATTTGAGAACGCTGCCGATAATTTTGTAACGACATCAGGCACAGTAATCAGGTCCATAGCATCCGGATTACGAACTCGCCTTCCCCACCGAATCTGCTCGACCTCAACGCCAAACTGGTTTCGTACTGCCTCAGGATACTTATCCACAACCAGATGTTGGCTTGCGTAGGGACCTGTGCGATGACGATTGGATGTCGCATACAATCCAACAACAGGTGTTCCAACTGCGGTGGCCATGTGGGCCGGCCCCGAGTCTGGGCAAAGTAGTACAGTCGATTTTTCTATTAGAGCTAACAATTGTTTCAGAGTGGTTGCGCCAATTAGATTAATAATTTTATTCTGAGCTTGTTCGCATATTTGTTTTCCGTAGTGTCGTTCTGTTGCCGTAGGTCCACCGGTGAGAATAATTTTTGCGCCGTAATTCTTAGATGCATAGTCGGCAATCTCCGCGTAGTGTGTAGTATCCCAGTTTCTGAAGTTCCGAAGGCGCTGACCCGCGCATGGGCTGATTAATAATATGGGATCTGAGCCATTGATATGTCCTAGAGCAAAGTGACGGTCGGAATGGGAGAGAGGAATATCCCAGCGAAGTGTTCCCCGTTCGATGCCAAGCACTCTGGCGAATTCGAATAAACCATCCATGACATGTTGATGAGGGTTGGCCGGAATGCATTCGTTACAAAAGAGCCATTGAGAATCTCGAGCTCGGGCGCGGTCAAAGCCGAGGCGTGTCTTTGAAGAAGCCATAAGGCTAATGATGTTTGCTCGCATTGAAGCGTGCATATGCAGTACGACGTCAAAGTGTTGATTTCGGAGCTTACGATGAATATCAAGGTAGGCCCCAAGGCCTTTGTGCTTGTCGAAGACCAAAAATTCAACACCTTCCAATCCTTCTAGAAGGCCGTGCTCAACACGTCCGATTATCCAGGTGAGTTTTGTATTTGGCCAGGCGGTTTGTATCGCGCGGACGACTGGAACGGTATGACACGTATCTCCTATCGCAGACAATCTAATGATGCAGAGTTTTTTTGGTGGGAGATCGAGTGTCGATAACACGATTGTCTGTTACCCTGAAAATTATTAAAAAATAATACGCCAAAGCACTGGATTTCGATACGGTGGATTTAGGGATATTCGATAGGCTATGCCATGGAGGCTTATTTAGGACAAAGCCCTAATCTCGGAGCGGAGTGGCTCCAATGGTAGAATAGGCGCATAAAACGTCAAGACATGCGAACTATCAAAGCCCTGTGCATCACCGACGATTTTGATCGTCCAACTGTTGCGACCTTTATTGGGATGCACCGTGCGGGTATTGATCTCACAGTGGTCCGACCACCGCCTCGAGACGAACTCGGAGCGGAATTGGCTAATAAATCTCCGAATTATGATCAGCAGATAGCGTCGGGTTGTGCCGCCCTCAGCGAGGCGGGCGTGCGGCTTGTGGATTTTGAGTTTCGGGGTTCTTCCAAGGCTAATGATAAAGAGCTTCTTCGGGTTGAGTTGCGGGATGGTGGTTATGATGTTCTTCATGTTTTCGTCAATAAGGCCTTACAGCACGGTCTGGCAGCTACTAGAGGATTATCGACCCGAGTAGTTGCCTATCGCGGTATCGTTGGGAACGTCAGTTTTTTTAATCCGGTCTCTTGGAAACGTTTTCTAAACCCTAGAATCAACAGGATCGTCTGTGTTGCCGATGCTGTTCGAAACCATTTCCTTCAGATGCAGCCTGCTTTTTTGCGTCTGCCAGAGGAGCGGTTAGTAAAGATTTATAAGGGCCACAGCCTGGAATGGTATACGGACCCACCCGCTGATCTACAGGAATTTGGTATCCCGTCAGGTGCGTTCGTGATTGGATGCGTAGGTACTTACAGACCGCGAAAGGGTATTGAGCAACTTATCGAAGCGATGGCTAAACTGCCAGAGCATTGGCAGGCGCACCTGCTCCTGGTTGGTTATATGGATAGTCTGGTGCTTGAAAAAAAGATTGCTCAGAGCCCTATCGCAGAGAGAATTCACAGGTCAGGTTACCGGCAGCAGGATGCGCCACTGCTTACCGCCGCCTGTGATGTCTTCGTATTACCCTCTGTCAAGCGTGAAGGACTCTCGAGGGCTCTTATCGAGGCGATGGTTTACCGTATTCCATCTATTGCGACCAATTGTGGCGGTAACCCAGAACTTGTTGTTGACGGCGTTACTGGGCTGCTAGTTCCGGTCCGTGATCCCAGTGCAATTAGTGACGCAATCTGTCGAATGTATAAAGATCCTGATATGCGTCGACGAATGGGCAAGGCAGCACGCGATCGTATTAAGACCAGTTTCAGGATCGAAGATACAATAGAACAGACCATAGCTCTTTATCAGAGCCTTATGTGAGGATTCTGGCTCGGGAGATTTGCGGTGAACCTGCTATCTATGATTATTGGCACTCTGGTTGGAGAAACCCCGAGTCTCACGATTATTAGGCGCTCCGAACCCAGTGGGCAAGAGGTATTGTTTCTGGCAGTATTTTGGTTTCCACATTCGAACGCCAAGAGAAACATGGTTAGGAGCGTGAGATGAAGCTAAAATCTTTGGGCCTTTCCATCATTTCTATGCTTGTTGTGGCGGTCTCCGCTTCTGCGCATCATTCACACGGTGCCTATCGGATGACGGAGTACACGCAAATTGAAGGGGTTGTGACAGATTTTTACTGGATTAATCCCCATGCTTGGATTTATCTCCAGGTTGTTGATACTGAGGGGCAACCAGCAATCTGGGCTCTGGAATCCGCAGGTGCTAGCACGCTTGTCAATATTGGGGTTAATCGTGATGATATTAAAGTCGGCGATACGATCTCCGCTAAATGCCATCAACTCAGAGATGGCGCCAACGGATGCCTTCTCGGGTTTATAACAACCGCGAATGGCGTAGAGAAAGAATGGGACTAGCATGATACAAAGCCCGGATCAGTACTTTCTCTAAATTACAGATCAGCTGATCCGGTATTGAGATGCCGGGTACGTGCGATGTCACCTGCTTTCAGCAAAAGCAGGTGTCTGGAAGATAACAACAACAATCACAAGGAGTGATCATGAGGTGCTTTACTGCCGTTCTTTCGGCCATTGTTTCATCGTCATTGTTGGTCAATTTGGTTTTTGCGCAGCATGCAAATGACAATGTCCCGCTGATTCCTTACGTGTCGGTCCAGGATTTTCTTAAGTATTCTCCTGAAATGAATTTAGGAGAAACTTTGGCTGTAGCCGTTAATTCCAAAGGGCACATAATGGTTTTGAATCATCCCGGTTCAGCCAATGCAGGAGGACCGCTGTACGGCAATGCAACTTCTCAGTTGCTGGAGTTTGATGAGAATGGACACTTTGTAAGAGAGATTGGTCAGAACGTTTACGGTTTGGGCTACTCGCACTCCATTCGTTATGACAGGTACGACAATCTTTGGCTTGTGGATAAGGGGGCAAACACCGCTATAAAGTTTGATCCAGCCGGATATGTGACTATGAATCTAGGGAGGCGCCCTGAAGGTTTTGATGAGTACACTCATGTGAGTGGGCCAGATGCGGTACACCGAGACGGATTTTTCGGTGGGCCTACCGACGTTGCTTGGGATGCAGAAGACAACATTTTTATCAGTGATGGTTATTTGAATTCTCGAATTGCGAAGTACGACAGACACGGAAACTGGATAAAGTCTTGGGGGTCCTATGGTTCCGAGCCAGGGGAGTTCAATTTGCCTCATAGCATGCAAGCGGATCGGGACGGCAATATTTATGTTGCCGATCGTACCAATCGGCGCATTCAGGTATTTGACTCCGATGGTAATTTTCAACGGATTATCTTGTTAAATGCCCCTTTTGATAAGACGCTACAGCCTGTTTTAGGCAATGTGAATCCAGACCAGCCCGATGAGACACAGCCTTGGGCTTTGTGTATTTCAAAAGGTGAGACTCAATACCTCTGGGCTGCAGATCAGCATCCAGGTCGTATTTATAAGATAGCCCTGGACGGAGAGATTCTTGGCATGCTTGGACAATCAGGTAAGCAATTGGGCCAATTCAATTGGATTCACGGTATAGATTGTTCACAAGAGGATGTTCTTTATATCGCCGATATGAACAATTGGCGGATTCAGAAATTGATACTGAATCCTTGATGAAAATCGAAACGATCATAAATACCAAATTTGGAGGCAACATGACTAATAAACAAAGAAAGATGTCGCTTATATCTGCAGTGATCGCGAGTTGTGCGCTTGTGGTGGTTCAAACAAGTTTTTCTCAAACTCGTGAGCAGGGGCCGTGGTGGCCGTCTCCTCATGGTCCAGAAGATCAGGCTGGGTCATCGAATTACGTAACACCCACGAAGATTCTCGCCGCGCTGCAGATTCCCCAGACTGGCGAGACGTATGAGCTTGGCCACATATATGAGGCGAACATGCCAGCGTTTGGTTCACGGCCTTACTTCATGCAGGTAGTACCTCCTCCAACCCCAACTAGCGCAGAAGGCGGCGTGGCCCTGAGCGAGTATTTCACGGGTTTCATCGGTCAGATGGGGACACAGTTCGATGGGCTTGGGCACCAGGGTGGGAACATCCAGATGGGGGATGGTTCCTTTAAAACTGTATTTTATAACGGTTTTTCAGCAGAAGACCTGACTGGGACCAACCGCGGTCGCGGGGGGTTAGAAGCACTAGGGGTCGAACACATGAAGCCTTTCATTACTCGTGGCATTCTTGTTGACATAGCGGGTTTTAAGGGAGTGGATACGTTACCGGCTGCTTATGAGGTAACGCTGGAGGACATGCGCGGTGCGCTAGCTCGGCAAAACATGGGAGAGGACACAATTGAGCAGGGCGATGCCGTCTTTTTCAATTACGGTTGGGCCGTGAATTGGACGAACCCCTCTAGGTACAACGATTCTTATATTGGTACTGGTGAGAATGAGGGTTCTCCGGGCATCTATGCCGATGTGGCTCGTTGGTTGTCAGCGCGCAAGGTGTCTCTAGTCGGAGCGGATAGCTGTTGTGTGGAAGTCAGACCTCGTCCTGGGCTCGACAACCTACATCGTATTCTTTTCCTCGGAGAAGGTATCGCTATGTTGGAAAATATGGAGCTTCGTGACTTGGCCCGAGATGAAGTGTACGAATTCCTTTTTCTTGGTTTGCCCGAGCGAATCAAAGGCGCAACTGGTTCACCGATGAGACCTATTGCTATCAGGTGATGGGGTATAAGTATTTTTTTGCTCGATCTTAATCATAATGACTCGGTACATTGGTGCGATTGATCAAGGCACGACCAGCAGCCGTTTCATAGTCTTCGATCGGGCTGGTGCGATTATTTCTGTTGCGCAGAAAGAGCACCAGCAAATATACCCTGAGCCCGGGTGGGTTGAGCATGACGCTACTGAGATCTGGAACAACACGGTCGAAGTGATTGCAGCGGCGCTGAAACAAAATAATTTTGGCTGCGCTGATTTTGCTGGAGTTGGCATTACAAACCAACGCGAGACGACTGTTCTATGGGATCGAAATAGTGGCGAGCCTTTGTATAACGCTTTGGTGTGGCAAGATACGCGTGTTGATGACCGGGTCATATCTTACATGCAAGAAGGTGGACAGGACCGGTTCCGTGCTCTGACCGGGCTGCCGTTAGCCAGCTATTTCAGTGCGTTAAAACTTCAGTGGATCCTCGACAATGTGACAGATGCTCGTGCCAAGGCTGAGGCTGGCGATGCGATTTTTGGAACTATTGATAGTTGGATCATCTGGAATCTGACGGGTGGTGTGGATGGTGGACTACATGTGACCGATGTCACCAATGCGAGTCGGACACAGCTTATGAGCCTTAGCAGTCTCGAATGGGATGATTCACTTCTTGAGGTGTTCAATATTCCGCCTACGGTATTACCTAGGATTTTGCCGTCGAGCTATGTGTATGGATTGTCTCAGATTGAGACGTTTCCAGACGTTCCGGTGGCGGGCATACTTGGAGATCAGCAAGCCGCGTTGGTAGGGCAAACTTGCTTTGCAGAAGGCGAGGTAAAGAACACCTATGGTACAGGCTGTTTTCTTTTAATGAATACTGGAACTAAGCCCCAGGTATCGACCGCAGGATTAATTACGACGGTTGCATATCAACTCAGGTCAGAGGAGGCGCATTATGCGCTTGAGGGGTCGATTGCTATCACAGGTGCTCTGGTTCAATGGTTGAGAGATAATCTTGGCATTATTTCCAGCAGTGCGGACATCGAAAAGCTTGCGCTTGAAGTCGAAGATAATGGTGATGTTTATTTTGTGCCTGCTTTCTCAGGGCTCTACGCACCTCATTGGAAAGAGAGCGCCCGAGGCGTGATCACAGGACTCACTCGTTATGTGAATCGTGGTCATATAGCTCGCGCTGCATTAGAGGCAACTGCCTATCAGACGCGCGAGGTACTTGAAGCAATGGAAAATGATTCGGGCATCCGAATTAAAGAGCTTCGAGTCGATGGGGGGATGGTTGCAAATGAATTGCTCATGCAGTTTCAGTCCGACATCCTTGATGTGCAGGTAATCCGTCCAAAGATTTCAGAGACGACAGCCTTAGGAGCAGCCTATGTTGCGGGGCTTGCTGTGGGATACTGGTCTGACGTAGAAGAACTGAAACGCAACTGGGCTGAGGATAAGCGTTGGCTCTCCAGTATGGATGAATCACATCGAGCCGGGCTTTATTCATCTTGGCAGAAGGCTGTCACTCGCTCGTTCGACTGGGTTTCAGATAATTGAAATATCAGGCTCATTTTTATCGCGACATTCGGAGGAGATGATGTCGGATGCATTTCTAGGAGAGTTTTTTGGGACGATGACTCTCATCCTCATGGGTAATAGCGTCAATGGGACTGTCCTTTTGAAGAGAACTCATGGCGAAAATTCCGGTTGGCTAGTAATTACAACGGGCTGGGGGCTTGCTGTTATTTTTGGAGTAATTGTGGCGCTCGCCGTTGGTAGCAACGGACATATCAATCCAGCGGTTACTATCGGTGTTGGTGTCTATACAGGCGAGTGGGGGCACGTGGGTACATACGTGGCAGGCCAGATGTTGGGGGCAATGCTGGGAGCAACGCTTGTGTGGATACACTTCCTTCCGCATTGGGAGCTGACAGAAGATGCTGAGAGCAAACGAGCCTGCTTTTGTACATCTCCCGCGATTCGAAATATACCGATGAATTTCGTAAGCGAAGTCATTGGTACTTTTGTACTGGTTTTTATCGCTTCTGCAATCTTTTCCGAGAATCTATCGCCCGGAGGATTGCCGCCGGGGATTGCACCGTTTCTAGTGGGACTTTTAGTCTGGTGTATTGGCTTAGGGCTAGGCGGGACTACCGGCTACGCAATCAATCCAGCTCGAGACTTGGGTCCACGCATTGTGCACTCCATATTACCGATTGCCGGTAAGGGGAATTCGGGGTGGGATTACGCTGTTATACCAGTGATCGGACCTGTTGTCGGTGCGATTCTTGCTGGGTTGACGGTGGCGGTACTCCAGATTTGAGATACTTACCCTGATTTGCGTCTTTTCTCTATTCACACCTCATCAGTTAGAGTTAACTAATTGAAAGAATATTTGGCGGAGGACATGATGAGAACTGTACCGAAGTTTCCGACATTCTTGTCGACATGGCTAGTTCTTCTGCCAATTTCGGCATTGACGCATCATTCCCCCAATGTTCACTTTGATCGAAGCGAGACTATTGAGATCGAAGGAGAGCTGACGGAAATTTACTGGCGTAACCCTCATGTTCAACTCACCGTAGAAACAAGTGATGCACAGGGCGTCATAGAATCATGGGAGATAGAATATCTAGCACCCAGTTTTCTTATGCGCCAGGGAATTCCGGCTGATTTATTTAGAATAGGCGACACACTCAGGATTGCTGGCTTCATCGGTCGAGCTAATAAGGCTGCTATTTTTACTACGAACATCTTGTTCCCCAATGGGCAGGAGGTGTTTGATTTTCAGATTGCAAGGGCGCGTTGGACAGAAAATACGGTTGGGGTCACGTTTGGTGAGTATCAACAGGAGAAATTGCAAGAGGCTCCCGAGATTTCAAGCAGTCTGTTTCGTGTTTGGAGTACGGATGTTGCTAATATTAATCCCGGACGGACTTTCTGGAAGGATGATTATCCGTTGACCGTGCAGGCACGAGCAGACCAGGCGAGCTGGGATCGAGTTGGAGAGAATCCCTATATGCGTTGTGAGAATGGGATGCCTGCCATTATGGATCAGTTTTTTCCCACAGAATTCGTTTTAGAAGACAACGAGATTCTCGTCTATCTAGAGGAACAGGATGTTGTGCGCACCATTCATATGGTAGAGGTTCCGGAACCTACGGAGAGCAGTGCATATGGTCATTCGGTTGGGTACTGGGAGGGCGATACTCTGGTTGTTACGACGACTCATATTAACTGGCCCTGGTTTGATCAGAGGGGTATCCGGCAGACCGAGAATGTTTATGTGGTGGAGCGGTTTACTCCTAGTGCAAACGGTCATTTACTTAATTATGCAGCCACGGTAACGGATCCGGCCATCTTTACTGAGCCCGTAGTACTTGAGAGACATTGGATCTGGGTTCCCGGGGAATCGGTAGAGCCCTATAACTGTACGGTGACCCACGAGAGATATTAATACATTAGGGTTGATTCGATGGTTTGGGTTTTTAAATTGACTATCGTGGGCAGGCAAACTCACTGCAAGGTAAGGCGTTAGCAGGGGAGCTTTAGCTCTGGTTCCACTCCACCGGATCTTCGCCCGGCGCTACCGGGTCGTAGTACCACCTGAGACCTAGCGGCTCCTCGCTCATAACGATCGTCTTAAAGCTTCGCCAAGCTTGAATCTCGAAGTAGTCTAGT
>JAZAGZ010000001.1:0-11240 GCA_036231525.1 Pseudomonadota bacterium | reverse complement strand
CACAGCCGATGCGACAATCGCTGATTACGAACATCAGATGCCGCGCGATATGACGCTCCTAAATTTGCGTCTGGATGACGGCTATGGTCTTGGGGTCAAACTGCAACGCGGCATTCTTGATGTGGGCGCAGCAGCCCAGATGTATGATCTTCCCGCGCCCGCGGACATGGATGATCTTTTGCAAAACGCCAAAGGCGGACTTCTCGCCAATGTCGTTGCGGCAGCAGGAAGCGGGCCTGATGGGCTCTTTCTCGACGAAGAAAATATCACCCATGCGCCTTTAGTCACGCGTCCCGAAAAGATCATCATGATGGGGTTTAATTACGGGCTTCATGCCAATGAGCTTGCCGTGGAGTTGCCGCCGGCCCCGACGCTGTTCAACAAATTCAACAATGCGCTCAATAGTCACCGTGGAACGATTAAGCTTCCGACCGAGGCCGCAAATAATTTCGATTATGAAGTCGAGCTTGTCATGTATTTTGGAAGAACCTGCCATCAAGTGTCGGAAGAAAACGCGCTTGACTATATTGCCGGCTATTCGACGGGAAATGATTTCACGGCTCGCGATCTACAAAACGTAACCAGCCAATTCATGATCGGCAAAACGCCGGACGGCTTCGCGCCGCTGGGACCCTATTTTGTGACCAGCGATCTTGTTCCCGAGCCCAATAATTTACGTCTTGAGACCCGCGTGAATGGCGAGCAAAGGCAGGATTCAAACACCAATGATATGTTATTCAATTGCCGTCAGCTCATCGCTTTCGCTTCGAGTGTTATTACGTTTAAACCGGGTGACATATTTTTCACCGGCACCCCGTCTGGCGTGATTGCTGGCATGCCGCCCGAGCAACAACAATGGCTCAAAGCCGGCGATCAAATCGCTTGCAGCCTTGAGGGTTTGGGCGAGCTGCGCTTTGATTTGGTCTAAAGCCGGAAAAAGTTTGAGCTCAAAAATTTTCTGCTGCTATGCTTGTTGCACGAGTTCGATTCCCGCCGCCTCCACCACATTAACGTCCAGTGAGATCCAACGCCGTCCAAGTGACGGCGTTTTTCTCATACTTCTCAGTTTGGCTGCGGCGCGGAATTTGAGGGAGTTGCGGATCTCACCGCATTCGTCCAGTGTTGATAACTGAATATAGCTAATGCCGAACAATAACAGGTGCGTATTCTCTAACAACTGATACGTACTTAGCCACGTCATCCGCGGGGAGGAAAGCGATTATGGTCCCACTAACAGTAAACGGAGTAAGTCACGAGTTCGATGGCGATCCGAATATGCCCATCCTATGGTATTTGCGGGATGAGTTAGGTTTAGCTGGCACGAAATTCGGCTGCGGAATGGCTCTGTGTGGTGCCTGTACTGTGCATATCGATGGTCGCGCGATTCGGGCTTGCGTCACACCCGTAAGTGCTGCGGATAGCAAGGAGGTCACCACGATCGAAGGCCTTGATCCGGGTGGCAATCACCCCGTGCAGCGCGCCTGGCGGTCTCACAATGTGCCCCAGTGTGGGTACTGTCAGTCTGGACAGATAATGCAAGCCGCGTCCCTTCTTGCCGAGAATCCTGACCCCTCCGACGAAGAGGTGATCGATGGCATGCAGGGAAACATCTGTCGGTGTGGCACTTATCAACGAATCTTCGCGGCAGTTCGTACTGCTGCTTCGGAGGTGTAGCGTGGCCCAGATTACACATGTCAGTCGACGGCAATTTATTCAGTCGACCGGGCTAGGTGCGGTCCTGGTTCTGGGTGCTCAGATCAGACAGAACTCGATTTTCGCAGTCGCTCGTGCACAGTCAGCCACCTCAGTACAGCCCAACCTCTTTGTCAGCATCGATTCGGATGGGACTGTAACGATTACGTGTAGTCGCTCGGAGATGGGGCAAGGAGTTAGAACTGGCATTCCGATGATTCTCGCAGACGAACTGGAAGCCGATTGGTCGCGCGTCAAGATCTGGCAGGCGCCGGGCGATGAGACGAAATACGATCCGGCTGGAAAGGACGGCCAGAATACCGATGGCTCACGCAGTACCCGGCATCATTTCGAGATTATGCGCGAACTCGGGGCATCGGCGCGAAACTTATTGGAGCGAGCGGCCGCGGAGGAATGGGGAGTGGACGCAAGCGAGGTGTATACGAAGCATCATCGTCTCTATCACACCAGTTCTGGCAGATCCTTCGACTTTGGTGAACTCGTCGATGCCGCTGCGAATTTATCCTTACCAACCGGAGAGAATGCCCCAGCACCGAGACTTAAACATCCATCGGAGTGGAAATACATTGGTAGAGACTTACCGGTGGTCGACAACTTTGACATGAGCACTGGCGGTGCCACCTATGGCGCCGATGTATCTCTACCGGGCATGAAAATCGCGGTCATTGCGCGATCGCCCGTTTACCGTGGCAAAGTCAGGTCGTTCGACGCAACAGAGGCATTACAGGTGTCCGGCGTCGAGCAAGTCATCGAGATACCGGCCATGGCTGATGATACGCCCGCCGAATTTCGGGCATTGGGCGGTGTTGCCGTCATAGGCATCAATACCTGGTCAGTCATGGAAGGCCGAAGCAAGCTGAAAATCGAATGGGATGACGGTCCTTTCACAGTCCATGATTCGAGTACTTTCGATGACACACTACGAGAGTCGGCACGCCGGGGCGGCTCAGTGATTCGTAGGCGGGGGGATGTCGACGAGGCATTATCTACTGCTGATAGCGTTGTTGAATCGGAGTACTTCGTTCCTTATCTCGTACACACACCGATGGAGCCGCCAGTTGCGCTCGTGGACGCCACAGCCCGCCCGGTTCAGGTTTGGGCGGCGACGCAAGCACCGAATGAAACACGACAGTATGTCGCCGAAGCTTTGGGTCTCGAAAAGACGGATGTGGAATGCCACATCACACTGCTCGGTGGCGGCTTCGGTCGTAAGTCTAAACCGGATTTTGCGTGCGAAGCGGCCATCTTGTCCGAAGCCATCGGCGCGCCAGTACGTGTTCAATGGACTCGAGAAGATGAAGTCCGGAACGGCTATTACCATGCTGCGAGTGCTCAGTACATCAAGGCAGGATTGGACGCCTCCGGCAACGTTACCGCCTGGCATCATAGTGCAGCTTGGCCGTCGTTGATGGCGCTCTGGGCTCCCGATGTGAAAACGGCTTCCACATTAGAAGCCGGCCTGGGATTAATCGACCTTCCCTACAACAATATTCCGAATCTTCAGATAGAGACCGGCGAGGCCGACGCTATGATCCGAGTCGGATGGTACCGTTCCGTTAATAACATCCAGCATTCATTCGCTACCAATTGTTTTGTGAATGAGCTCGCCGCCGCGGCGGATAGGGATCCACTGGAGTTCATGCTTGGATTGATCGGTGATGCCGACGAGATGGATTTGACCGAGGATGCCGTGGAAGAGATATGGAATTACGGTGACTCCATCGATGACTGGCCAATCATGCCAAAACGCCTTTCGAACGTTTTGCGGACTGTCGCGCAGAAATCAGGGTATGGGAAGCAAATGGCGGACGGTCACGGCCTCGGTCTCGCATGCCATCGATCGTTTCACAGTTATGTTGCAACCGCGGTACACGTAGTCGTGCGCGACAACGGATCTCTGCACGTCCCGCAGGTGGACGTAGCAATTGACTGCGGCCGCTACGTCAATCCCGAAGGCGTACGCAAGCAGATCGAGGGAGCAGTAGTCTTCGGCCATACTATTGCCCGTCACGGAAAGATAACGACGAGTAGAGGTGTCGTGGAGCAAAGCAACTTCCACAATTACCCTTTGACCCGTATCGGCGATACGCCGCTCGATGTTCGTGTTGAGATAGTCGAGGATTATGTCCATCTTCGTTCCTGTGGTGTCGGGGAGCCGGGGGTACCTCCGTATGCGCCCGCTCTGGCGAACGCTATTTTTGCTGCCACCGGAAAACGGCATCGAGCGTTGCCATTAACTGATGACGCTCTCAGAGTCTAGATGATGAGGCAAGTAGTTATGAGAGAAGTTACTCCGAGAACATTATCAATAGCGATTCTCGCCTGCTTGATCATACCTGCGCTTGTGTCCTCACAGGAAGATTCGCGCACGGAGAACTGGGCTGAAACAAAACAACGCATGATCGATCGCGGGCAGAGTTATGACTCGGCATGGGCGTTTTACAAGGCATTGGAGACCATGACGGAAGACAGGACGATGTCCCTTGAGGAGGTTCCTGACTGGAGCGGGTTGTGGGAACGTGAAGGCGGCCCCTCAAGGTTTGATAATGACCGTGTCGGTACCGAAACCACGGCTGCGCTTAAAGGTGAGTACGCCGCAATGCACAGGGATGTGATTGCGAAGGCGACGGAGGGATACATTTGGGATCCCCATTCCGGTTGCGGTATGCCTCGCGGTTACCCGGGCATGCTCAAGAACGGCCGCCCACACGAGTTCGCCGTAACGCCACATCAGACCTGGCATCTGGGCCAGGCTCGAAACGAGGTACGCCGTATCTATACGGACGGTCGCGACCACACACCAGAGGACTGGGCATACGAAACCGAACATGGTGACTCGATCGGTTTCTGGGATGGTGACACACTCATTACGCATACGATGTATACCAATGGTGGCTGGATCGGGAGACTGCAACCGTATTTCAGCACTGCCCTTGAAAGCATTGAGATGTGGCGAAAGATTGATGAGGAAACGATCCAGGCCGATGTCTGGATCTACGACGATGAGGCGTTAGAGGTACCGTGGTATACGCGGCAAATCTACAAGCAAATACATCAGGAGGCAGGATCACCACTCCGATTGGAGTACTGGTGGAACTGCGACAGCGCGAACAATATAGTTGTGCCGACCGGGGATGGCGGGACGACATTTCTCGATCTCGACTTCACCGATATGGACGATCCGGCGGTCGAGGAGTGATGTTAATGAAAGACATTCAGCCGCGGAAACCGCTTGCCTTGTTTGTCGCATTAGCGACCTTGATCTGTTTTTCAACCCCGATTATTGCGCACCACTCCGGCGAGATGTTCGAGAGTGAGCGGACCGTGACGTTAACGGGCGTCGTTAAAGAGTTTCGCTATATCAATCCACACTCCTGGCTGATTGTGGATATCGAGAATGATGATGGGACGATCACGACCTGGGGATTCGAGGCCGAAGGACCTCAAGACCTGATCCGTGGTGGCGTACGAAAAAGTGATCTGCCGCCGGGCGCAAGAGTAACTATAACCGGCCGCCCCATGCGCGACGGTCGTCCGGCAGCTGCCTGGCAATCGATTATTAAAGAGGACGGCACACTGCTCAACTGGAGAACTCACGGCACGGACTAGTATCCAAGCGTAAATCCCCAGCATTAATACCTTGGAAATTACCCTAGATTGAGGTCCATCTGAGCACCGTGCCCTCTGCCTGGCATGCAATCATATCTCCCCATGGGGAGCGTCGTTCGCATTAGTATTCTGGAGCCCCGCAGAATATCGTTATAGTACTCTGGATCGGTGGCGGTCCAGAATACTTCAAGATCTCCACTATCGCGGTTGATCTGAATCCGCTCAGTGAGCTCGAAGTTTGTGGTTCGAACAAAATCAGATCTCACCATTCCCTCAGAGAACATCGAGGTATGGATAACCAGGACATCGTCTTCGTAGTGTCCGATGGAGTGCCCCATCTCCGTGCGATCCACATCGGATGGATGTTCATCCAGATCCAAATAAATGACTCGTTCCGCATCCATAAATTCATGGCGGATGATGATGCGATCACCCTCATCGAGAATTTGTATCGGCAAGCCTGGGTGGGACCAGGCACGAATTGGACTAATAGCACTGCAGCGGTAAGCGGGATTGGATGTTAACGGATCATTAGCCGCATCTGCTGCCGCACCAGTTGTGGTAAAGAATTCAGCTGGATTGGGGTCGGTCCCCGCTCCGGGAAAAGATTTCCTAAACCAGGTGTCAAAGATAATTTCGGATCCGTCTTTTTGTGCAGGGGCTGAGAATATGCTTTGCCCGTTTCTAGTTCGCAGACGTAAAACCGTTCCATCTGCGAGATATCCGATACTGAGTTCACAACCCAAAGGATCGCGTCTGGCCTGGAAACCTTCGATCCGAATACGGTCGCCAACCCTCAGTGTACTTTCACTTATTCCTCGGACTTGCATCTGTGAGCGGGCTTGCATTTCACACCACCGGATTTGTCTCTCTCCGGCACTGTTCGCTACTTCCACATGAACGAATGAATGTGGATTGATGTATTGGAACTCGGCAATGACGCCCTCAATTAATATTGGACGCGCCTCATCATAGTGCGCATTAAATCCGTGGTGAGCAAATCCCAAGCAAGGCAGAGCAACCCATATTGTGAAGCAAAGAAATTTAAACCAGCTTTGCATAAAAACAGTGCCTTTCAATAATTGCGTATCGTAATGATACTCTAAGCAATAAGGACAACTAGTTTGACTAAGGATGGAAATTATGACGGCAACAATAATCCCGCAAACAAAACCCTATGTCCTGGAGCTTGAGCCAGGCATCTACTACTGGTGTCGCTGTGGACTATCCGCTAACCAGCCGTTTTGCGATGGTGCCCATTCGAGCACTGACCTAAAACCCGTACGATTTCAAATAGAAGAAAAAAAAATGGTTCCTTTGTGCGGATGCAAACAAACAGGCAATCAACCATTCTGTAATGGAGCTCACGCAAAACTTGAATAGCCTCTAAACAACACCAATTCGCCCGTGAGACAGTGCTGGGTGAGAGTCAGGCCGATGCTTATAAGGCGCCAGGATGATCGAAAGCGCTTCGATATTTGGGTGTTATGCGTCTGCCCAGAAACGCAGCAGATTGTGATAGATACCTGCCAGTTCTACCAAGGACGTGTGTTCGGGAACATCCGCCGCGAGCCGTTGTATAACGGAGTCAAGCTCAAACAACATAGTCCTTTGAGCATTATCCCGGACCATACTCTGGATCCAGAAGAACGCCGATAAACGGACACCGCGAGTCACCGGCTCTATCCGATGGACACTTATACCAGGATAAAGCACCATGTCGCCTGCCGATAGCTTCGTACTTCGTTCTCCCAGTGTATCCTTTACAATCAACTCACCGCCGTCGTAGCTCTCCGGGTCACTAAGAAACAGCGTTGCAGATAAATCTGTGCGGACTTGATGAGGGCTTCCCGCAATTGGTCGAACTGCACCATCAATGTGCCCACCGTAAAACTGCCCGTCACTGTAACGATTAAACAAAGGTGGTAAGACTTTGAGAGGAAGCGAAGCTGATGTGAACAGCGCGTTATTCTGGAGTGCAGTCAAGATCATTTCACCCAAATCACGAGCGATGGGGTCATCGTCGGGGAGCTGCTCATTATTCTTAACAGCCTGAGATAGATACCCAGCGCTATGCCGACCGTCTGCCCAGGCCGCGCCCTCGAGCGAATCACGAGCACGAACAACCTCCTCAACTGTCAACACATCTGGAATACTGATAAGCATAGTGACTAGAAAATTACGTTGATCGCAAACGTCGCCGTGAAGCCAGAACCAGGCACAACGTGCCAAGGGTGCAACTGATCGAAGTAGTACTCGTTAGTCAAGTTAGTAAGATTCATCTTGAACGCAATACTATCGGACAGACGGTAACGCCCCATGGCATCTAAAACCTGATAACTCGGGATTGACTTGTCACTCCCGGTATTTTCCGCCATCAGTTCTGAGATATAGCGTGCACCGACACCAAAGTCTAACTGATCGGTCAATTGGTAATTGACCCATGCCGACAATGAATGTTCAGGCGCATTAGCCAAAGAGGCCCCGGTTACAGCGCCGGGCGCAGCCTTGATGACCTCAGTATCCAAGTGGGTATACCCCCCAGTTATGTAAACCCCCGGGGCAACCATACCACTCACATCAAGGGATAATCCTCGTACCTGATGTTCGCCTCCCAGTGTATTAAAGCCAGGATTACTTGGATCTGGGACCCTGGCGTTCTTCTTGACAATCTCAAACGCAGCACCGGCAAACGACAACGCGCCTTCGTTAAGATTCATCTTGATTCCTGCCTCGAGACTCAGGTTTTCTTCTGGATCTAAAAACTGATTGCCCAACTGCAGGCCGCGACCGCTGGTAAGGAAGGATAAACTTTGTGCGGATGGATTAAAGGACGTACTACTAGCCAAGTAAATACTGGACTCGAGAGTTGGCTTATAGACCAGGGCTGCTCGATAGCTCGTCTCCTTATCAATCTGATCAAATGACTCACTACCGCCAACATCACCACTGTTAAACGGTGTCGCCGGGCCTGCGAACCTAACCGCATCGTAATCCGTATCAAACCGGTCCCAGCGTACGCCAAGTGTAAATTGCCAAGCATCGCTAAGTTTGAGGGTATCCAGGGCATAAAAAGCCAGGGTCTCACCCATGGTGTCCGCAATTGTGCGGGGATCTGTACTACCAGTAAAAGGTACGTTTGAAATCGGGTTAAGCAAATCTGTACCCTGCGCACCAATTCCAAAGGCAAAGGTCGGATTCGATGCTTCTCGGCTGAACTCCACACCGCCAGCCACGGCATGCTCGATTCCGCGGGTATCTAACTCCAATGTAAATGTAGACTGAGCTGCGAAGAGAGTTTCTTCGCTATTACCCAGAAAAACGTTGCGATATACAGAGATATCGGTGAGTGGGGCTCCAGGTGTCACTGATTCTGTAATCAGAGCTTCAGTGACGCGGCTATCACGCTCATAGTGCGCGTAGCGAACCAGCGCGTCCAGATTAAAAGAGTTGCTAAATGAGTGGACAAGTTGCCCGGTCAAAATATCTGCATCTGTCTTAAAAAAATCGCTGTCAAAACCATAGAAATTCTCCCGTGCAACCTGTGCCGGCTCTCCGTTGAGCCAAGGCAAACCATAGTCCGGTCTGTCATCTGATGTTTGTTTCAGATAACTGAAAGTCAACTGTGTGTCTGAGCCCAAACCAAGCGATAGACTCGGCGCAATACCGAATCGCTTGATCTCTGCACCATCCCGTTTGGCAACCTCGCCCTTATGGGCCAGCACGTTAAAACGAAAGGCCGCCCCATCTCCCAGTAATGGTACCGGTCGTGAAATATCTGCAGTACTGCGTACCGTCTGATCAGAACCAATGTTGACACTGAAGTCTGTCAACAAATCAAGTACCGGCCGCTTCGTGACTTGGTTGATAGCCCCACCCGTGGAGCCACGCCCGAATAGAACAGAAGACGGCCCTAACAATACTTCAAGCGATTCCAGGTTGAACGGGTCGCGCGGATAACTACCGAAGTCCCGTGCCCCGTCCAAGTACATATCATCTCGCGCGTTAAACCCGCGAATATTCGGAGCGTTACCTTGCCATGAGAACTCACCCGCACCCAGTGTTATCCCCGGAATGCTCCGGAGTGCATCGTTTAACGAATTGAGACCGCGGTCATCGAGAAGTTCACGAGACATGCTTTTAACTGACTGTGGCGTATCTAGTAGATTCTCTGTCAACTTAGATAATGTACTGTCATCTGCACGGTAGCGTTCTGTCTGGCGCTCTACCACGCGAAGTTCTTCCACCACACCACCAGTCCTCGGCTCTGTCTCCTCGTTTTGAGAAACTTGTGCGATTACAAGATTTGAAACCGTAAGCCCCATTCCTGCGCCAACGAGTGCTCGCGCGACGGCCTGAGCAACTGGATTGAAGACGCCCGGAACTGGATAAGCACCGAGGTCCGATTGGAATTCCCTAAATCGGCTCGATACGACTGAACTTCCTGTTTGTCTCTTCGCCAAATTCCAACGACCTCTACCCAAGGGCTCCATTCTCAACAGGCTCCACAGACCGGGGGCGATTGTAGCCAATCCACTTCATCAAGGTACACGGCTTCGCTACCCGTCGTCAGTTAGGGTTTTGCGAGAATTAAAGAGTAAACATTCTAATTGTTACAGGGCTATTACAAAAAGAATGCGGATAAGAAAATATTCCACAAGCCTCGGTAAAGTAGAAATCGCGCACCAACGAACAAGTATAAAATCGCTGTAGCTGCTGTCACATTTCGAAAAAAGTCACCTCGCGTCTTTACGCAAAGTGATACGCCCTAAATTGTAGAGATCCTGGCAGTCGGTGGCATCGCTAAAACGATCCTCGTTAACCAGGGTTGAAGCCATGCCGGCTCCTTGGAAACGGGGATCATCGCACTCCCCATCTTCGGCCCACCGACTCGAATCATCACCAAAATTAATATTGCTACTCAAAATTATCTGACCTTGATTGAAGAGCAGCCGACAGTCAGTAGCATCACTAAAAAGATCAGCATCAATCAGCGTCGAGGCCATCCCATCCCCTTCGAAACGCGGGTCATCGCATTCTCCATCTAGAGCCCATGTGCTTGAATCATCTCCAAAATCAGGTAGTGGTACTGGCGGTACCGAGGTACCGCACCCAATCAAAAAACAAGCCATGCCTGCAAGAACGAATTTAGTCTTAAACATTTGCGTGCAAAACCTCACAGTAACGGAAATCAGCCAGACGATCACTCATGAGTAAGGGTCACAAAACACTCTCACTTTAGGAGAACACTCGCCTCCCCCTAAAAACCTTTACCTCTTTTCATTACGCAGGGTAATCCGTCCTAGATTGAAGAGATCCCGACAATCGTTAGCATCGCTAAAACGATCCTCGGCGAGTGTCGTTGAAGCCATGCCGGCCCCTTGGAACCGAGGGTCATCGCACTCCCCATCATTCGCCCACGTACTTGAGTTATCGCCAAAATCCACATTACCACCACTACCACGCAACGTGATCATGCCTTGATTAAAAAGCAATCGACAGTCAGTAGCATCAGCAAAACGATCAGAATCAATCAGCATTGAGGCCATGCCAGACCCTTGGAAACGGGGATCGTCACACTCTCCATTTTGCGACCACGTGCTTGAGTTATCGCCAAACTCAACGGGGCCGCCACCGCCACCGCTACTAATCAGGGTAATCCGTCCTAGATTGAAGAGATCCCGACAATCGTTAGCATCGCTAAAACGATCCTCGGCGAGTGTCGTTGAAGCCATGCCGGCCCCTTGGAACCGAGGGTCATCGCACTCCCCATCATTCGCCCACGTGCTCGAGTTATCGCCAAAATCCACATTACCGCCACCACCACCACCACGTAACGTGATTCGGCCTTGATTGAAAAGCAATCGACAGTCAGTAGCATCGGCAAAACGATCAGAATCAATCAGCGTTGAAGCCAT